>NZ_JBFREY010000006.1:0-471598 GCF_052114545.1 Pseudomonas sp. KB_12 | reverse complement strand
ATGGACGAGTACGAGGCTAAAAGCCGTGATCGTCAGCTTAGAGCTTTGCAGCGCAAGGCTACAAAGTTGGGTGTCCGATTGGTTGCGGCTTAAAAAAGCTTTAAGAACAAGGGGATGGATTTTGTTTGATGAGAGCTTGCTCCCGCTGGGTGGTGTCTGTAGGAGCTGCCGAGCGAAGCGAGGCTGCGATCTTTCCACTGGCGCTTGAATTTCAAGTGAAAGATCAAAAGATCGCAGGCTTCGCCAGCTCCTACAACGCCGAGCGGGAGCAAGCTCCCTCGCCACAGGTGTTCACCTTAGACGAGGGACATGATCAGGTCATTGGATCAGCGCAATTCGTCGACCATGGCCTCGATGGTGCTCAACACATCCTTGCCCAGTTGTATCGAGCGTTTGCCAGACCAGCCGGTGATCGGGTTCGGGTGATCGTTGTGGTCCTTGAACGGCATTTCCAGGGTCAGGGACAGGCAGTCATATTTCTGGCCGACCGCGTTACAGGCCAGGGTCATGTTGGCCTGGCCCGGTTCGTCGCGGGTGTAGCCGTAAGCAGTCTGGAAGTCTTTGGTCTGATGCTTGAGATGGCTGCGAAAGCGCTCTTCAAGTTCGGCAATGCGTGGCGTGTAGCCCGGGTTGCCTTCGCAACCGGCGGTGAAGACGTGGGGGATTTCCTCATCGCCGTGAGCATCGAGGAACAGATCGACGCCGTACTTTTCCATTTGCTGCTGGACGAAAAAGACCTCGGGGCTGATTTCCGGACTGGCGTTCTGCCAGGCACGGTTGAGGTCCTGGCCCATGGCGTTGGTCCGCAGATGCCCGTGGAATGCGCCGTCCGGGTTCATGTTCGGCACCAGGTACAGATCGGCTTTGGCGAGTAACTGGTTCAGTTGCGCATCGTCATGCTGCTGGAGGCGTTCGATCACGCCCTCCATGAACCACTCGGCCATGTGCTCGCCGGGATGCTGCTGGGCGATGATCCAGACTTTGCGCCGGCCTTGCGCACCGCTGCCTTTGCGCAGCAGCTGAATGTCACGGCCTTCCACGCTTTTACCGACGGCCAATAGTTCGGTGCCGGCCTTGTGCTGCGCTTGATCGATCAGCCAATCATGTCGGCCGCGACTGTAGGGTTCGAAGTAGGCGAACCAGGCGTTGGTCTGTTCGGTCTCCAGATAAAAGCGCAGGGCGTCGCCTTCAAATTGGGTCGGAATGCGGAACCAGTTGACGTGATCGTAGGAGGCAACGGCCTGGTAGCCCGTCCAGGCCTTGTTGTAAGACGATTGACTGGCGTTAAGCAGCCGAAAGGAATACTCCTGGCCGACGTGCAGGCCGCTGGCCTTGAAGTGGAACCACTGGAAATGGGCGCTGCGGGTGTCGGGCCTGATCTTGAGCAACGACTGCAGCGGGTTGCTGATGTCGACGACCTCGATGTTGCCGCTGTCGAAATTGGCGCTGATATCAAAGGAAGATTTAGCCACGGTCACGATTCCTGGAGAGGATTTTCATGGCCATTACTGTACACGCAAGATGGGGGGAACCGAGACGATTTACGTCACGTAAACGAGGGGGCGTCCTCCCTGGACGCCGAGCCAGCTTAGAGAGTCTGCAATTGATTCTCAAGCGCTGGTTGTCGATAGTTTTCGCCTGTGTGGCGGGGCGTCTCTTGCCAACGGATATTCATTTGCTATCATCGCCGCCATCGAATTGGCAGCACCCAAAAAGACTTCATTAGCCTGAAGCCATAAGCCGAAAAATCGGCAAAAAAAGACCCGGCAAAAAGCCGGGTCAAAAACCGTGATTAGCCTGATGAGGAGATATTCCAGAAGTCCGACCTAAGGTCTTCTGGTCTATCGACTGATCTCGCGATCAGTTGGTGCAATAATAATCATTATCATTTGCAAGTCAAATGGTTTTATCGCATCGATTGGAAAATTTTTTCTCGTCGTCCGCGTTCGCGACGACATTCCCAAGTGTTATCCCTAGCGAGTCGGGTAGCGATCCAGGGATCGGTCAAGCATCACCTTGACCAGATCAATCATGTGCACCACCGAAAATGCCAGGTCACGGCTCGAACCGTTCAACTGGTTGGCGGACTCGTGGGCGGTCGCCGCCGCACAGCGCAGCAGGTCGCAGGCGTGAACAAGGGCTTCTTCTGCGCTGACGCTGTGGTTGACGTCGAAGAAACGATGTTCTGCCTGTGCCTGCGAAACACCTGGTTTCAAGTAGTAGTCGAGGGCGCGTTTGGCCGCCGGGCAATCCTGCAAGGAAGGGAATGTGCTGTCGAAAGGGCTGCCGGGTTGGTCTTTGTTGGGTGTATCCATGGTGATGAAAATCTCCGTATGTGGGGCTGAACTCCTGAATCCAGAGTAGTACTTATCGTAATTGTGACGATAATTTAAATACTACAATTTGTGTTTTGAATGGCCGGAGTCATCCACGTATCGTGCCGCACATGGATAAATGGATAGAGTTGGTCAAGGCCAAGATGAAGGAGCTGCGCATCACGCAAGTGGTGCTCGCAGAACGGTTGGGAATGTCCCAGGGCGGCGTCGGCCATTGGCTGACCAGGCGCCGGCAACCCAGTGTCGAAGACATGAACCGGGTCCTGCGGGAGCTGGGGCTGGAGTTCCTGGAAGTGGCGATGGTGATTCGCGAGCCGGACACCTCCACGGACGAAGGCATGGCCCTGGCGCAGAAGTACAACCCGTACTTCCGCTACCCGGTCAGTGAATGGCACGAGGTTGGCGAGGTTCGCGAAGGCGATCCTGGCGCCTATAGCCAGGCGCGCTACGAGCTGACGGACTACCACGCCCTGGGAGCCGCGTTCTGGCTGGTGGTGGTGGGCGACGCGATGACCGCACCCAGCGGCTTGAGCATTCCCGAGGGCATGTCGATCCTGGTGGATCCGGCCATCGAGGCGGTGCCTGGCAAACTGGTGGTCGCCTGCTTGCCCGGCAGCAGTGACGCGACCTTTCGCAAATTGATCGAAGAGAGCGGGCAGCGTTACCTGGTTCCGCTCAATCCGACTTACCCGAAAAACCTGTACACCGAGCAATGTCGCCTCATCGGTGTGGTGGTGCAGGCCACCATCAGGTTCTGACTGGATCGGCCCTGGGAGCGGGCCGATGCCTATTCTTCGAACGCCACCAGGGCGCTGCCTTCGCTGACCATTTCGCCTTCCTGGCAATACAGCGCCTTGATCACCCCGGCCTTGGGCGCACGAATGCTGTGCTCCATTTTCATGGCCTCCAGGACCACCAGTTGAGCTCCGGCCTCCACCGGTTGGCCGACACTCACCAATACCCGGACGATACTGCCGTTCATGGGCGCGGCCAGGCCACCTTGATGGCTGTGGCTGGCCTCGGCGGCGGCCAACGGGTCGTACAGGTCGATCCGGTGCAGGTCACCCGCCCATTGCAGATACAGGCTGTCGTCCTGGCGAATGGCCCGATGACTGCGGCGCAGGCCGTGGTGCTCTATCACCAGTTGCCCGCCCTCGAGTTCCGCGCAATGGGCGCTAACGTCCAGCGTCAGCGCGCGATCCTGGCCTTCGCAGCTCAGGTGCAAGGTGGTCTCCCTTGGCAGCCCCAGACGCAGCCCGGTGGTGCTGGCCCAGGGCGAGTCGGCATCATCGCAGCGCACGCGCGGTGTCAGGCTCAAGGCGAAGCCCTGGGCGGCTGCGAACCAGAATGCGTCATCCAATTCGCCCGGCTCTGGCAGCAATTGCGCCTGGTAACGTGGGATAAATCCGGTGTCCAGCTCTGCTGCCGCGAAGGCGGGGTGGGCCACGATTCGGCGCAGGAACCCGATGTTGGTTTTCAGCCCGCCAATGGCAAACTCGTCGAGCATGCTCAACAGCCGCAGGCGCGCCTGTTCACGGTCTTCACCCCAGGCAATCAGCTTGCCGAGCATCGGGTCGTAGAACGGCGAGATTTCATCGCCTTCTTCAACCCCGCTGTCGACCCGCCGACCCGGACCCTCGGCCGATTCGCGATACAACGCCAGGCGTCCTGTGGCCGGCAGGAAATCGTTGACCGGGTCTTCGGCATATAGCCGCACTTCGATGGCGTGACCGAGCAGCGGCACTTGCGCTTGAGTGATCGGCAAGGGTTCGCCCTGGGCGACGCGGATCTGCCAAGCTACCAGGTCCAGTCCGGTGATCGCTTCGGTGACCGGATGCTCGACCTGCAACCGGGTGTTCATTTCCATGAAGAAAAACTCGCCCCGCGCATCCAGCAGGAACTCCACCGTGCCGGCCCCGACGTAACCAATCGCCTGGGCTGCGCGCACGGCGGCTTCACCCATGGCCTGGCGTAGTTGCTGGGTCAGGCCGGGGGCGGGGGCTTCTTCCACGACTTTCTGGTGGCGGCGCTGGATCGAGCAATCGCGTTCGTTGAGGTACAGGCAGTTGCCGTGTTGGTCGGCAAATACCTGGATTTCCACATGGCGTGGCTTGAGCAGGTACTTTTCCACCAGCATCCGTGAGTCGCCGAACGAGGACTGCGCTTCACGCTGGGCCGAGGCCAGGGCTTCGGCCAGTTGGCTGACGTCCTCGACGACTTTCATGCCTTTGCCGCCACCGCCGGCCGTGGCCTTGAGCAATACCGGGTAGCCGATGCGCTCGGCGGCGTCGCGAAAGGTCTCCAGGTCCTGGGCTTCGCCGTGATAACCGGGCACCAGGGGCACCCCGGCGGTTTCCATCAAGGTCTTGGCCGCCGATTTGCTGCCCATGGCATCGATGGCCGAGGCCGGTGGGCCGAGGAAGATCAGCCCGGCGTTTTCAATCGCCCGGGCGAACCCGGCGTTCTCGGACAGAAAGCCATAACCGGGGTGGATGGCCTGGGCGCCGCTGACTTTCGCTGCGGCGATCAGCTTGTCGATTTGCAGGTAGCTGTCGGCGGCCTTGCTGCCGCCCAGGTCGACGCGGATGTCGGCTTCACGGCTGTGGCGGGCATCGCGGTCGGTGGCGCTGTGGACAGCAACGGTGGTCAGGCCCATGGCCTTGGCGGTGCGCATTACGCGGCAGGCGATTTCGCCACGGTTGGCCACCAGCAACGTGGTGAGGGCAGGGGCGCTCATCGACGCGGCTCCTTGTTATTCGATTCGGCTTGCCAGTTCGGCGCACGCTTTTGCAGGAAAGCCCGCAGGCCTTCCTGGCCCTCCGGGCTGACGCGGATGCGGGCGATGGCATTTTCGGTGTAGCGCCGCAGCGCCGGGGTAAGGGCGCCGTTGCCGACTTCACGCAGCAGTTCCTTGCTGGCGCGCATGGCCGCCGGGCTGTTGAGCAACAGGTTGTCGATCCATTGTTCGACTTGATAATCCAGGGCCTCGGCCGGGTAACTTTCCGACAGCAAACCGATTTCTTTCGCACGTTGCCCGTCGAAGCGTTCCGCCGTCAGGGCATAACGACGCGCGGCACGCTCGCCGATGGCCTGCACCACGAACGGGCTGATCACCGCCGGCGCCAGGCCAATGCGCACTTCCGACAGGCAGAACTGTGCTTCATCGGCGCCAATGGCCATGTCACACGCGCTGATCAGCCCCAGCGCGCCACCGAACGCGGCGCCCTGGACGACGGCCAGCGTAGGAATCTTCAGCTTGGCGAGGTTGTACATCAGCTCCGCCAGTTCCCGGGCGTCATCGAGGTTGGTGTGGTAGTCGAGCTCGGCCGATTGCTGCATCCAGGCGAGGTCGGCGCCGGCGCTGAAATGCTTGCCGCGACCGCGGATCAGCAGGAAGCGCAAGCTTGGATCGCTGCTGACGTGGTCCAGGGCCAGGATCAGCTCGCGGATCATTTCGGCGTTGAACGCGTTGTTTTTCGACTCGCGGCTGAGCCACAGGGTGGCAACGCCCCGTGGGTCGGTGTGCAGTTCGAGGGTGTTGAAGTTATCCATGGACATTCCCCGTTTACATCCGGAACACGCCGAAGCGGCTCGGTTCGATAGGCGCGTTCAGTGACGCAGACAAGGCCAGGCCCAGCACGTCGCGGGTCTGGGCCGGGTCGATGACGCCGTCGTCCCACAGCCTGGCACTGGAATAGTAGGGGTGACCCTGTTCTTCGTACTGATCGAGGATCGGTTGCTTGATCTCGGCTTCCTGTTCGGCGCTGAAGGGTTGGCCGCTGCGTTCGGCTTGTTCACGCTTGACCTGCACCAGCACGCCGGCCGCCTGTTCGGCGCCCATCACGCCAATCCGCGCGTTCGGCCACATCCACAGGAACCGCGGGTCGTAGGCGCGGCCGCACATGCCGTAGTTACCCGCGCCGAAACTGCCGCCGATGATCACGGTGAATTTCGGCACTTTCGCGCAGGCCACGGCCGTCACCAGTTTGGCCCCGTGCTTGGCGATGCCGCCGGCTTCGTATTTCTGCCCAACCATGAAGCCGGTGATGTTCTGCAGGAACAGCAGCGGGATCCCGCGCTGGCAGGCCAGTTCGATGAAGTGCGCGCCTTTCTGCGCGGCTTCGGCGAAGAGAATGCCGTTGTTGGCCAGGATCGCGATCGGGTAGCCGTGCAAGTGGGCGAAGCCGCACACCAGCGTCGTTCCGAACAGCGCCTTGAATTCGTCGAACACCGAGCCGTCCACCAGGCGCGCGATCACTTCCCGCACATCGAACGGTTGCTTGGCGTCGGCCGAAACCACGCCGTACAGCTCCTCGCCCGAGTAGAGCGGGGTAATCGGCAGACGATGCTGCAACTCGCCCTGTTTGCGCCAATTGAGGTTGGCCACGCTGCGGCGGGCCAGGGCCAGGGCATGTTCGTCGCTGTCGGCGTAATGGTCGGCCACGCCGGAGATCTTGCAGTGCACATCGGCGCCGCCCAGGTCTTCGGCACTGACCACCTCACCGGTGGCAGCTTTCACCAACGGCGGGCCGGCGAGGAAAATCGTCGCCTGCTGGCGGACCATGATCGCCTCGTCCGCCATGGCCGGCACATAAGCGCCACCGGCGGTGCAGGAACCCATGACCACGGCGATCTGCGGGATGCCCTGGGCACTCATGTTGGCCTGGTTGAAGAAGATCCGCCCGAAGTGCTCGCGGTCCGGGAACACCTCGTCCTGGCGCGGCAGGTTGGCGCCGCCGGAGTCCACCAGGTAAATGCAGGGCAGGCGATTCTGCTGGGCGATGGTCTGGGCGCGCAGGTGTTTTTTCACCGTCAGCGGGTAGTAGGAGCCACCTTTGACCGTCGCATCGTTGGCGACAATCATGCATTCGACGCCTTCCACGCGGCCGATGCCGGCAATCACGCCGGCCGCCGGCACGTCTTCGCCATAGACTTCGTGGGCTGCCAACGGGCTGATTTCCAAAAACGGCGAGCCCGGGTCCAGCAGCCGGTTGATGCGTTCACGGGGCAGCAACTTGCCCCGCGAGGTGTGCCGTTCCTGGGCCTTGGGACCGCCGCCTTGGCGAACTTGCGCGAGCAGGGTGCGCAGGGCCTCGACGTGTCCGAGCATCGCATCGCGGTTGGCGATGAACTCCGGCGAGCGCGGGTTGAGCTGAGTGTGCAGCGTGGCCATGGTCAGCTCCGTTAGCGGGTTTCGTTGAACAGTTCGCGGCCGATCAACATCCGACGAATCTCACTGGTACCAGCACCGATTTCGTACAGCTTGGCGTCACGCAGCAGACGACCGGCCGGGAATTCGTTGATGTAGCCATTGCCGCCGAGGATCTGGATCGCGTCGAGGGCCATTTGCGTGGCGCGTTCGGCGCTGTAGAGGATCACCCCGGCGGCGTCCTTGCGGGTGGTTTCGCCGCGCTCGCAGGCCTGGGCCACGGCATACAGGTAGGCGCGGCTGGCGTTGAGCTGGGTGTACATGTCGGCGACCTTGCCCTGGATCAGCTGGAATTCGCCAATGCTCTGGCCGAACTGCTTGCGGTCGTGGATGTAGGGCACGATCAGGTCCATGCAGGCCTGCATGATCCCGGTCGGGCCGCCAGAGAGCACGACGCGCTCGTAGTCGAGGCCGCTCATCAGCACTTTCACGCCACCGTTGAGTGTGCCGAGGATGTTTTCTTCCGGCACTTCGACGTCATCGAAGAACAGCTCGCAGGTGTTGGAGCCGCGCATGCCGAGCTTGTCGAATTTGTTGCTGCGGCTGAAGCCTTTCCAGTCGCGCTCGACGATGAAAGCGGTGATGCCGTGGGGGCCTTTTTCCAGGTCGGTCTTGGCGTAGATCACGTAGGTGTTGGCATCGGGACCGTTGGTGATCCAGGTCTTGCTGCCATTGAGCACGTACTTGTCGCCACGCTTGTCGGCCCGCAGTTTCATCGAGACCACGTCGGAGCCGGCGTTCGGCTCGCTCATCGCCAGGGCACCGATGTGTTCGCCGCTGATCAGCTTGGGCAGGTATTTGGTTTTCTGTTCGTGATTGCCGTTGCGGTTGATCTGGTTCACGCAGAGGTTGGAGTGGGCACCGTAGGAGAGGGCGACCGAGGCCGAACCACGGCTGATTTCTTCCATCGCCACCACGTGGGCCAGGTAGCCCAGGCCAGCGCCGCCGTATTCTTCCGGTACGGTAATGCCCAGCAGGCCCATGTCGCCGAACTTGCGCCACATGTCGGCGGGAAACAGGTTGTCGATATCGATCTGCGCTGCTCGCGGCGCCAGTTCGGCCTTGACGAAGGCCTGCACCTGGTCGCGCAACATGTCGATGGTTTCGCCGAGGGCAAAGTTCAGGGATGGGTAGCTCATGGGACACCTTTGGCTTTTTTATCGGGTGCGGAGAGTGGCGAAATCGCTCTCACCTTTACGTTAACGTAAGCCTGCGACGAGAGGCTGTCAATCGCCCTTTACGTTAACGTCAACTTGGGCCAGAGTAAGTGCGCTCGAACAGCTCTTACCCAACGCATCTGAGCATGAGATTCACCGCTACACCCACTAATAAAGACAAGAGGGGGCGTCATGGATCAACCCGGTTCGCATTCGCAGCACAGCTACACCCGTGGCTCCCAGGCCAAGGCTTTGCTGGCCCAGACCATCGGCGAGGTTTTCGACCAGACCGTGACGCGCTATCCCGAGGGCGAGGCGTTGGTGGTTCGCCATCAATCGCTGCGTTACACCTGGCAACAACTGGCCGAGGCCGTCGATCTGCACGCCCGAGCCTTGCTGGCGCTAGGCTTGAAAACCGGCGATCGCCTTGGCGTGTGGGCGCCCAATTGCGCCCAGTGGTGCATCAGCCAGTTCGCCAGTGCGAAGATCGGCGTCATTCTGGTCAACATCAATCCGGCCTATCGCGTCTCTGAGCTCGAATACGTGCTGAAACAATCCGGATGCCAATGGTTGGTGTGTGCCGGGGCGTTCAAGACCTCGGATTATCACGCCATGTTGCAAACGCTGGCACCCGAGCTGGCGGAGCAATCGATGGGCCACCTGCAGAGCGAACGCTTGCCGGATTTGCGCGGTGTGATCAGCCTCGATTCCCAGCCGCCGGCAGGTTTCCTGCCCTGGTCGCAACTGGCCGTCCTGGGTGCGGCGGTGACGCCTGCACAACTGGCCGAACGCCAATCCAGCCTGCGGTCCGATCAACCGGTGAATATCCAGTACACCTCCGGTACCACCGGCTTCCCCAAGGGCGCTACCCTCAGTCATCACAACATTCTCAATAACGGTTACATGGTCGGCGAAAGCCTGGGCCTGACGGCCGACGATCGGCTGGTGATCCCGGTGCCGCTCTACCATTGCTTCGGCATGGTCATGGGTAACCTGGGCTGCATGACCCATGGCTGCACCATGATCTACCCCAACGATGCCTTCGACCCGTTGCTGACGCTAAAGGCCGTGGCCGAGGAAAAAGCCACGGCACTGTATGGCGTGCCCACCATGTTCATCGCCCTGCTGGACCAGCCGCAGCGGGGCGACTTCGACGTGTCCAGCCTGCGCACTGGCATCATGGCCGGGGCCACATGCCCCATCGAAGTGATGCGACGGGTCATCAATGAAATGCATATGGCCGAAGTGCAGATTGCCTACGGCATGACGGAAACCAGCCCGGTGTCATTGCAGACCGGTCCTACCGACGAACTGGAACTGCGCGTAACCACCGTCGGCCGCACCCAGCCGCAGCTGGAAAGCAAAATTATCGATGAGGCCGGCAATATCGTCCCACGTGGTGCTGTCGGTGAGTTGTGTACCCGCGGCTACAGCGTGATGCTCGGTTACTGGAACAACCCCAAGGGCACCACCGATGCCATCGACCCGGATGGCTGGATGCACACCGGCGACCTGGCGACCATGGACGAGCAGGGCTACGTGCGCATCGTCGGGCGCAACAAGGACATGATCATCCGCGGCGGGGAGAATATTTACCCGCGTGAGCTGGAGGAGTTTTTCTTCACTCACCCGGCGGTGGCGGACGTGCAGGTGATCGGCATCCCGTGTTCGCGCTATGGCGAGGAAATCGTTGCCTGGATCAAGTTTCATCCCGGCCACAGTGCCTCCGAACAAGAACTGCAAGCCTGGTGCAAGGAGCGCATCGCCCACTTCAAGACGCCGCGTCATTTCAAATTCGTCGAAGAGTTTCCCATGACGGTCACCGGCAAGATCCAGAAATTCCGCATGCGCGAAATCAGCATCGAAGAACTGCGCGATAGAGAAGGCTGAGCAAGATCCCCTGTGGGCTTGCTCGCGAAGGCGGCGTCACAGTCGATGAAGATGTTGGATGGGCTGGCCTCATCGCGAGCAAGCTCGCTCCCACAGGTTTTGCGGTGTACATGGGTTTTGTGTCTGTTGAAGATCCCCTGTGGGAGCGAGCTTGCTCGCGATAGCGGTGGCTCAGCCACATAGATGCCGGCATGTGCCCCGCTCTTGCTTTGGATCTTGATCTGGACGCCCCGTTAAACCACGCTGGCCGAACGCAGGCATTGCGCAGTGGGCACCTCGGCATGGATGCCGAGGTAGCCGCGCTGGGCCATGGATGGCCCTTCGCGGCGGCCCACGGAGCAATGCCTTCGTTCGGGCATGCCGAGCCTAGGCGAGGCACCAAGTGGTGGGGCAAAGCGTTTTTGGTTACTTTTGGCGCTCTTCCAAAAGTGACCCGCTGTAAGAGCGGAACCGCCAGCCGCCATTACCGCAGCAACGGATATGTACTCAATCAACAAAATCCAGGCCACCTGTCAGGCCACCTTCGCAAGCAAGCCCCCACAAGAAAAACCCAAACCCCAGACAGCACAAAGGGGAGCCGAAGCTCCCCTTTAATTTTGTCGTCGCGTGCTCTTTTTTTATTATTGAGGGGCGGCCTGTTGTTGTTTTTGGTAGCCGTTGCCCTTTACCGCTGTTTTTGGCGATCCCCATCCGGGATCAAGAGCAAACGTATTTTTTTGAGCGCTGATCTGCTTTTTCGCCTTGCGATCCAACCGATTCGGGAGCTACCTGAAGGTAGTTTTATTGTTCTCTGCCCGGTTGCGGGTTGCTCCTGAAAGCACCCTGAAAAGCACATCCTCTCCAAAAAAATCTGTTAGCTGCGTCTCTGCCGTGTTGTTTTTGTTATGTCAGAGTCGTTTCGTCTTGTTTTTATTGGGTTTGCTGCGTTTTTTTATTCTTGTTATGCAAGAGATATAGCAGGTGGCGTGCCAACTTCTAAAAGTCTATATAAATCAATGACTTGTATTTTTTAGCTGAAAAACCTGGCGCGCCAAACCTGACAAATTGTTTCCGTGTTACTCGTTTCGCCGCTGTTACAAAGCCAGCGGTAACACCTCACTGTGCGCTGCGGGCCTTGGCGACACGCGAACCGCTAGGGCGGCCGAGGACGTCGCAGATCTGCCGACCCGCGGCGATCAGGGCGTCCAGGTCGACACCGGTTTCGATACCCAAGCCATTGAGCAGGTACAGCACATCTTCGGTGGCAACGTTACCGCTGGCGCCCTTGGCATAAGGGCAGCCGCCCAGGCCGGCGATGGAGCTGTCGAACACCGCGATGCCTTCCAGCAGGCTGGCGTATACGTTGGCCATGGCTTGGCCGTAGGTATCGTGGAAGTGTCCGGCGAGCTTGTCCCGAGGCACCTCGGCGCCCACCACCTCGAACATCCTGCGGGTGGCCCCGGCGGTGCCCGTGCCGATGGTGTCGCCCAGGGAGACCTCGTAGCAGCCCATGGCATACAGCTCCCGAGCGACCCAAGCCACTTGCTCAGGCTTGACCGCACCTTCATACGGGCAGCCCAACACGCAGGACACGTAACCGCGCACACTGACGCCGTGTTGTTTTGCGGCCTCCATGATCGGCGCGAAACGCTCCAGGCTGTCCCTGATGGAGCAGTTGATATTGCGCTGGGAGAACGCTTCGGACGCGGCGGCGAACACTGCCACCTCTTTCACGCCCGCTGCCAGTGCATCTTCAAAACCCCGCAGGTTCGGCGCCAGGGCGCCATAGGTCACCCCGGGCTTGCGCTGGATCTGCGCGAACACCTCGGCGGAACCGGCCATTTGCGGCACCCACTTGGGCGAGACGAAACTGCCGACTTCGATGTAACCCAGGCCGGCGGCGCTCAAGGCATCCACCAGGCGCACCTTGTCGGCGACGCTGATGGGTTGTGCTTCATTCTGCAGCCCGTCACGGGGGCCGACTTCGATCAGGCGTACAAAGGAGGGGAGGGACATGGGGATTGACCTGTAGTGAGTTGCCAAAGTATCGAGAACGATGCTGCCCCCTGTGGGAGCGAGCTTGCTCGCGATAGCGGCGCAACTGACATCATCCATGTTGACTGACATACCGCTATCGCGAGCAAGCTCGCTCCCACAGGGGGGAAGTGTTACTGGACGATTTCCTCGCCCTTGAGCGTCTGCTCCAGCGCCTGGATGCAGCGTTCTTCGGCGGTGTCGAGTTCCAGCTTCATCTGTTCGATGTCCAGCAATTGCTGTTCGAGCTGTTCCCGGCGCTCGGCGATTTTCGCCAGCATGCTGTGCAGCTGTTTCTGATTGCCGCTGGAGGGGTCGTAGAGTTCGATCAGCTCGCGGCACTCGGCCAGGGAAAAACCAATGCGCTTGCCGCGCAGGATCAGCTTCAGGCTGACCTTGTCCCGCGGCGAATAAATGCGCTCCTGGCCTCGTCGCTCCGGGCTCAACAGGCCTTGTTCTTCATAGAAACGGATGGCCCGGGT
This sequence comes from Pseudomonas sp. KB_12, assembly GCF_052114545.1. Taxonomy (NCBI): domain Bacteria; kingdom Pseudomonadati; phylum Pseudomonadota; class Gammaproteobacteria; order Pseudomonadales; family Pseudomonadaceae; genus Pseudomonas; species Pseudomonas sp. KB_12. Next base: position 458,511 of record NZ_JBFREY010000006.1, on the reverse strand, counting down.
GGTGATATCCAGCTCACGGGCGAGGTCGGAGATGCTGTAGGTCTGGCTGCTCATGGACGCGCTCGAAACGAAAGGGGCTGGCGCTAAGCTAAAGGCAGGTTTACGTTCGCGTCAAGCAATGAGGTTTTGCACACAAAACCTGTGGGAGCGAGCTTGCTCGCGATGACGGCGGCRCATTCARCATSAATGCAAGCTGATCCACCGCYATCGCGAGCAAGCTCGCTCCCACAATTTTGATTGCCTAGACCTTGTCGAGCTTCTTCTCATGGGCCGTCACCTGCTGGCACAGCTCGATCATCTGCTCGCGCATCCAGCGGTTGGCCGGGTCCTGGTCGGTGCTTTCATGCCAGTAGAGGTGGGTTTCCACCGGCGGCACATCGTTGACGGGTAACAGGAAGGCGTGCAGATCGTGACGACGGGCAAAGCGCTCGGGGACGGTCATGACCATGTCCGTTTGTTGCAGGACCTGGGAGGCCATCAGGTAATGCTGGGAGCGCAGGGCGATTTTGCGCTGGATACCCATCTTGCCGAGGGCCAGGTCGACATAACCCAGCCCGTTGCGGCGGCTGGAAATATGCACGTGGGTCTGGGCCAGGTAATCATCGAGGCTGATTTTTTCCTTGCCCGCCAACGGATGGCCCTTGCGCATGGCGCACACGTAGCGATCTTCCATCAACTTGACGTGGCGTACCTGCGGGTCGGTGTTGAGCGGTGCGTCCACGGCGAAGTCGAGGCGGCCGGCGGCCAGCTCCTTGGTGGTTTCACGGCGCTTGGAGAGGAAGCTCTCGATCGCCACGGTGGGTGCCAGGCGACGCAGGCGCTGGAACAGCAGCGGCAGGATCACGCCTTCGGTGAGGTCGGTCATGCTGATGCGGTAGGTCTTGACGGCCTGCAACGGGTTGAAGATCCGGCTTTCCTGCACCGATACCCGCAGCAGCGACAGGGCGTTGCGCACCGGACCGATGATGTTCTGGGCCATGGGCGTCGGCACCATCCCCTGGGCGGTGCGCACGAAGAGCGGGTCGTTGAAGGTCTCGCGCAGACGCGCCAGGGCATTGGACACGGCCGGCTGAGTGATGCCGACGATCTGCCCGGCGCGGGTCAGGTTGGCTTCGGTGTAGATCGCATCGAAGACAATGAAAAGGTTGAGGTCGACCTTGCTCAGATTCATGGCGCTGCACTCTTGTTCTTGGGCTTGTTGTGAGGTGCCGGGTGGCGATGAGAATCAGTGAAACATATATCGGTGATGAATGTTAATACACGCCGAGAATAGGTTAGGTAAATTTTCGTAGCTGAACTAGCATCGATTTCATGACCTAAAACAACCTCTGCCAAGAAGGTGCTGCTCATGGATTTTGCGTATTCCCCCAAGGTTCAGGAACTGCGTGAACGCGTCACGGCGTTCATGGATGCCTACGTCTACCCGGCCGAAGCAGTGTTCGAACGGCAAGTGGCCGAAGGCGACCGCTGGCAACCCACGGCCATCATGGAAGAGCTCAAGGCCAAGGCCAAGGCAGAAGGCCTGTGGAACCTGTTTCTACCTGAATCCGAACTGGGTGCCGGCCTGACCAACCTGGAATACGCGCCGCTGGCAGAGATCATGGGGCGCTCGTTGCTGGGGCCGGAGCCGTTCAATTGCTCGGCACCGGACACCGGCAACATGGAAGTGCTGGTGCGCTATGCCAATGAAGAACAAAAGCAACGCTGGCTCGAGCCCCTGCTGCGCGGCGAGATCCGCTCGGCCTTTGCCATGACCGAGCCGGACGTTGCCTCCTCGGACGCCACCAACATGGCCGCCCGTGCCGAGCGCGACGGCGATGAGTGGGTCATCAATGGCAAGAAGTGGTGGACCTCAGGGGCCTGCGACCCGCGCTGCAAGATCCTGATCTTCATGGGCCTGAGCAACCCTGATGCGCCGCGCCATGCCCAGCACTCGATGATCCTGGTGCCGGTGGACACCCCGGGGGTCAAGATCGTCCGGCCACTGCCGGTGTTCGGCTACGACGATGCGCCTCATGGGCATGCCGAAGTGCTGTTCGAGAACGTGCGGGTGCCGTACGAAAACGTCCTGTTGGGTGAAGGACGCGGCTTTGAAATTGCCCAGGGTCGCCTTGGCCCGGGCCGGATTCATCACTGCATGCGTTCCATCGGCATGGCCGAGCGCGCACTGGAATTGATGTGCAAGCGTGCCGTCAGTCGCACGGCCTTCGGCCAGCCGTTGGCGCGCCTGGGCGGTAACATCGACAAGATTGCCGACTCGCGGATGGAAATCGACATGGCGCGCCTGCTGACGTTGAAGGCGGCGTACATGATGGACACGGTCGGCAATAAAGTGGCGAAGAGCGAAATCGCCCAGATCAAGGTCGTCGCGCCGAACGTGGCCTTGAAGGTCATTGATCGGGCAATCCAGATCCACGGTGGCGCCGGGGTCTCCAACGACTTCCCGCTGGCCTATATGTACGCCATGCAACGCACCCTGCGCCTGGCCGACGGCCCGGATGAAGTCCACCGCGCGGCCATCGGCAAGTTCGAGATCGGCAAGTACGTGCCGAAAGAAATGCTGCGTAGCAAGGGCTAGGATCTGGCCCACCACGGGCCTCTGTGGGAGCAAAGCTTGCTCGCGATAGCGGTGGGTCAGCTTGCATCAATGTGGGAGGTGCCACCGCCATCGCGAGCAAGCTTTGCTCCCACAGGCTAATCCTGTGGGGGCGAGTCCGCTTACTCCTTGACGCTCATGTACTCCTCGGCCCAGCGGATGTAGTCCTCGGGCTGGGTGTAGGTGTGGGTCAGTTCGGTGGCGCTCAGGTCCGAAGCCTGGGTAAAGATCTGCCGTTGTTCGCGAAGGCTGTCGTAAGTCGCCTTGATCGCGGCGAAATAGGCGCCGTGGCCGTCGATGGTCACGCGTACGCCCAATTCGGCCAAGCGCTTGTCGTCGCGCAGCAACGGGTTGCCATAAGTGACAAGCATCAGCGGAACCGTCAGGTTTTCGCTGATCTTCTCCAGGTGATCGAAGTCTTGCACGCCCACCATGCAAATCCCGTCCGCCCCGGCACGCTCATATTGCCGGGTGCGGCTGATGATTTCCTGGACCGGCAGAATCGCAGCGTTGGTCCGGGCGATGATCGCCATTTCCGGATCGACTCGCGCCTCCAGCGCCGCACGAATCTTGCCGACGCCTTCGGCTACGCCGATCAGGTCGGTGGATTTACGCCCGAACTGGGCCGGCAGCAAGGTGTCCTCGATGGTCAGCGCCGCGATGCCGGCCCGTTCCAGTTCGACGATGGTGCGCATCACGTTCAGGGCATTGCCGTAGCCGTGGTCGGCGTCGGCAATCACCGGCAGTTGGGCCACGCGGCCGATGCGGGTGGCCTGTTCGGCAAATTCGCTGAGGGTGATCAGGGCGAAGTCCGGCGCGCCCAATACTTGCAAAGACGCCACCGAACCTCCCAGGATACCTACTTCGAAACCCAGGTCGGCGGCAATGCGCGCCGACATTGGGTCAAACACCGAGGCGGTGTGGTAGCAGGTGTTGGAAGCCAGCAATTGGCGAAAGTTACCACGCAAATCTTGATGGGAAAGCCTGGACATATGAGTTCCACCAATGGAATGGAAGGGCTTGAGCAAAAGTGTCAACGCCGAAAGATCCAAAGGCTATCACGTGGCAAGCGCAAAGATGATGACGAATGTGTATGGGTGATGCCGTTATGGCATCAAGCGAAACAACGGGCCCGCAAGGTGGGCCGCCGATGCCCTGGCGGTCAGTCGGGATACGAGGGGGCTACGCCGCCACCGCCTGTTGCCCCTGCCTGGGCAATGCCACGGCGCGCACCGTATCACCCGGTTGCACTTGCAGGCGTTTGGCGGTGAGGCGATCGACGAGCAGCTTGTGGCCATGCTGGTGCGCGCGAGCGCTGGTGACGCGGCAGTTTTCCTGGCGCCGATTGTGAATCAGCCAGACCGGTGCCTGTTCGTCCGGGGTGCCAATGACCAGGGTCAGCATCTGGCTGTCGCGGACGGTGCGGATCTTCGACACCGGCGCCTCGATCACCGGGCCGCCGTCAAAGATGTCGATGTAGCCCTTATGGCTGAAACCTTCGGCACTGAGGATCTTCAGGGCCGGCTCGGTGTTCGGGTGAGCCTTGCCGATCACCGCCCGGGCCTGTTCGGTGAGCAGGCAGGTGTACAGCGGCTGGCGTGGCATCAGTTCGGCGATGAACGACTTGTTGCCCATGCCGGACAACTGATCGGCGTAGCTGAAGTCCTTCTTGAAAAAATGCCGTCCCAGGCTATCCCAAAACGGCGAACAGCCTTGTTCGTCGGCATGGCCCCGCAGTTCGGCGATCAGTTTTTCGCCGAACAGCTGGGGAAACTCGGCCACGAACAGCAGGCGCGCGAGGGACAGCAGGCGGCCGTTGTGGCCGTGGCGTTGCTCGGGGTGCAGGAACAACGAGCAGATCTCCGATTGCCCGGACATCTCGTTATTGAGGAACAGGGTCGGGATCTGCCGCTGGATCCCCAGCTCTGGCGCCGAGCTGACCGTCAGCCCGACCCGATAGTTGTACCAAGGCTCGCGTAGCCCGACCGCACCGGTCAGGGCGCTGATGCCCACCACCTGCCGATCATCGTCTTCGAGCACGAACAGGTAATCGGCGTCTGCACGTTCGACTTGTCCGGCAAAGGTCCGTTGGGCCCAGCGAATACGATGGGCCAGGCGCTCTTCGTTGGCCGGCAGGCTGGTGAAACCGGGGCCTGCGCAACGGGCCAGGTCCAGCAATGCGGGCAGATCGGTAATGGCGACCGGACGGACAATCATGCTGCAGCTCCTTCATTGTGTCGGTCCAAGCGCTGATGCGTGCCACGGGATCGAGTGAGGTTCATAGGGCAACCACCCGGATCCGCTCGCCATCCATGACGCCCAGGGCGGCCAGCATGTCGGGCGACAGGGTCACAGGGCCCTCGGCGTTGACGTCCAGCTCGGCGACGATGGCCCGGTAGTTTCCAAGACGGTCGTTACTCACCAGGTAACGGCCCCTGGCATCGATCTGCAGGCTTTGCCGGGCCATGGCGTTCCGACTTTGCGTGATGGTACGGACGTTGGCGATACGGGCATGCAAGGTCGGCCCACCGTCGAAGATATCGACGTAGCTGTTGGTCTCGAAACCCTCGCGCGCCAGGATGTCGAAGGCTTCCTGGCCGTCGGGATGCACCCGGCCGATGCAGGCCTGGGCCGCTGGCGGCAGCATGGGTACGTAGATCGGGTATTGCGGCATCAGCTCGGCGAGAAAGGTCCGGCTTTGCAAGCCACACAGCCGTTCGGCTTCGACGTAGGGCAGGTCGAAGAAGTGCTGGCCGATGGCATCCCAGAAAGGCGACTGACCGTCCTCGCTGCTGAAACCGACGATTTCGGTGATGACCGATTCGGCAAAGCGCTGGGGATGGGCGGCGATGAACATCAGCCGGGCCCGGGACAGCAGCTCCGATTCCGGCGTGCGCACCCGCTTGGCGTCGATGTGGAATCCACGCAGCAGCGTCTGTCCGTTGAGGTCCTGGCACAGTGACAGCGCGGGCACGCCATGCTGGATATTCAGCTCCCGGGACTCGCTGGAAAACGGCCGGTTGCGCAGGCTGTAGAACGGTTCGTTGTAACCGGTGCTGGAGAGAATTTCCGAACAACCGACCAGGCGCCCGGACTCCAGGTCCTCCAGGACAAAGAAATAATTCTCCGCGCCAGGGCCCTGCACATCGGCCTCGAACGAGGCGCACGAGTCGAGGATCTTTTCCTCCAGGCGCGCGGTATCGTCCGGCAGCGACGTGACACCCACCAGGCTGTCACGGGCCAGTTGTTGCAGTTGCGGCAGATCGGTTAATTGAACTGGACGTAAGGCCAGCATGGATTGCACTCCTGTTCCAGAGAGCCCGGTGACCAGCACCGGGCCTGACGATCACTGTCGATGTCCACGCGTTGTAACCACGGTTGGCCGAATCATTCGACCGCCGGCCCTCACTGACCGGCCGGATCGGGCACGGCGCTAGGGTTGCCGAATTTGTTGAGCACACACAGGTAGATCACGCCCGCGGCGATCCAGATCAGGCCGAGCTTCTGCGCAGCCACGCCCATGTTGTACATGATGGCCGCGACGATCACGAAGCCGACCAGTGGGCAAATCAAGTGGCGAATCAGTTGGCCGGACTGCTGGCGGCGCCAGTAGTGGTTGATGACGGTGATGTGCAGCAACATGAAGCCGCTCAGGGCGCCGAAATTGACCAGCGAGGTGAGGGTGTCCACGGCGTCGATGAACAGGTAGCAGATCAACAGCGACAGCACCGCCACCAGGTAGATGCTCAAGTACGGGGTGTTGTGTTTCGGATGGACCTTGGCGAGCATCTTGGGCAACTGGCCGTCCCGTGCCATGCCGAACAGCAGGCGCGACACCGCCGCCTGCGAAGTGATCGCCACGGCCACGCCCCAGGCCAGGGCCGTGGCAACCGCGGTCAAGGTGGCCAGCCAACCGCCAGCTGCCAATTCGGCGATTTCATAGAATGCGGTGTCGGCGGACTTGAAACCCATGCCGGCGGCCAGGTCGGTGGCGATCCAGGTCTGCACCACGAAGATCGCCCCCATCACCAGCAAGGTCACCAGGGCTGCCTTGCCGACGCTGCGGCCCGGGTCGCCCTTGATCTCTTCGGCCAGGGTGGAAATGGCGTCGAAGCCCAGGAACGACAATACCGCGATGGACACGGCTTGCATCAGCAGGGCGAAGTTGAAGTGTTCCGGGCTGTACAGCGGCGCCAGGGTCAGCTGGCCGTTACCGGCCCCGCCGTGCAGGGCGTTCCAGGCGTAGAACAGGAAAATCCCCAGCACCACCAGCTGCGCCAGCAGGAAAATGATGTTCATCCGCGCGGTGAAGGTGATGCCCCGCAGGTTGACGAAGGTCGCGCTTACCAGGAAGGCCAGGATGAAACCGACCTTGGGGATATCCGGGTACAAATGGTTCAGCGCCATGGCGGCGTAGACATAGAGCAGCGGCGGGATCAGCAGGTAGTCCAGCAGCATCAGCCAGCCGGCAATGAAGCCGACGTGTGGGTTAAGGCCCCGTTGCGCGTAGGAATAGACCGAACCTGCCACCGGAAAGGCCCGGGCCATGCTGCCGTAGCTCAAGGCAGTAAACAGCATCGCCACCATGCCGATGATGTACGCCAGCGGCACCATCCCCGGTGCCTCGGCGTTGACATAGCCATACACGCCGAACGGGGCGATGGGGATCATGAAAATCATCCCGTATACCACCAGGTCTGTCAGCGACAGGCCGCGTTTCAATTCCTGTTTGTAGCCAAATGCCTCAATGCTCATGAGCCGTTTTCCTTTTCAGCTGTGTGGGTTGCTCTTGCTTGCTGTCTGTCGCTGGAAACTTGCCGCTGCCGCGCTACAGCAGGGGCGCCAGGTAGGCGCTCCAGGTCCGCACCGCTTCGGGGCTGCGCAGTTGGTCGTTGCGCACTTCGATCAACACCGAATCCAGGCCGCGGCCATCGCCGTGCACTGGAACCGTCACGTCGGTCAGGGGGTTGATCTTGTAGGGCTGGTTGCCCGCTGCCCGCAACGAATGCCGGCCCAGCCCGTCGACGATGTGCTGGGCGTATTCCTTGGCTTCGCCGAACAGCACGCCCGCTTCGAGGGCGCGCGGCTGGCCATAGAACACCGGGGTGAAACTGTGGATGCCCACCACGCGCACCAGTCGGTTGGCGGCCAGGCGCTGGTCGATCAACGCCCGCAACCGATCATGGAAGGGATGGAACAGGCGCTGCTGGCGATATTCGCGAGTAGCTTCGTCCAGGGCATGGTTACCCGGAACCTGGTAGATCTCACTCTGGGCCGGAATGCTGTCGGGCACGTGCAGCGGGCGGTTGAGGTCGATCAACAGCCGTGAGTAATTGGCCGACAGCAACGTTGCGCCGAGGGTTTCGGACAGGCGTTCGGCCAAGGCGAGGGCACCGATGTCCCAGGCTATGTGCTCCTGGGAGGCCGTTTCATCCAGGCCCAGGTCGTTCAGCGCATCGGGAATGAAGCGGCTGGCGTGTTCGCACACCAGCAGCACCGGGTGTTCGGATTCCTCCCGGGCCAGTCGGTAGGGCGGCCTGGTGTAGAGGCCCGATTCAGCACACTCAATAGATTCGTGCATAGTGCTCACAACGCTCGGCAGGTGACAGCGCCTCGGTCAAGGCCAGCTCCTGGGCCTTCAAGGCGAAGTAGGTTTCGACCAGCGGGCTGGGCAGGGTCTCGAGCAGCGCCCCGCTGTGGCGCAGGCAGTCCAGTGCCTGGGCCAGGGTTGTCGGCAGGGCGATAATGCCACGGGCACGACGTTGTGCTTCATCCAGCTCATCGGGTATTTCATCGGTGACAGCGTTCAATGCCAGCTGTTGCTGGATGCCCAGTCGCCCGGCAATCAACAGCGCCGCCATCGCCAGGTGCGGCGAGGCGGTGGCGTCCATGGCGCGGAACTCCAGGTTGTACTGGTTCGCCAGCGGTTTGCCGCTCAGGCTCACGGTCGGGCAGATGCGCAGCGCCGCTTCGCGGTTGCGCTGTCCCAGGCACGCATAGGATGCGCTCCAGTGATGAGGTTGCAGGCGCTCGTAGGACACTGGCGTCGGCGCGGTCAGCGCGCACAGGGCAGGCAGATAGTGCAGTACACCAGCGGCCCAATGCTGGCCGAGGCTGGACAAGCCATTACTGCTGGCGGCGTCATGCAGTACCGGGTCCGCGCTCAGGTCTTGCAGGCTCAGGTGCAAATGCACGCCGTTGCACACGGCGTTTTCCGCGCTCTTGGGGGCGAAGCTAAGGTCCAGGCCCATTTGCCGGGCGATCTCGCGGGTGATTTCCCGGATGTTCACGGCCCGGTCGGCGGCGGCAACGCCCAAAGTCGGGCGGCAGGTGATTTCGTATTGATGCTGGCCATATTCCGGCAGGAACATTTCCGGCTCGACACCGCCGGCCCGCAGGGCACTGAGCAACCACCCGGCGAATTCGGCCTGCCGGCGCTGGGCCTGGAGGCTGAAGGCCGGGCGATCAGGCTGCGCAGGCGTGGCAAGCAGGTTGAATTCATGCTCGAACGCAGCGAAAACCTGCAAGCCCAGTTCGGCGCGATAACGCTCCACTTCGTCCTGCAGCAGCGTGCGCGGGCAAGCACTCCAGGGCCGGCCGTCGGTCTCCCGAATGTCGCAATGGATGAAGTCGAGGACGGGCGCCTGGGCGTCAGGGCCGTTGTTGACGGTCACCCGACTGGACAGGTCCGGCACCAGCCGCAGGTCGCCATAGGCGCCCCAAGGGTTGGTCGAAGCGATGATGTCCTGGGGCGTCAGTGCGCTGTTGGCCGGCACCCAGCCACAGCCAGCGGTGACGTAGTGGGGCAATTCATCAGTGGGAAACGAGCGCCCACGGGTCACGCCGATCAGGTCGGTGGTCACCAGGGTCGTCACGGGCAACGGGGCGAGGACGGCGGCAGGATCGAGGCGACTCATGGCTGCATCTCCTGCAAACGCGCGAGCACGGTGTCGGTATCGGTGATCCAGCAATAGCCCTTGATCGCGTTCAGGCACGCCAGGTGCCGTTGTTCGGTGTAGGTGGCGCAGGCATCTTCCACCAGCGTGACCAGGTAGCCGCGATCGGCGGCGTCGCGCACGGCCATGTCGACGCACTGGTCGGTGACGATGCCGGCGACGATCAAGTGGCGGGTCTGCAGGTTGCGCAGCACGTAATCGATGTTGGTGGAGTTGAACACCCCGGAGGAGGTCTTGGGCAGCACGATTTCGTTTTCCAGCGGCGCCAGTTCGGCAATGATCTGCGCCTCGGGGCTGCCCTTGGGCAGGTGCATGTCCGACAGCTTGTGATCCAGGGAACGGTCGCGGCCATCGGCGGTGAGGCTTTCGATGTGGGTGTGCAACACGTTGTGCTGCCCTTCGCGCATCGCGTTGAGCAAGCGCTGCTGGTTGGGAATGACCTGCTGGCGGGCCCGCTGGATGAAATACTCGGCCTCGCGGGTGTGCAGGTGGGCATCGAATTGCGGTTCCAGCCAGGCGCGTTGCATGTCCACCAGCAGCAAGGCGGTGTGCTGGCAGGTGAACGGCAAATCCCGGGGCGAGCGGTGGGGGAGCGAGAACATCCTTATTTTTCCTCCAACAGGTGCGTGTTGAATTCCGTGCGCAAGGCATCGATGCCTTCCAGGCGTTCGGCCAGCTCGGGGCATTGCAGGGTCAGGCAGGCAATCAGCGCCTCGACCTGGGCCAGCGCCGGCACCAGGCTGTCGAAGGCCGAGATCGATTCCACCGGGGCGCTGATGATCAGGTCGGACAGCTCGCGCAATGGCGAAGCGTAGACGTCGCTGAACAGCACGACCCGGGCGTGCCGTTCCTTGGCCGCGCTGGCCACGCGCAGGGCCTGGGCCTGGTAGCGGCGGTAATCGAAGATCAGCACCACATCCTGGCGCTGCACGTCGAACAGCCGGTCAGGCAGTTGGGCGTTGTCTTCCAGGGCAAAACAGCCGGCGCGCAACAGCCGCAAATGGTTGAGCAGGTAGTGGGCCAGGAAGCTGCTGAAGCGCCCGCCGAAGCAATGCACCTGATGGCGGCTGTCGAGCAACCACTGCACGAGAATGCGCACGTCTTCGGGTTGGGTCAGGGCCTGGGTGTCGATGAGGTGGCGTTGACTGGCGGCCAGGTACTGGCTCCAGGTATCGCCTTGCTGCAATTTGGCCCGCGGTTTCAACAGGGTGCGGGGGGAGCGCAGGCGATGGTCCATGTCACTGAGCAGTGCATCCTGGAATTCGGCGTAACCGCCAAACCCGAGTTTTTTCACCAGCCGCACGATAGTCGGGTCGCTGACGCCGGCATGGTCCGCCAGGCGTGACATCGGGCCGAGGCCGTTGCGTGGGTAGTGATCGAGCAGGGCACGTACGACCTTGCGTTCCGACGGCGTCAAAACCAGGCCGGGATCGGTGATCAGGTCTCTGAGAGGTGGCATCCGTGCTCCTTGCCAGGATGGGTGTTGAATTTCTTTCATAACTCCTGAAAACAGTATTTATGTAGCTGGTGCTACATGTCCAGTGGTTTTTACGTTCCGTTTAAAATGCTCCATTATTGTGCGAAACCCTTGTAGGAGTTGGTCCAGGCTGGGTAGACCGGGTATGTCAGTCGATGCTTCTGACGATGTCGGACATAACGCCTTTTTGTCTCACTTATTTGATTTCATATAAGGTGCTGTACAACTAAGTGCGTGAATATCCCGCCCGTGCGACCCTTCCGATTGCCTGAGAATCCAGTGTGCAAACCACTCGTCTGACCTTGATCTGCCACGCCCGCACCGCCGCCCAGAAGCAGGCGCGCTTTGGCCTGGACGAACCGCTGGACGCCGACTGGCTGGCACGCCGCGCGCAGATCGAGCACCACTACCGAAATCTCCGGCAACTGCTGTGCGGGCCGGAACTGCGCACGCGCCAGACCGCCGCCTTGTTCGGCGACGAGCCCGAGCAGGACCTGGCCCTGGCCGATTGCGATCTGGGACGCTGGCGCGGGTTGTCCATCGATGAGTTGCTCCAGGCTGAACCGCAAGCCCTGCAGAGTTGGCTCGATGATGCCGAGGCGGCCCCCCATGGTGGTGAATCTGTCGCCCAGTTGTGCCGCCGTGTCGGGAGTTGGCTGGCCAGTCTGGAAACCCGGCCCGGACATCTGCTGGCCGTCACCCACCCCTTCGTGATCCGCGCAGCCCTGGTGAATGTATTGGGCTGCCCGGCCGCCACATTCAACCGGATCGACATTGAGCCGTTGTCCACCCTCGAGTTGCGTTTCAACGGTGTATGGCGATTACGCACCCAGGGACCTGACCAGGAGTCGCCGCGATGAAGACGTTGTCAGTCATCGGCATTGGGGCCGGCGATCCGGATCAGCTGACGATGCAGGCAGTGAAAGCCTTGAACCGCTTGGACGTGGTCTTTCTCATGGACAAGGGCCCGGCCAAGGACAAACTGTTGGACCTGCGGCGCGAAGTCTGTCGGCGCTACATCGTTGATCGCACCTACCGTTTCGTCGAAGCCTACAGCCCGGAACGCCAACGCGGCGGCCTGGACTACAAGGACAGCGTCGAAACATTGAACCGGGCTAAACAGGCCACCTTCGAACGCTTGATCAATGAAGAACTGTCCGACGGTCAACGGGGTGGTTTTCTGGTGTGGGGCGATCCGGCGTTGTACGACAGTACCGTGCGCATCCTGCAGGCGATCCTCGATGCGGGCCGCTGCGCCTTCGAATTCGAGGTGATCCCCGGCATCACCAGCGTCCAGGCCCTGGCCGCCCGGCATAAAGTACCGTTGAACAGCATTGGCGGTTCGCTGGAAATCACCACCGGACGCCGGTTGGCGGCGGGGCAGGTGGGCGACGCGGCGAGTGTGGTGGTGATGCTCGACGCCGAGGACGCCTATCGCCAGGTGAGCGATCCCGAGACGCAGATCTACTGGGGTGCCTATGTGGGAACGCCGGATGAAATCCTTATCGCCGGCCGCCTGGGGGATGTGGCCGATGACATCGAGCGCACCCGCAAGGCCGCGCGCAAGGCCAATGGCTGGATCATGGATACTTATTTGTTGCGCAAGCCTCAATGATGCTTGCGCATCACCTTGCTCCCGCTGGGCTCTGTAGGAGCTGGCGAAGCCTGCGATCTTTTGATCTTTCGCTTGAGATTCAAGTGTTTGGGGAAAGATCGCAGCCTCGTTGCACTCGACAGCTCCTACACAGCTCCTACACAGCGCCTACGGCCCAGCGGGAGCAAGCTCCCTCGCCACGGGGGTTCATAACCCCGGCATCTTTACCCCCGCCCAAACCGCTCCCGATACACCGACGGCGCCAACCCCACGACGCTGCGAAACGCCACGCGAAAGCTTTCCACCGAGCGGTAGCCGCACAGTTGCGCGATGTTGTCGGTGTTGTCCCCGGTGCTTTCCAGCAACTCGCGGGCCCGGGCCAGGCGTTCATGTTGCAGCCAGGCCTTGGGCGACACGCCGCAGGCCTGGGTGAAATGGCGCAGGAAGGTGCGTTCGCTCATGGCCGCCTGGCTGGCCAGTTCGCGCACGCCGAGAGGTTCGTGCAGGCGTTCGCGGGCCCATTGCATGACACTCGACAGGTCGCTGCGTGGCGTGCGGCTGACCGGTGAGGGAATGAACTGCGCCTGGCCGCCCGTGCGTTGCGGCGACATCACCAACCGGCGTGCCACGCAGTTGGCGACCTGGACGCCATAGTCCCGTGCCACCAGGTGCAGGCAGGCATCGATACCGGCGGCGCTGCCCGCCGAGGTGATGACCTGTCCTGAGTCGACGTACAGCACATCCGGGTCTACTCGCACGGCCGGAAAGCTTGCGGCCAGTTCGTCGGTGTAGCGCCAATGAGTCGTGGCGCCCAGGCCATCGAGCAGCCCGGCGGCGGCGAGTACGAAGGCACCGGAGCAGATCGACAGCAGGCGCGCACCACGGGCGTGGGCCCTGCGCAGTGCCTCGAGCAACGCCTGGGACGGTGGCTCGCTGCGGTTGCGCCAGCCTGGCACGACAATGGTCCGGGCGGTTTCGAGCAGTTCCATGCCGCCATCGGCCAAAACCTGGAAGCCGCCCATGGCGCGCATCGGGCCGTCATCGACCGCGACGATCCGATGCGTGTACCAGGGGAAATCGAATTCCGGTCGCTCCAATCCGAAGATCTCGACGGCGACACCGAATTCGAAAGTACACAGGCCGTCGTAGGCGAGGATCGCGACCAGACCAGGGTTAGGCTGCATTTGGCGGAAAATTCCCACAGAGTGTCTTGTGCGCCACTTTAGCGGTAAGCATCGGGGGGATAAAGTCTCTTCACGCCTTATCTATCCTGGAGTACACACCCATGACCAGCCTGGTTCGCGAAGTGCCTGCTGCCCCCTCCGATATCGCCCTGCAGCATTTCAGCCGTCGCCTGACATTCGAAACCGATTGTTCCGACGTTCATGCCAGCCAACAGGCCGGCAACATCGATTTTGTGCTGGTGGATGTACGCGGACCACTGGCCTACGAACGCGGCCACGTTCCCGGGGCGATCAACCTGCCAACCCGCACACTCACCGCCCAGGCACTGGCCGCCTATGCCAAGACCACCCTGTTCGTGGTGTATTGCGCCGGCCCGCATTGCAATGGGGCGAACAAGGCGGCAGTGCGCCTGGCAACGTTGGGATACCCGGTCAAGGAAATGATCGGCGGCGTCATGGGCTGGCTCGATGAAGGCTTTCGCCTGAGCGGCACAGTGGAGCGCATGGCGGACGAGGCGATCAGCTGCGACTGCTGATTTTGCGCCATAAGCAGATTGAAAACAGGCTTTTGTGGCCAGAGATTGCTCCCGCAGCGGCCCCAATAAGGGTGACGATGCCGTTTGTATCTGACGGACATCAAGGGCTGCTGCGCAGCCCAGCGGGAGCAAGCTCCCTCGCCACAGGAGTGAATCTGCCACAGGTGTTTACCTGTCAGGTTTTTCGCAAATTCAGTGACCACCGGACGCCCCTGGCTATTTTTATAACTATTTGTCGCCTCAACATAATTCCCCTCCTGAGTGCCCCTCTAGACTCCCGGCCACTTCGGTTTTTGCTGACCGAACGCTGCCTACGAATCTGCCTATAACGATCAATAAAATACCTGCGCACTCAGGAGCGAAAATGAACAAGCTAGCCATGTTCGGTGCCCTGGCACTGTCTGTATTGTCCCTGTCGGCCGTGGCCGAAGACGCCAAGCCGATCCGCCTCGGGATCGAAGCCGGTTATCCGCCTTTTTCGATGAAAACCCCCGACGGCAAACTGACCGGCTTCGATGTCGATATCGGCGACGCCCTCTGCGAGCAGATGAAGGTCAAGTGCACCTGGGTCGAGCAGGAGTTCGATGGCCTGATCCCCGCGCTGAAAGTGAAGAAGATCGATGCGATCCTGTCGTCCATGACCATCACCGACGATCGCAAGAAAAACGTCGATTTCACCATCAAGTACTATCACACCCCGGCGCGTTTCGTGATGAAGGAAGGCTCCGAGGTCAAGGACCCGCTGACCGAGCTCAAGGGCAAGAAAGTCGGCGTGCTGCGTGCCAGTACCCACGACCGTTTCGCCACCGAAGTGCTGGTGCCTGCCGGGATCAACCTGGTGCGCTACGGCTCCCAGCAGGAAGCCAACCTGGACATGGTCGCCGGTCGCCTCGACGCCATGCTGGCCGACTCGGTCAACCTCGACGACGGTTTCCTGAAAACCGATGCCGGCAAAGGCTTTGCCTTCGTGGGCCCGACCTATGAAGACGCGAAATACTTCGGCGGTGGCGCCGGCATCGCGGTGCGCAAGGGCGATAAGGCCCTGGCCGATAAATTCAACGCCGCCATCAGCGAAATCCGCGCCAATGGCACGTACAAGAAGGTGCAGGACAAATACTTCGCTTTTGATGTCTACGGGCATTAATCGGTAGGAGCTGCTGTAGGAGCTGTCGAGCGAAGCGAGGCTGCGATCTTTCCACTGCCAGTTGAGTCCAGAGCGAAAGATCAAAAGATCGCAGCCTAGTCATTCGGAGAATTCATGCAACGCATCGACCATACCCTGCCATGGAGCCACCTGGGCACCGAGCGCCGGCTCAGTGTGTTTCGTTACGGCCATGGCCCGCGCAAGGTTTATATCCAGGCCAGTCTGCACGCCGACGAACTGCCGGGCATGCGTACTGCCTGGGAGCTGAAGCAGCGGCTCAACGACCTCGAGGCGCAAGGCCTGCTCAAAGGGGTGATCGAGCTGGTGCCGGTGGCCAATCCCATCGGCCTGGATCAACATCTGCAAAGCGCCCACATGGGGCGTTTCGAACTGGGCAGTGGCAAGAATTTCAACCGCTCTTTCGTGGAGCTCAGTGCACCGGTGGCGCAACGCATCGGTGATCGCCTGGGTGACGACCCGGCTGCCAATATCACCTTGATCCGCCAGACCATGGCCCAGGTTCTCGACGACCTGCCGGCGCCGCCTTCGCAACTTGAAGCGCTGCATCGCCTGCTGCTGCGCCATGCTTGCGACGCCGACATCACCCTGGACCTGCATTGCGATTTCGAGGCAGCGATCCACTTGTATGCCTTGCCGCAACAGTGGCCGCAATGGCGCTCCCTGGCCGCGCGCCTGAAGGCCGGGGTGGCGTTGCTGAGTGAAGATTCCGGTGGCAGTTCGTTCGACGAGTCCTGCTCCTCGCCCTGGTTGCGCCTGGCCAAAGCCTTTCCCGCGGCGGCGATCCCTGCGGCGAACCTGGCGACGACGCTGGAGCTGGGCAGCATGGGCGACACCCGCGTGGAACAGGCCCAGGCCAATTGTGAAGCCATTCTCGGGTTTTTGGCCGAGCAGGGTTTTATTGGCGGGGACTGGCCATCCGCCCCCGCCGAGTGCTGCGAAGGCTTTCCGTTCGAAGGCACTCAATACCTGTTCGCGCCGCACCATGGCGTGGTGAGCTTTCTGCGTGAGGCTGGCGAATGGGTGGAGCGCGGCGATCCGCTGTTCGAAGTGGTCGATCCGTTGAATGATCGGGTCACCACCGTGCGGGCCGGCACCAGTGGCGTGCTGTTCGCCCTGGACCGCGGGCGCTACACCCAGCCGGGCATCTGGCAGGCAAAAGTCGCCGGGCGTGAGCCGATTCGTACGGGGAAATTGAGCAACGACTGATAAGTGCTGTCTACCTCACCGCACGCTTCTTGTCGTGCGGCTATCGAACGATGGAGGAAGATTGATGTTTAAAGCGCTCGCCCTGTTTCTATTGCTGGTCTCGTCCGGGTTGCAGGCCCAACCCTCGCTGCACACGGACTTGCCGCTCAACTACCTGGCCCAAGCCGATGAGCAAGCCGGCAACCGCCCGCTGGTGATCTTCCTGCACGGCTCCGGCAGCAACGAACAGGACCTGTTCGAACTCAAGGGCGAGTTGCCCCGGGATTACAACTACCTCTCGGTGCGGGCACCGAAGAGCATGGAACAGGACCGTTATCAGTGGTTCGCGAAAAAGGGCGACGGTGCCTACGACGGTGATACTTCGGACTTGAAGGCCAGCGGCCAGATGCTGCTGGACTTCATCGACAAGGCTCGGGCCAAGTACTCGACCGACGCGAGCAAGGTCTACCTGGTAGGGTTCAGCCAGGGCGCGATGATGAGCTACGAAGTGGCCCTGCGACACCCCGAAGCCGTCGGCGGTATTGCAGCGATGGGCGGGCGGGTCCTGTCGGCGCTGCGGGCGGAACTGACCCCCAACGAGTCGCGCCGGACACTGGCGGTGTTCATCGGCCATGGCACGGCAGACCCTATCATTCCCTACCACGATGGCACCGAGGCCAACAGCTTCCTGAAGACCCTGGCGCTGGAACCGGAATTCCATGCCTACCCGGGCGTCGGCCACAGCATCACCGCCCTGGAAGTGCAGGACCTGCGGGCCTGGCTGGAGCGGCTCAATCCCTGACCACCGTAAGCCCCTGCGGGCGAAACCCTGTGGGGGCTGAGCTTGCTCGCGATAGCGGCGGGTCAGCTTGCATCAATGCCAGGATGTGCCGACGCCATCGTCGGATCGCCGCCCGGAGCAAGCTCGGCTCCCACATTGGTTTAGGGGTGGATGGGAAATCCAGGTACACCACCATTCCCCTGTGGGAGCTGAGCTTGCTCGCGATAGCGGTGGGTCAGCTTGCATCAATGCCAGGATGTGCCGATGCCATCGCGAGCAAGCTCGCTCCCACATTCCCACAGGGTCCGGGGTGCTTGTTACTGACCGCTGGCGATCTGTTTCACCAACGCTTCATGACCGACCTTGTCGCTGGCCCGGGAGATGATCTGCACCACGGCCATGCGCGTGCCGGAGGCGCCCAGCAACGTGGTGTCGAGGGTGGGCCCGCCGCCCTGGGTCGCGCTGGTGTCGAGCTGACGCAGGCCCAGGCCGGTGCCTTTTTGGGTCAGGCTTTTTTCGCTGAGGATCTTGGCGTCCGGCAGGGCCTTGATGCGTTGGGCGGCGAAGTCGGCCATGGTGGTGTCGAGGAACGCACCGTCGTCGTCCTTCACATTCGTACCGTTGACGATGGTGTTCTCAGCGGCAATCACCACGGTTCTGCTGGTGGCATTGCTGTACATCGTCCCTGTCGCCCCAGCGGTGCCCTGGGTCACTTCACCGGCGGGTAGCGGCGTCGCCGTGAAGCCCTTGGGCAAGGTGAAGGTGAGCTTGCCGCCGAGCATCGACACTTTCTGCGCCGGTGCATCGCCGGCAGGTTTGGCCGGGGCCGCTTGGGCGGATACCACGACCAGGCTGGCGATGGCTCCCAGCAACAGGGCGGCGGCTTGTTTACTCAGCAATGACATTGAAACGCTCCACAGATGGTCGTGCCTGGAGGCCGATCATCCCATGGGCGTCGCACCTGACTCCAGCGCCAGTGCAGAAGAGACCGTCATTTTGGCGAAAGGTGTGCGGTGTCGCAGGGCGGTGGCCGCACCAGCAGGCGTCGGGTCACCAGCAACATGGCCATCGACACCGCGACGCCCAAGGCAAAGGCGGGCATGCCCAGTACCGGCAGGGCGAGGGCCAGGGTCAGGCAGAAGGCCGCGAAGCAATACATGCCGGTGGCCGTCGCCCGCAGCAGCGCGGCGGTGAAAGCCGGTCCCCGGGTTTGTTGGGAGAACACCGCCATGACACTGCCCAGCACCGGGAATACTGCCAGCAGCCCGCTCCAGCGTTCGCCCACGGTGCTGGCCAGCAGCGTCACCGCCAGGGTCAACAGCGCGCCAGCGATCATGCGCAGCAGCAGTTTGTCGGATTTGGCCGTCGGCCCGTTCATCACCGGTCGGACCGTCGGGAACAGATACGGCGCCGCCAGCAACGCGACCAGGGCGATCAGGCTCGACAACGGCAGCGAAGCCGGTAGCCAGGACAGGATCAACGCCACCAAGGCCCAGACCCCTAGCGCGATGCCCAGCGCCCAGGGCCAGTTGCGATGCTGGGCGACCTGGGCGTACACCACGCAGAAGGCAATCATCGCGAACATCGCCGCCAGTGCCGCGGTCGCCGACTGTGCGGCAAACAGCTCGCCTTGTTCCAGGGCCAGGAACAACAGAATCGGCCCCACTACGACGGGCAACCCCGAGAGCCAGCCGGCCACGCTCGGCCCCCAACGCCTGCCCGCCCGGGAAATCAGCAGCAGGAACGTGGGAATCACCAGCAATTTGAGCAGCAGCACGCGGTCATCCTTGTCAGTCGTCGAGGCGCCACGTTAGCACCGCCCGCATCGCAAACCCACTGTGGGGGCGAGCTTGTTCGCGATGGTGATCGTACATTTTTCGCGAATATGCCCGCGCACACTTGAACTAGCAGCCGATCGCCTGTGGCGAGGGAGCTTGCTCCCGCTCGGCTGCGCAGCAGTCGCCAAGCCGGGCAATGCGGTCTGCCTGAAGGAATGCCGGGGCCTGCTTCGCAGGCCAGCGGGAGCAAGCTCCCTCGCCACGGGGTGGGGTGTCTGGGCTGGCGTCATCGCGAGCGCGGGCACGAAGGATTCCAGGGCTCAACCCTGCGCAGCACTGAAACGCTGTGCCAATCCCTCACGCTCGAAGTGTTCGGTGATGAAGTCGATAAAGGCGCGAGTCTTGGCCGGCATCAGCGTGCGGCTGGGGTAATAGAGGGAAATCACGCCAAGGTCCATGTACCAGTCCGGCAGCAGCCGTACCAGTTCGCCGCGTTCCAGCCAGGGCAGCACGTCCGGCACGGTCAGCAGCGAAATGCCCAGGCCCAGCAAGGTGGCTTCGCGCATGGCGACCGGGTCGTTGAGAATGATGGATTCAGGCAGCCGCAACGTCGACTCGAAACCGGCGGCGTTACGCATCGTGGCCTGGCGTACCCGCCCGGTGAGGCTGGAGCGCAGCACGATGTTATCGAAGTGGGCCAGGTCTTCCGGGTGCTCGGGGCAGGAGCGTGCGGCCAGGTAGGCTGGGCTGGCTACCGCGACCAGATGTGCCGGCGCCAAGGTTCGCGAGATCACCCCAGGCGTCAGTTCGAAGCCGCCGCCAATCGCCGCGTCGAAACCTTCGGCGATCAGGTCTACCCGTCGGTTCTCGAAATGCCATTGCGGGCGGATCAATGGGTGGAGGGCCAGGAATTGCGGCATCAACGGCAGCACATGGCCGATGCCGAAGCTTGGTGACAGGCTGAGGCGCAATACCCCGGCCGGCTCGCCTCGTTCAGTGGTCACGGCGCCGATGGCGGCCTGCAAGGCTTCGAGATGCGTGCCGATGCTGGCCAGGAAGTGTTCGCCGTTCTCGGTCAAGGACAGCTTGCGGGTCGAGCGCTGGAACAGCCGCACCCCCAGGTTACGCTCCAGCATCGCCACATTGCGACTCACGGCGGCGGGCGTCAGGGCCAGCAACCTGGCGGCCGCCGAGAAACTGCCGGTTTCGGCGCTGCGGGCAAAGCATTCGAGATTGGCGAGGCTTTCCATCAAGGTGACCTGATAGTAATGCTTGAAAATGATTCAACGTATTACTGGCTAATCATCACGTAATAGCAAGGGCAATATGCACCTCAACGGCGGACATCACCGCCCAGGTTTATCCAACTTTGAGGACATACGTCATGAGCAACATCGACACCATCGGCATCATCGGCGCTGGCGCTATTGGTAGTGCATTTGCCCGGGCGCTGGCCCGCCAGAACATCAACGTCGTGATTGCCAACAGCCGCGGCCCCGAAAGCCTCGCCGAGTTGGTCGCCGAGCTCGGCCCCACCGTCCGCGCCGGTACCGTGCAGCAAGCTGCCGCGCAACCAATGGTGCTGGTGGCCGTCAACTGGCCGAAGTTGCCCCAGGCGCTGAATGGCTTGCCGGACTTTGCCGGACGAATCGTGATCGATGCCAACAACGCAATCAAAGTCCCGGAGTTCGAGGCGATTGATCTGCAAGGCCGGGCTTCTACCGAGGTGTTCAGCGAATGGGTGCCGGGGGCACGGGTGGTCAAGGCGTTCAACCACATGTTGGCGCGCCTGCTGGAGGCTGATCCAGCGTCCGAAGGCGGCAAGCGCGTGCTATTCCTGACTGGCGACGATGAGCAGGCCCGTGGGGAAGTCGCGCAGTTGATCGATCGGCTGGGATTCTTCGGCGTGGACCTGGGCCCATTGAGCGTTGGCGCACGCTTGACTCAATTCCCGGGCGGACCATTGCCGGTGCTGAACCTGGTCAAGTTTGACTGAGCACTTCGCGACATACGTAAGGAAGCGCTCGATCAGCGTGGGAACCCGGCCTGAAGCACTCAGTCGGGTTCCACGTCCAATTGCAGGCTGTCGTCGGCCAGGCGCTCGGTTCGCCGGACAATACCGCTGATGCGCCGGCCTTCGGCGTTGAACACCACGATCTGGGCTTTATCCAGATCCGCCGGCAGGGGTGGTCGCACGTGCAGCGCGAACCAGGGTGGTTCGCCGTCATCGAGGCGTTTGACGTCGAACTCGCAGTCGACACTTTTGGTGTCACGACCAAACAGCGTGTCGAGGCCGTAATCAAGATGAGTGCTGTCGGCAGCAGGGTCGAGGGACATCGGCGGTCTCCTGGATGGGTACGCACGGCTGATGTTCAAGTGATTCTTCCTTGAATGGAAAATTCCATTGGGTGATCCGTAGAGATTAGCCCCAACCTGTGGGAGCAAGCCTTGCTCCCACAGATCGCCTCCTTCTCCCCAAGAGCCGGCGCGGCTGGTGATCAAGCGCCAGGCACGCCGTCTTTCCACGCCGACCAGTTCTTCACAATGTCCTGCACCAGCGGGTTGCCGGTGCGGAACAGGTTCTCCAGCGCCGGGACGAACGCGCCCTGGTCGGCGTATTTGAGCAGGTTGTCCACTTCGTTGCCGCCGGGCTCGGGGCGGTCGAAATCGGACCCGGCCCGCAGCACGGCCAGCCGGTTGATGTCTACCCGACCTTCGCGGCTGGCCCGGAGCAAGGCCTCGTAGGTTGAGTTGTCTTCCTGTTGGGTGGTGCAGTAGACGCCCTTGTTGTCGGTGAGCAGGCGAGTCCAGACTTCGGCGCGCTCGCTCAGGCGCGTACCGGAGAACCAGGTGTTGCCGGCCAGGGTGTCGCAGCGGGTCACCACCGGCGGTTGGTTGGCCGGGGCGTACGGATACTTCAAGCGCCAGGCCGCCGATTCCTTGCTTTGCGACAAGGTCACCTTCTGGCTGAGGGCAAAGGCCTTGGCTTGCAGGGCCGGGTTGAGTTCGAAGACTTCCGTCTTGTAGTCCAGCGGCGGCTTTTCGTTCGGCCCCTTGGTGTTGATGCCCAGGTAGCCGGTGGGCCAGTCCTTGGGCACATCCCGCGAATCCAGCTCCCATTGGGTGCCGAACTCCACCAGGTAATGGGCCCAGGCGGTCGTGCCAAGCGTGCCGTGGTGCGGGTTGATGCCGGCGATCCCGGCCACCAGGAAATAGCTCTTGCGCAGGTCGACGGTGGGGGAGAGCGCCAGGGCCAGTGTCGAGGCGGCGGCGTTGGTCTGGCCCATGCCGGTGATCAGCAGGCAGACCCGCTCGGCGTTGCAGCGGATCGTCGGGTATTCGGCGGACAGCCCCGGTACGCGGATTTCAGTCTTGAGTTCGAGGCGATCGATCCAGTTCTGCGCCTCGGGGGCGAACATCGTGATCAGCATCACTTTGGGTTGAAGCGGCGGTGCGGCCCCGGCGGTCGAGCAGAACAGGGCCGTGCAGGCCAGGCCGATTGAAATAGACAGGCGATTGATCATGTATTCGTGACCTCCATGGATTCGAAGTGGTGCTTCTACGGTGTGCTCAGAATTGATAGCCAACCCCGGCGTAGTATCCCCAGCCATCGGAGCGGGCGCGGAAGTTGCCGTCGCCAAAGTTAAGCTCACTGCCGTCCTGCCAGTTGCCGCCGTTGTGAAAGTAGCGGCCCACCAGCGTAAAGCGCAGGTGCGTGAACGAATACAGCAGGACGTTGGTGGCGACCGTGGCATTGGCGGTGCGGGCGGGGTTGTCCTTGTGCAGGTCCGAACCGAAATCGAAGTTGGTGAAGCCGATGTACGTCAGCGAGGCGCCGTTGCTGAACTGGCTGATCGGCACGATGTATTTGAGCTGGGCGCGGTAGCCGTCCCAGGAGTATTCATTGCTGGCGCCATAGTTTTCCCACTGATAACGGCCATAGAAGTTGGCCGACAGGTTGACCCTTGAGTGGGTGTCGATGTCAGTGCCCAGGCCGCTGTACAAGGTGTTCGCGCGATTGGCGCTGTTGCTGCCGTGATCGTAGATCCAGTCGAACGCCACATACCATTCCTTGAACGGCCCGATGGCCAGGCTGCGGCCGGCCAGGTAGTCGATGGAAATACGCGGTTCGTGCTCCATGAACACCGGGGAACCGTGGTCCCACACCCCTTTGTCATGACTGTTGCCAATATTGAAGATCTTTGGAATATCGACGTAGCCATAGAGCTCGAAGGGCCCCTTGCGTCCGAAGTATTCATATTCCAGATAGACATCGTCGACCGGTTGCGGACCGAAGCTGATGTCCTTGCTGCCGATGAGCGTCAGGTCCTGGTTGTACCAGTCCGACAGGTAGGCGCCTTTTTTCGAGGGGGTGGCCTCGGGGCTGAGGGCTTCGCCCTGGGCGGACGCCTCGGCGGTTTGGGCTTGGGTCGTGGTGCTGAGTAGTCCGGTAACGGCGGTCAGTAGCAGGGCGGCTGCCAATACGCCAGGTGTAGCGCGACACTGGGAAGTGCAGTGCATGGAAAGTCCTTGTTCGTGCGGGCCGACGCCCGGGGTCCGTGGTTGAAAAGAAGCCATCGATCCGCTGGGTACGATCGATTGCGCAAACGTTTGCACATGTCGTACCAATTTTTCGCAGTGGCTTTAAATGCATGGGGTCCAGGCTTTATTCCTGTCTTGTTGGTCAGGCTCGGTGCACCGAATTCGGCACCATCGCGTGAAGCGGCACCAACGTGTCGCAGGAGCCTGTGCTCGACGCGGCACTGAGTCGCTGGCGTTGCTGATAGAATCGGCCATCTTGACTGACCAGAGGTATGCCCATGAGCGAGCCGATTCGCCTGACCCAGTACAGCCACGGTGCCGGTTGCGGCTGCAAGATTTCGCCCCAGGTACTGGAAGTGATCCTGGCCGGCAGCGGTGCGCAGAACCTTGATCCCAATTTGTGGGTCGGCAATGCGTCCCGGGACGATGCTGCGGTGTACGCCATCGACGAGGAGCGCGGGGTGGTCTCGACCACTGACTTCTTCATGCCGATTGTCGATGATCCTTTCGATTTCGGTCGCATCGCCGCCACCAACGCCATCAGCGATATCTACGCCATGGGCGGTGACCCGCTGATGGCCATTGCGATTCTCGGCTGGCCAGTCAACGTATTGGCCCCGGAAATTGCCCGGGAAGTGATTCGCGGCGGTCGTTCCGTGTGCGACGAGGCCGGTATTCCCCTGGCCGGCGGGCATTCGATCGACGCGCCTGAGCCGATTTTCGGCCTGGCGGTCACAGGCCTGGTGCAAAAGCGCCATATGAAACGCAACGACACGGCCACCGCCGGTTGCCGCCTGTACCTGACCAAACCCTTGGGCATCGGCATCCTCACTACGGCGGAAAAGAAAGGCAAGCTGCGCGCCGCCGACGTCGGCCTGGCCCGTGACTGGATGTGCACCCTCAACAAACCTGGCAGCCGCTTCGGCAAGCTCGACGGGGTGACGGCGATGACCGACGTCACCGGGTTCGGCCTGCTCGGGCATCTGGTGGAAATGGCCGACGGCAGCCAACTGACCGCGCGCATCCGCTATGACGCGGTGCCGCGCCTGCCGGGCGTCGAGTACTACCTCGACCAGGGGTGTGTGCCGGGCGGTACGCTGCGCAACTACGACAGCTACGCCAGCAAGGTCGGTCGAGTCCAGGAACTGCACAAGCGCGTGCTGTGCGACCCACAGACCAGCGGCGGCCTGCTGATTGCCGTCACCCCTGAAGGCGAGGGCGAGTTCCTGCGGGTTGCCGCTGAACTCGGGCTGGTGCTGGAACCTATCGGCGAACTGGTCGAGCGACAGAGTTACGCGGTCGAGGTGTCTTGATGAGCCATGACATCACCGACTACCGCGACATCTTCCTCAATGACCGGCCGATGATGGACACACGCGCCCCGATCGAATTCATCAAGGGGGCTTTCCCCGGCGTGGTCAATCTACCGTTGATGACCGACAGCGAACGGCAACGCGTCGGTACCTGCTACAAACAGCAGGGGCAGCAGGCCGCCATTGTCCTGGGGCATCAACTGGTGTCCGGTGAAATCAAGGCACAACGCATCCAGGCCTGGGCCGAGTTCGCCAAGACCCATCCCGACGGTGTGCTGTATTGCTTTCGCGGCGGCTTGCGTTCGCAGATCGTCCAGCAATGGCTCAAGGACGAAGCGGGCATTGATTATCCCAGGGTCGGCGGTGGCTACAAGGCCATGCGCACCTTCTTGCTGGACACGATCGAGCAGGCGGTTGCCCAGTGCGACCTGGTGCTGCTGGGCGGCATGACCGGCACCGGCAAGACCGAAGCGCTGGGCCAACTGAGCAACAGCCTGGATCTGGAAGGTTATGCCAACCATCGCGGTTCCAGCTTCGGCAAACGCGCCACCGGCCAGCCTTCCAACATCGATTTTGAAAATCGCCTGGCCGTGGACGTACTGAAAAAACGCGCCAGCGGCATCGAACAATTCGTGCTTGAAGATGAGAGCCGTGCGGTCGGCAGTTGCGCCTTGCCGCTGCCTTTGTACCAGCGTATGCAGCAGGTTCCGATGGTCTGGCTGGAAGACAGCCTGGAGCATCGGGTCGAGCGGATCCTGCAGGATTACGTCATCGACCTGTGTGCGGAATTTGTCGCCGTACATGGCGACGAAGGTTTCTCGCTGTTTTCCGAGCGATTGCTGGCAAGCCTGGACAACATCCACAAGCGCCTGGGCGGCGACCGTCACCGGCGCTTGATGAACATCCTGGAAACCGCCCTGGCCGAGCAGGCCAACAGCGGCGCCGTCGACTTGCATCGCGGTTGGATCGAAGGCTTGCTGCGCGAGTATTACGACCCGATGTACGTGTTCCAGCGGGAAAAGAAGGGGCTGCGGATCGAGTTCTCGGGGGAGCAGGCGGCGGTGCTGGAATATCTGCGTGAGCGGGCGGCCCGGGGCGGGTGACCACAGGTTTGATATCCACTGTCAATCCCTGTGGGAGCGAGCTTGCTCGCGATAGCGGTGTTTGAGTCACATCAATATCAATGGGTCTGACGCTATCGCGAGCAAGCTCGCTCCCACAAAGGGAAATAGCGACTGATATCAGGTCGGACAGGCTTCCTTGCCATTGTCCAAGCCCTGCTTGTAGCTCCGGCTGGTGAGGCTGGCCTTGCCGTTGTGCCAGGTCAGGGTCAGCACGTACAGCGAATCAAAATCGCCTGACGCCCAGTCATCGGTAATGGTCTGCTTCTTGCCCACGGCCTCGCCGGCGACCTTGTTGATCAGCTCCGGCAGGTAGCCATGGGACCAGGCGGTATAGATGGTGGCGTTGTGGTACTTGTCGTGCAGCAGTTCGTCAGCCAGGTCGCTGGTGTCGTTGGCCGAATAATTGATGTTCACCGGCAACCCGAGCTTGATGGCGCTGGGGCTGATGGTCATCAGCGGGCGAATATAGCTATAGGAATTGTCCAGCTCACCCTCTTCGACATTGCGGGTCGGGTTGGCCGCGAACACGTAGTCGGCCTTGCCGAATTTTTCCGGCAGCAGGGTGGCCAGGTCGATGGCGCGGTTGAGACCCTGGCAGTTGAGCTGGCCCAGGCCACCGGCGGGTTTCTCGGCATGACGCAGGAACACCAGGGTCTGCACGCCGTCGGCTGGTTGGGCGCGGCTGATGCTCGATTCCAGCGCCAACCCCAGGCCACAGACCACAAGCAGCGTCGGCAGCAGCAGCCACGAACGGTGTTTGAAGCGTCTGGCGAAATTCAGTGGGTTCATCATCGAATAGTTTTTCTTCAGCACTCTTGAGTCAGGCTGACACACCTTGGCACCGCGAAGCGGTTGGCCTCGGGTGGTTTCCCTGTCGTTACGCCGCGTTGAATCCTCGGGGGCATTGCTCAGAGTCTTTTCAAGCCCTTTGGTTCGATCCTGGCTGGTCCCGGTGCACTGTAAGGCCTCCAGTGGGGAGGTAGGGCGAATGTTAGCGACAGGATGTTGCGGATTTAAGAAGGGCCGATGTGAATTCCGTGACGGGCAGTGATGCCGTCCCGTACATCTTGGATTATCCTCGGGCTTTCCTTCATTTCCGAGCCGACCCCATGCCCGACTTGACCCCATTCCCCATCACCGAGAAATGGCCCGCCCAATACCCTGAGTGGATCCAGCTCTACTCCCTGCCAACCCCCAACGGCGTGAAGGTCTCGATCATGCTGGAAGAGATCGGCCTGCCGTACGAGCCCCACAAAGTGGACTTTGGCAGCAACGACCAGCTGTCGCCCGAGTTCCTTTCCCTGAACCCCAACAACAAGATCCCGGCGATTCTCGACCCCCATGGGCCGGGTGACCGGCCGTTGGCGTTGTTCGAGTCGGGGGCGATCCTGATTTATCTGGCGGACAAGAGTGGGCAACTGTTGGCCCAGGAGTCGGCGGCGCGCTACGAGACGATCCAGTGGCTGATGTTCCAGATGGGCGGCATCGGGCCGATGTTCGGGCAGTTGGGATTCTTCAACAAGTTCGCCGGCAAGGACTACGAGGACAAGCGGCCGCGCGATCGCTACGTCGAGGAAAGCAAGCGCCTGCTCAAGGTGCTCGATGGTCGTCTGCAAGGGCGGGACTGGATCATGGGCGAGCGCTACACCATCGCTGATATCGCCACATTCCCCTGGGTGCGCAACTTGATCGGCTTTTACGAGGCCGGTGATTTGGTCGGTATCCAGAATTTCCCCAATGTGACCCGGGTACTGGAACGCTTCCTGGCTCGACCGGCTGTGGCGCGCGGGTTGAAGATTCCGGAATGAGTCACCCGACGACTCGCCGATTCGATTACAAGCCACCGGCTGACGTGCATCAATGGCTCGCTGACCTTGTGAGTAGATTATTGCCTGGCCGGTAACACTCTGTTTTCCAGCCGACGTTTGTGCCCTGGCCGGCCAGAGCATAAGCTTTTGTTCTATGTGATCGAGCACCCATTTCAGCCCAGGAGTCCCATGTCCAGCCAGTTCCCCGAAGCACGTCCACGCCGTCTGCGCCGCAATGCAAGCCTGCGCAGCCTGTTCCAGGAAACCGAGTTCACCTTGAACGACCTGGTGCTGCCGATTTTTGTCGAAGAAGAAATCGATGATTTTGTGCCGATCAAGAGCATGCCCGGCGTGGTACGCATTCCTGAATCGAAGCTGGCCGGCGAGATCGAGCGCTATGCCCGTGCCGGCATCAAGTCGGTGATGACCTTTGGTGTGTCCCATCACCTGGACAACGACGGCAGCGATACCTGGAGCGAGCGCGGCCTGGTGTCGCGCATGGCCGGGATCTGCAAGGACGCGGTGCCGGAGATGATCGTGATGTCCGACACCTGCTTCTGTGAGTACACCGATCATGGTCATTGCGGCGTCCTCCACGGCGATGAAGTGGACAACGATCGGACCCTGGTCAATCTGGGCAAGCAAGCCGTGGCGGCGGCCCGCGCCGGTGCCGATGTAATCGCGCCATCGGCGGCCATGGACGGGCAGGTCCAGGCGATTCGCCGGGCCCTGGATGAAGCCGGCTTCAGCCAGACGGCAATCATGGCCTACTCCACCAAGTTCGCCTCGGCACTCTATGGCCCGTTCCGCGAGGCCGGCGGCAGCGCGTTGAAAGGCGACCGCAAGAGCTACCAGATGAACCCGATGAACCGCCGCGAAGCTCTGCGCGAATCCTTGCTCGACGAGCAGGAAGGTGCCGATGCGCTGATGGTCAAGCCGGCCGGCGCCTACCTCGATATCATCCGCGACATTCGCCAGGCTTCGAACCTGCCGCTGTCGGCTTATCAGGTCAGTGGCGAATACGCGATGATCAAGTTCGCCGCCCAGGCTGGCGCCATCGACGAAGCCCGCGTGGTACGCGAGAGCCTTGGCGCAATCAAGCGGGCGGGGGCAGACCTGATCTTTACCTACTTTGCCATGGACCTGGCGCTGAGCGGAATCTGATCCCGCTGGGGTGGCTGGGAAATCCAGGCACGCCACCATTCTCCTGTGGGAGCGAGCTTGCTCGCGATAGCGGTGGATCAGCTTGCATCAGCGTTGCCCGTGCCGCCGTCATCGCGAGCAAGCTCGCTCCCACATTGGGCATAGCCCGCATCCACTTTTGATCGTATGGTTGCTCCGGAATAACGAACTCGATGGAGCACCATGCAATTCAACCGATTGATGATCAGCCTTGCTGCGCTGCTGGCCTTGGCCGGTTGCGGCAGCCGTCAGGCGCAGGAGCCTGAGCGTCAGCCTGCTGAGGTCAAGAAGCAGATCGTGCAGTTGTTGCCGGCCAAGACTGTGGATCGCGAAGGCTGGGCGACTGACATCTACGTGGCCTTTGCGGCCCAGCAGATTGCCTCTACGACGCAGAACATCTGTGCTGTCCTGGCGGTGACCGAACAGGAGTCGACGTTCCAATCCGATCCGCCAGTGCCGGGGCTGGGCAAGATCGCTCGTCAGGAGATCAACCGCCGTGCGGCGAAGGTGCACATTCCGGAGTTGTTGGTCAGTGGTGCCCTCCAGGTGCGTTCGCCCAACGGCAAAAGCTACAGCGATCGGCTCAATGCGGCGCGTAGCGAGAAAGAGCTGAGCGGGATTTTCGATGATTTCATCGGCATGGTGCCGCTGGGCAAGACCCTGTTCGGCGGTTTCAATCCGGTGCACACGGGTGGGCCTATGCAGGTCAGCATCGCGTTTGCCCAGGCCAATGCGCGCAATTATCCCTATACGGTGGAGGGCTCGATTCGTCGCGAAGTGTTCAGCCGTCGTGGCGGGATGTATTTCGGCATCGCGCATTTACTGGGTTATCCGGTGAGCTACACCGAGCCGTTGTATCGTTTTGCCGATTTCAATGCCGGGTGGTACGCCAGCCGCAACGCAGCTTTCCAGCATGCGGTGAGTGTAGCGTCGGGCATTTCCCTGGCGCTGGACGGCGATCTGATTGCCCATGATTCCATCATGCCAGGCAGCACGGAACTGGCGGTGCGCACGCTGGGCAAGTCGTTGGGAATGCGCAACCCGACCATCCGCGATCAACTGGAGCAGGGTGACAGTCTGGCGTTCGAGGACAGCAAGCTCTACAAGCGTGTGTTCGAACTGGCTGACAAGGCCGAGGGCAAGGCGTTGCCACGGGCGGTATTGCCGGGGATCGTGCTCAAGAGCCCGAAGATCACGCGCAAGCTGACCACGGCATGGTTTGCCAAGCGGGTGGATGAGCGTTATCAGCGATGCATGGCGCGGGCGTCGGGGCGTTAGCCAGGCGTTGGCGCGTGAAAAAGCCCGGTGGATGAGGCCGGGCTTTTAGGGGGATGGGTTTGGTGCTGGATCAGTCTCAAGCGGTGTGTCGGGTGGACTGCGCAGCGGCTTGATGATTGTTGCGGCCGCTGCGCGCCCGAGCGGGAGCAAGCTCCCTCGCCACGAGGTGTGTTGCCGATCATTTGTTGCATTCAAGCAACTCATGCGTGGTTTTCGATCAGGCGATCAGAGCCACCTTCAGCGACACGACGTTCCAGCAGGCGATCGGCACCGCCTTCAGCGACGCGGTTTTCGATCAGGCGRTCRGAGCCACCTTCAGCGACACGACGTTCCAGCARGCGATCGGCACCGCCTTCAGCGACGCGGTTTTCGATCAGGCGGTCGGAGCCACCTTCAGCGACACGACGTTCCAGCAAGCGATCGGCACCGCCTTCAGCGACGCGGTTTTCGATCAGGCGATCAGAACCGCCTTCGGCGACGACGGGTTGGGAGGAGGCGGCAAATACGTTGGCGGCCAGTACGGAGAAAGCGAGGCTGAGGATGACTTGGCGTTTCATGATGGTGTGCTCCGGGGGTGCAGTGGTTTGTGTGGGGCCATTGTTGTCCCGGGCGATCATCAAGAGAACTTCATTGACATGATGGTGAACATCGACGGCAGTGATAGCTCGTTGGCCCGCTACCGGTCAGCTTGATGGAACACTGAGGGGCTGGCGGGCTCTACCGGCATAACGCTTATGCAGGAGGTACGTTCATGTATCAGTTATTCGGTTGCAGGCAATCCGGTTCTTCGGCGGTGGAGGTTGCCCTGTGTCTTTGTGAGGTGGCTTATCGGCGGGTCGATGCCTATTCGACGCAAGACAACGATGCGGCAAAAGAGCTCGAGGCACTCAACCCTCTGAAGCAGGTGCCGACCCTGCAGTTGCCGGATGGCTCGGTGCTGACCGAAGCGGCGGCGATCCTGATTCACCTCGGGTTGACCTTCCCCGCATCGAAGCTGCTCCCGCAAGACCCGGCCCAGCGTGCGCAAGCCATACGGGGCCTGGTCTACATCGCGGCAAATTGCTACACGCCCATCGGCATTATCGATTTTCCGGAACGCTGGCTGGACGACGCGGATGAAGCGACTCGGCAGCGATTGATATCCGGCACGCAGCAACGGCTGTATCGCAACTGGGCGTTGTTTGCCGACCAGTTCCCGGCCCGACCTTTTCTAGGCGGTGAGGAACCGGGGGCGCTGGATATCCTGGCGGCCGTGATCACGAAGTGGAGAAACACGCGGGAGGCAATGCTGAGCGCCCGTCCGGCGTTCTACGAATTGTTGGAACGCATCGACCGCCATCCACGCGTGGCGCCGGTGCTGTCGCTGCATTGGCCATTGTAGGAGCTGTCGAGCGAAGCGAGGCTGCGATCTTTCCCCTGACGCTTGAGTCTCAAGCGAAAGATCAAAAGATCGCAGCTTTCGGCAGCTCCTACAGGGTCAAGGACAGGCTTTGCGTGCAGCCGCCTGCTCAACGAGGTCGACAAATTGCCGGACATTCTCCTGATGCGCCGTCACCAGCTCGTCGATACTGGCGCCTGCCGGTGTCTGCAGGCTGCTGTGGCACGTGAGGGGGCGGGCGTCGTTGCCCAGGTTGCGCAGGCGCCATTGCACATCCATGCGGGCATAGCGGCCAGGGATCGAGTCGAAACGTTGCACGTCTACCCGCAGCAATGATTTCGGTGCGCCAGGGTTGCTCAGTTGTTCGTCCAGGCTACTGTGCAGTTCATCGGCCAGACTGGCGCCCCACCATTCGGTTTCCAGGATCGCCAACCCGCTGTTGCCCTGGCGAATGACCATCTGGGTGCGATCCACCTGGGGTGGGACGCTGACCTGTTCGATCTGGATGTCCACGCTGGAGCGCGATTGGCCTGTCGGTTGAGCCGGGCTCAGGGTGTGGTAGTGGATCGGATCGCTGCGGCAGGCGCCGAGCAGCAATGCCACGGCAACCAGGGTGAGTTTCAGCGTGAGTGGCATGGGGCGCGCTCCTGTGATCATTCTTTCACCGGCAATGTGAGGTTCTGCGCCGGTGCGTCCTTGGGACGGCCGCGAAGCAGCGATTCGGGATGGCGGCTCAGGTAGTCCGACAGTTCGCGCAGCGAGCGCGACATGCGCCCCAGGTCGTCCAGGGTCTGGGTCAGTTGTTCGCGCTGCGGTGAATCTTCGGCCAGGGTCGAGTTGGCCGATTGCAGGGTCTTGCTGACGTCATGCAAGGTACTTTGTACGCCCGGCAGGGTCTTGCTGTTGAACTGGGTCAGGCCTTTGCGCAGCTCCACCAGGTTGCCATCCAGGTTGCCGGCAATGCTCTCCAGTGGCAGTTTGTTGATCCGCTCGATCATCGCCTGCAGTTGTTCCTGCAGTTGCTGGAGGCTGCCCGGGATGGTCGGAATACGCACGGGCCGGGCGCTTGGGTCGAAGGCGACTTTTTCCGCCTTGGGGTAGAAATCCAGCGAGATGTACAACTGCCCGGTCAGCAGGTTGCCGCTGCGGGCCTGGGCGCGCAGGCCCCTCTCGACGAAGCTGCCGATCAGGCGGGCGCCAGCGGCTTCGTCGTCTGGATTGTGATTGAGCGACTTGAGCAGTTTTTCATGGGCCTTGCCCAGGCGTTGCGGGTAGATCACCACGCCGACATTGACCGGAAAGCTGCGCTGTTTCTCATCGAAATCCAGATGGATGGCCACCACCCTGCCGACTTCCACCCCGAGGAACTCCACCGGCGCACCGACGCGCAAGCCGCGCAGTGCCTGATCGAAGCGCAGGGCCAGGTATTGCGCCTTGCCATCGGGCGGGGCGAGGGCGCTCTGCTGGTCGGCAAACAGCTCGTAGGTCTTGTCCTCGCTGGCGGGAACGTCGTTGGGGCTGTACTCCGGCGCCCGAAACGCAATGCCGCCCAGCAGCAGGGCCGAGAGCGATTCGGTCTTGACCGCGAAACCATTGGCGCCGACGTTCACGTCCACGCCGCTGACGTTCCAGAACCGGGTGTTTTCGGTGACGTACACATCGTTGGGCGCGTTGACGAATACGTCGATGTTGACGCCTTTGCCCTCGGCGTCCAGGGCGTAGGACACCACTTGGCCCACCGGGATCTTGCGCAGGTACACCGGCGAGCCGATGTCCAGCGAGCCGAGGTCCTGGGAGTGCAGGGTGAAGCGCTTGCCCGGTTCGCCGTAGGTGATGGGGGGCGGGTTCTCCAGGCCGGTGAAGGACTTGGCACGCACTTTCGACTGGCCGGCGTCGGCGCCGATGAAATCCCCCGACAGCAAGGTGTCGATCCCCGAGATACCGCCGGCCCCGATGCGTGGCCGTACGACCCAGAACACCGAGTCTTCGTGAGTGAAGGTGTCGGCTGTCTTGGCGAGCTTGACCGTGGCGGTGACGTTCTTCTGGTCCTCGCTCAGTTGCACGTCGGTGACCTGGCCGATGACCACGTTGCGATATTTCACCTGGGTCTTGTTGGCGGTAAGGCCCTGGCCGGTCTTGAAGGTGATGGTGATGGTCGGGCCTTCCTGCAGCCAGTTGTGGACCACCAGGGAAATGCCCACCAGCACCGCGATGATCGGCACGATCCACACCAGCGATACCGTCCAGCGGCGGGTGGTGACGTGGGCGCGGCCGGGTGCGGGTTGCTGCCCGTCAGTGGCTTGCGACTTCATCCATGACCTCCTCGGATGGTTGGGTATCCCAGATCAGCCGGGGATCGAAACTCATGGCCGACAGCATGGTGAACAGCACCACGAGGCCGAAGAAGAGGATGCCCGGTCGTGGTTCGATGTCGCTCAATGCCTGGAACTTGACCAGGGCCGCCACCAGGGCCACCACCAGCACATCGAGCATCGACCAGTAGCCGATGACTTCCACCAACCGGTACAGCTTCGCCCGCTGGACCTGGGCCCAGGTGCTGCGCCGCTGTGCGGTCACCAGCAACAGGGTCAGCACCACGAACTTGATGCCGGGCACCGCGATGCTGGCGATGAAGATAATCAGGGCGATGTCCCAGGCGCCACTTTGCCAGAACTCGATGACGCCGCTGATGATGGTGCTGTCGGCACCCTCGCCGAGCATCTGGGTATTCATGACCGGCAGCAGGTTGGCCGGGATGTAGAACACCAGCGCGGCCAGCATGTAGGCCCAGGTGCGGGTGATGGCGTCGGGTTTGCGTCGATGCAGGGCGGCGTCGCAGCGGGGGCAGGTCTGGGGCTCGTCGGTCATGTCGCAGGCCAGGCCGCAGCTGTGGCACAGGCACAGGTCCAGGTCGCGGGCCTCTGGCGGGGAGTCCAGCGGCTGGCCGTTCACAGGCTGTCCCACAGGTCGCGGACATCGCGCCCGGCAATGCGGATCATCAGCAGGCTCAAGGCCGCCAGGGCGAACAGGCCGATGCCCGGGAGCACGTCCAGCAGGCCGGCGAGCTTGATCACCGCCACCAGCGCGCCCAGCAGGCACACTTCCAGCATGCTCCAGGGCCGCAGGGTTTCCAGGCTGCGCATGCACAGGTTGAACCCCGGTGCCCGCCGCTGGAGGTAGGCATGGCCCAGTACCCAGAGCAGAAGCGCCAATTGAAAGGCCGGTGCAATGATGATTGCCACCGCTGTCACCAGGGCGATGAAGGTGATCGGCCCCTGGCTCAGCGCCACGATGGAATCCCATAACGTCGCGCTGTTGCTCAGGCCCTGGAGGCGGATGCTCATGATCGGGTAGATGTTGGCGAAGGCCCACAGCACCGCGGCCGTCACGCTCAAGGCCAGGCGCTGCTCGATGGTCAGGCCGTTGTAGCGCTGGATCACCGCGTGGCAGCGCACGCACGAAGATTTCTGATGCGGGAGGAGCACCACCGGCTCGTACACCGCATCGCAATGTTCACAAATGATCAGTCGGTCGGTGTCGGCCATCGGGATGCTCGCAGGAACAACCCCTTCAATATAGAAGTGCCTTGAGAATGAGCAACCCGGCCGAACGGATCATTCCCCGCGAATGTATTGCTCCAGTTGTTTGATCAGATCGGCCTGTTCGGCGATGGCTTCCTTGACCAGGTCGCCGATGGACAGCAGGCCGACCAGTTTGCCGTCCTCTACCACTGGCAAATGCCGCAGGTGTTTTTCGGTCATGATGCTCAGGCAGGTCTCGACGTTCTGGTGCGGGTCGATGGTGATCACGGGGGAGACCATGATGTCACTGACCTTCGTGCCCACCGATGAGCGCCCGCGCAAGACCATTTTGCGGGCATAGTCGCGCTCGCTGATGATCCCCAGCACTTCATCGTTCTTCACCACCAGCAAGGCACCGACGTTCTTCTCGGCCATGCGCATCAGGGCCTGCAATACCATGTCGTCCGGTGAGATGGTGTGCACTTGCTGGTTCTTCTCGTCTTTTATCCGGAGCAACTGCGCGACGGTTTTCATGGGGGGCCTCGGGTGTTGTTTTTGCTGGTTGTTAAAGCATCGTAGACCCAACGGCGCAGAGCAAGCGGTAAAGCGGCGGCCAGTCGTCCAAAAGCGTCATTGCCGGTGAATTTCCCGCGAACTACGGGTGGGCGCTGTTGTGGCGAGGGAGCTTGCTCCCGCTCGATCGCGCAGCGATCGCAAAAAAAGGGGCCGCTGCGCAGCCCAGCGGGAGCAAGCTCCCTCGCCACAAAAATGCAGGTGGGTGGTGTGTCAGTTGGGCAGGTGAAGTTCCCTCGCCACAGGTAGAATCGTCGCCTACGTAGAATTCGAGGTTGCAGCGGTGGATTTACAGCAGGGCTTCGTCCTGACCCGGCATTGGCGCGATACCCCGGCCGGCACCGAAGTCGAGTTCTGGCTGGCGACCGACGCCGGTCCCCGGCGCGTGCGCCTGCCCGTGCAAACGTCGGTGGCCTTTGTGCCGCAGATCCAGCGCGGCCAGCTCGAAGCCTTGTTGCAAGGGGAGAAGGAGGTAGAACTACGCCCCCTGGACCTGCTGGATTTCGAGCATCGTCCGGTGCTGGGGCTGTATTGCCAGCAACACGCCCAACTGATGCGCCTGGACAGCACCTTGCGCCGCGCCGGTGTGGAGGTGTTCGAGGCGGACATCCGGCCGCCGGAGCGCTACCTGATGGAGCGCTTCATCACCGCCCCGGTCTGGTTTGGCGGTACGCCGGCCGCCGATGGCCTGCTGGTCGATGCCCAGATGAAACCGGCGCCCGAATACCGTCCAGCATTGCGCCTGGTGTCCCTGGACATCGAAACCACCGCCCAGGGCGAATTGTATTCCATCGCCCTGGAGGGCTGCGGCGAGCGCCAGGTCTACATGCTCGGGCCGCCCAATGGCGACGATACCGGCGTGGATTTCCAGCTGGAATACTGCGAATCACGCACGGTGTTGCTGAAAAAACTCAACGACTGGCTCGCCCATTTCGACCCTGACGCGATCATTGGTTGGAACCTGGTGCAGTTCGACCTGCGGGTGCTGCATGAACACGCCCGGCGCCTGGCCGTGCCGTTGCGCCTGGGGCGTGGTGGCGAAGAGATGCAATGGCGCGAGCACGGCGCGCGCAAGAATCACTTCTTCGCCTCGGCCGCTGGCCGGTTGATCATCGACGGTATCGAGTCGCTGCGTTCGGCGACCTGGAGTTTCCCCTCGTTCAGCCTGGAAAACGTCGCCCAGACGCTGCTGGGGGAGGGCAAGTCCATCGATAACCCGTACCAGCGCATGGACGAGATCAATCGCATGTTCGCCGAGGACAAGCCGGCCCTGGCCCGCTACAACCTCAAGGACTGTGAACTGGTGACGCGGATCTTCGCCAAGACCGAACTGCTCACGTTCCTCCTGGAGCGGGCCAGCGTCACCGGCCTGCCGGCGGACCGCAGCGGGGGCTCGGTGGCGGCCTTCACGCACCTGTACATGCCGCTGATGCATCGCCAAGGATTTGTTGCACCCAACTTGGGCCAGCGCCCGCCCGAGGCCAGCCCGGGTGGGTTTGTCATGGACTCCCAACCGGGCCTCTACGAGTCGGTGCTGGTGCTGGACTACAAGAGCCTGTACCCATCGATCATCCGCACCTTCCTGATTGACCCGGTGGGCTTGATCGAAGGGCTGCGCCACCCGGATGACCAGGAATCGGTGCCAGGCTTTCGCGGGGCGCGCTTCTCCCGTACTCGACATTGCCTGCCGGCCATCGTGGCGCGGATCTCCGAAGGTCGGGAAACCGCCAAGCGCGAGCACAATGCGCCGCTGTCCCAAGCGTTGAAAATCATCATGAACGCCTTTTATGGCGTGCTCGGTTCCAGTGGCTGCCGTTTCTTCGACACGCGCCTGGCCTCGTCCATCACCCTGCGTGGCCACCAGATCATGCAGCATACCCGCCAGTTGATCGAAGCCCAGGGGCATGTGGTGATCTATGGCGATACCGATTCCACGTTCGTCTGGTTGCGCCGTGCCCATGGCCAGGAGGAAGCGGCCAGGATCGGTCGCGAGTTGGTGGCCCACGTCAACCAATGGTGGCGTAAGCAGGTGCGTGATGAGTTCGGGCTGGAGAGTGCGCTGGAGCTGCAGTTCGAAACGCATTTCAAGCGCTTTCTGATGCCGACTATCCGCGGCGCCGAGGAGGGCAGCAAAAAACGCTACGCCGGATTGGTAACCCGTGCCGATGGCAGCGACGAAATTGTCTACAAGGGCCTGGAAACCGTGCGCACCGATTGGTCGCCGCTGGCCCGGCAATTCCAGCAGGAGCTGTACGGGCGGATCTTCCACCGAAAGCCCTATCAGGATTATGTGCGCGATTATGTGCAGCAGACCCTGTCCGGTGCGTTCGATGAACGGTTGGTCTACCGCAAGCGCCTGCGTCGGCCGCTGGAAGACTACGAACGCAACGTCCCACCCCATGTGCGGGCCGCGCGGTTGGCTGATGAGTTCAACCAGCGCCAAGGTCGCCCGCGGCAATACCAGAATGGCGGCTGGATCAGCTACGTCATCACCGTTGCCGGCCCCGAGCCGCTGGAAATCCGCAGCGCGTCAATCGATTACGACCACTACGTGACCAAACAGCTACAGCCGGTGGCGGATGCGATCCTGCCGTTTGTGGATGATGACTTTTCGACGTTGGTGGGCGGGCAGATGGGGTTGTTCTGAAATTCCCTGGGTTTATCCCCTGTGGGAGCAAGGCTTGCCCGCGATACGGACGCCTCGTTCCCCCAGGACACCGCGTCGTCTTCATCGCGGGCAAGCCTTGCTCCCACAGATAAACTCCCTTGCCACAAGTCAGTGTGAATCCCTGAGGTTGAGTGGGTCTTTAGACCATCGCCAACCGCTGCTTGCCCTGGGGCTGGGGAAATATCAGGTCGAGGGCTGCCAGGTCCTGCGGTTCCAGCTTGAGGTTGGCCGCTTCGGCATTCAAACGCACATGCTCAGGTTTCACGGCCTTGGGAATGGCAATCACATTGTCCTGGCGCAACAGCCAGGCCAGTGCGATCTGCGCCGGTGTGGCGCGGTGGCGTTCGGCGATCTGTCCCAGGGTGTGATCCTTGAGCAGGTGCCCGCCCTGGCCGACCGGGCAGTAGGCCATGACGGGCATGGACTGGCGCTGGCACCAGGGCAGCAGGTCGAATTCGATGCCGCGTTCCTGCAGGTTATACAGCACCTGGTTGGTCGCGCAGGCCGGCGCGGCCAGTTCTTCGAGGTCAGCCACATCGAAGTTCGACACGCCCCAACGGCCGATCTTGCCTTCTTCGCGCAGCCGCTCGAAGGCTTCGACGGTTTCGGCCAGCGGGTATTGGCCGCGCCAGTGCAACAGATAAAGGTCGATGTAATCGGTGTCGAGCCGCCGCAGACTGCGTTCACAGGCCAGGGGAATGCCTTTGCGACTGGCGTTGTGAGGGTAGACTTTGCTCACCAGGAAAACCTGGTCCCGCAGACCGGTGATCGCTTCGCCAACGACGGTTTCGGCACCGCCTTCGGCATACATCTCCGCCGTGTCGATCAGGGTCATGCCCAATTCGACTCCCAATCGCAGGGCAGCCACTTCTTTCTTGTGGTGAGACGGTTCCTCACCCATGCGCCAGGTGCCCTGGCCAATGACCGGTACGGACACACCCGCCAATTCCAGCGTCCTCATGCCTTTCTCCTGTTGTGCTGATCGATAATCCAATGGACAGCAGGATAGTCGTAGGAGCTGGCGAAGGCTCGGGCCGCGTTCGGATGATCCTTTGATCTTTTGATCTTTCGCTTGAAATTCAAGCATCAGGGGAAAGATCGCAGCCTCGCTTCGCTCGACAGCTCCTACGGGTGTTGCGCAGTTTTTCTATTTTGCGGAGAACTTCAACACCATGGTCTGGGTGTAGGTCTGGCCCGGATCAAGCCGCGTCGAGGGGAAGTTCGGCTGGTTGGGCGAGTCAGGGTAATGCTGGGTTTCCAGGGTGAACGCGCCCCAATGCGGATAAACCTTGCCTTGCTTGCCCTTGACGGTGCCGTCGAGGAAGTTGCTGGTGTAGAACTGCACGCCAGGTTCGGTGGTGTAGAGCTGCAGGCGTCGTCCGGAGTCTGTGTCATACACTTCGGCGGCCAGTTTGTTCACGTCGCCCTTGGCGTCCAGCGCCCAGTTGAAATCGAAGCCGCCTTGTTTCGGTTCGGCGAATTTGAGTTGTGGGTGATCGGCCTTGATATGGGTGCCGATGGCGGTGGGTTGAGTGAAGTCCATCGGTGTGCCGGCCACGGGGGCCAGTTCGCCGGTGGGAATGAGCTTGCCGGTGACCGGTGTGTAATGGGCCGCGTGCAGGGTCGCGAGCTGTTCGAGTATGTCGCCGTTGCCCGCCCCGGCCAGGTTGAAATAGCTGTGGTTGGTCAGGTTCAGCACTGTGGGCTTGTCGGTGGTGGCCTTGTACTCGATGCGCAACTCGTTCTGTTCGTTGAGGCTGTAAGTGACGTCGGTCTTCAGTGCACCGGGGAAACCCATCTCGCCATCGGGTGACAAGTAGGTCAGGGTGACGCCCACCGAGTCCTTGGCATTGTGCGGCTGGGCCTTCCAGACGCGCTTGTCGAACCCTTGCGGCCCGCCGTGCAAGGAATTGCCATGGTCGTTCTGCGGCACCTGGTAACGCTTGCCGTCCAGCTCGAAGGCGCCGTCGGCCAGGCGATTGCCGAAGCGGCCGATGGTCGCGCCGAAATACACGCTGCCGTTCTTCTGGTAACCCTGCACGTCGTCGAAGCCGAGCACGATGTCGGCGGCCTTGCCGTTTTTGTCCGGCACGCTCAATGACTGGAGGATGCCGCCGTAGGTGATGACCGTGGCCTCCATGCCGTGACTGTTGCGCAGCACGAATTTTTCCACGGCCGTGCCGTCGTCGGTCTTGCCGAACGCACCGTGTTCGTTAGTCAGGCCGGCAGCGTGGGAAGCCGAGGTGGCGATCATCAGAGACACTCCGAGGGCCGTGAGCAGTTGTCTGGATTCAAGCATGGTATGACCTTCCTTCCTGTTGTTTTGTTGTTGTTTTGAACGCGGGGCGAGTCCGCTACTGGTCGGACAGCGCTGAAGGTTTTTCTGGTTAGTAGTCTTTCTATTTGATGGATGAGAAGGGATTTATAGCCATAAATAGAGATTTATCAATTAAAAAGTAAGACTAATTGCATGATTTAGTCGTTGCTGAGGGCCGAGGGTTTTCTCCAGGCACTGCACTTTTGTGACTTTTGCCGCTCTATCCATGGCCTGGAAGCGACGACCCCCCATCGCTTCCCCATGCCCAGACCGAGATTCGATGGCCGGTGTTTTTTATTCTGTGACGAGATTGCGCCGCTGCTGCCTGGCATTGTTGGTCGGTGTGTCGATGCTGTTCAGCGGCGGCTGTAGCCATCAGCAGGGGCAGGACATGGTCACGCAGTTCAGCAACGCCAGGCCCCAGGAGTTCTTGCAGACCAGCGTCGATCGCATGGCCACGTTGTCGATGCACGACAACCTGCAAAGCCTCTATCTGCTGATGAACAAGCTGTACCTGCGCAACCCCGAGGAACTGCGCAAGTCCGGTTTTCTCGATGCCCGCACTGCGGAAAAACAGGTGCGCATGGCCATCGAGCAGCAACAGCCCTTGCCGACCCTGGGTGGCAAGAAGGACCTGGCGGCCCTGAGCTACGCCATGAGCCCGGAGTTTCTCGGCGATCGGGTCGGGGCGTTCATCTATGCCATCGGCAGCATGCTGGTCACCGCGCACGGCAATCGCCTCGAGTTCTACATGACCGACACCATCGACCCGCGTTTTGTCAGCAACGCGGCGCGCAATATCGAAAAAGCCACCTGGCTGCTGAGCCAGCGGCAGAACAAGGATGGCAAGCTGTTGCTGTTTTCCAATGAGATTTCGGAGGAGGGCAGCAACCTGAGTTTCGCCGTGGAGTTCGGAAAAATCGTCGCCCGATTGGACCTGCTGACCCAGATGCTCGACGAGCGTTACCGACGGATCGGCTTGAATTACGCCCAGAGCCTGCTGTTCCTCAACTTCCTGCCGGTTCAGTGAAGTGACGGAAAAGGAATAAAGATAGATCACATCGATATAGGGGGTTATAAGAAAAATCGCTATGCTCGCGGCCAGATTTTTCATGCGGTCGTGCTGAGACGGGTTTAATGGATTTCGGTAATGTCGGTTTAGTCGTTGCAGGATTGGTGGTCGGCTTCATTGTTGGGATGACCGGCGTCGGCGGTGGTTCGCTGATGACCCCGATCCTGTTGTGGTTTGGTATCAACCCTGCGACGGCGGTGGGTACGGACTTGCTGTACGCAGCCATTACCAAGTCTGGCGGTGTCCTGGTTCATGCAAAAAATCGCAACATCGATTGGGCGATCACCGGCTGGCTGACGTTGGGCAGCGTGCCGGCGGTCGGCTTGACGCTATGGTTCCTCAGTAGCCTGCACAGCTCCCCCGACGCCATGAACGCGGTGATCAAGCAAGCCTTGGGCTTTGTGTTGTTCGCCACCGCCCTGGCGATCCTGTTCAAGAAGCGCCTGCTGCAATTTGCCCACGACCGCGCTGGCGGCCACTACAACCCCTCCGGTTCGCGCCTCAATGTGTTGACGGTCATCACTGGCCTCGTGCTGGGTACGATGGTCGCCTTGACCTCCATCGGCGCTGGCGCGCTGGGCACTGTCGCGCTGTTCATCCTCTACCCGTTCCTGGTCACCAAGCGCCTGGTGGGCACCGAGATCGCCCACGCCGTGCCGCTGACCCTGGTGGCTGGCCTGGGCCATGCGAGCATGGGCAACATGGACTGGCACATCCTGGGTTTCCTGTTGATCGGTTCGTTGCCGGGGATCTACCTGGGCAGTCACTTGTCGGGACGCATCTCCGACGAACTGCTGCGCCCGTGCCTGGCGGTGATGCTGGCGATGATCGGGTTCAAGCTGGCGTTCTAGAACGGGTCACCTCAAGTCCAATAGTGTGGGAGCGAGCTTGCTCGCGATAACGGTGTGTCAGTCGACTCGATGTTGGCCGTCATGACGCTATCGCGAGCAAGCTCGCTCCCACAATAGTCTCCCCCGACTTCGGCGCTCTCCTTGCGGTTGCGCAATGACCCCCCTGGCCTAAGCTTCAAGTCAGGCAGGCGCAGTATTGAGCGACTCTCGCGGAACAATCGCCGCCCTGTGCAATCAGTACAGCGTAAATATCAAAAGGAGAGGCGCATGCTCATTCGGTCGTTGACCTTCGCTACCTTGCTGGCCATCGCCGGCCCCCTGTTCGCTGCCGATGGCGACTCGCCGCTGTTGGCGGACGCAGGCAAGTCACGTCCTCTTGTGGTCATCGCGCCCAGTACGGTCGACCCTTCCTGGGTGAGCCTGAAAAAGGCCTTGGATGAGCCGGCAGGCAAGCAGGGCTTTTCCGAGCGCAACATGGTGCTCTATACCGTGCTCAATACCATTGGGCAGCGCGATGGCAAGGATCTGGATCCGCAAAGCACCATGGCGTTGATTCGCTCGCTGAAGCTGGGAGCCGGAGCGCAGACCAAGATCATCCTGGTGGGCAAGGACGGGGAAAAGAAGCTTGAGCATTCCGGGGCGATCGAACTGAAAGACCTCTTCGATGCCG
Source organism: Pseudomonas sp. KB_12 (assembly GCF_052114545.1). NCBI lineage: Bacteria > Pseudomonadati > Pseudomonadota > Gammaproteobacteria > Pseudomonadales > Pseudomonadaceae > Pseudomonas > Pseudomonas sp. KB_12. The sequence goes on along the minus strand of NZ_JBFREY010000006.1, from coordinate 414,962 downwards.
TCGATAAACTGCCTGCGGCAGAAAAAGAAGCGACACCTCCAGCCCCGCCACCCGCGCCGGAGCCTGCACCGACCAAGGATGCGAAAGGCGCCAAGGCTGGCAAGGCAGTCAAGCCGGCGGGGCCGGCGAAGCCGCTGGATGATTGACTCCCGCTAGCGCCGAGGCCCTTGTGGCGAGGGAGCTTGCTCCCGCTGGGCTGCGCCGTAGGAGCTGTCGAGTGCAACGAGGCTGCGATCTTGTCCCAGACAATTGAGTCGAGAGCGAAAGATCAAGATCAAAAGATCGTCCGAACGCGGCCCGAGCCTTCGGCAGCTCCTACAGGCCCAGCGGGAGCAAGCTCCCTCGCCACAGGGAAACTCATCACCCCGAGGCGACATGAGTTATTGGCCGTCCAACGCCATCAGGATCCGATGCGCCGCTTTCACCCGTTCTTCATTCGGGTAGTTTTTGTTGGCTAGCATGACGATCCCCATGTCCTTTCCGGGCACGAACGCCGCGTACGCGCCGAAACCGTTGGTAGATCCTGTCTTGTTGATCCAGGCGCCGTCCGGTGCTGGATGGGGCGGGTTGAGCGGTTCGACTTTTTGTGGGGTCAGGGCCATTTGCGGTGTATTACCAGCGAGCAGCTCATCCAAGGTGAACGGAGCGGGGTAGAACTCCCAGCCCAGCCCCTGATTCATCCCGCCAACCTTGTAGAAACCTGTATGCGTCGTGGCAATCGCTTGCTTCAGATCCGCGTCCAGTTTTTCAGGTCGCAGGTTGGCCTCGAGGAAACGCATCAGGTCCGATGAGCTGGTTTTCACCCCGTAGGCCTCGGAGTCCAAGGCACCCGGCCCGACCCGGACGGGCTTGCCGTCTTTTGCATAGCCTTGGGCGTATCGGCCCGACTGATCCTGCGGCACCCGCACATAGCTGTGCTTGAGGCCCAGCCCTGGCATCAGCGTGCGTTCCATCACCTCGTCAAATGGTCGCCCCATGCTGCGGGCTGCCAGATAGCCGTACAGGCCGATGCTCGGGTTTGAATAGAGCCGCTGGGTGCCGGCCGGGTAGCGCGGCTTCCAGGTCGTGTAATAGCTGAACATCCGGTCCGGATGGTCCGCCTCGGTGGGGAACTGCAACGGCAGGCCACCGGCGGTATAAGTGGCGAGGTTGAGCAGGCTGATGCCGTCGAAGGCGCTGCCACGCAGCTCGGGGGCGAAGCGACTGGCCGGGTCGGCCAGGGACAGCTTGCCCTGGGCTTGGGCATAGGCGCCAAGGGTGGCGGTGAAGGTCTTGCTGATCGAGCCGATTTCGAAGAGGGTCTCGTCGGTGACCGGCTTTTTCGTGTCCTTGGAGGCTACACCGTAGTTGAAGTAATGGCGTTGACCGTTGTAGGTGATCGCCACGGCCATGCCGGCGATGTCCTGTTGCTTCATCAAGGGCTGGATGACGGCATTGACCGTGTCTTCAATGCGCTCCTGGGCAAAGCCTACGGGCGTCCCGCAGACCAGGAAAAAAGTCCCGGCGAGTATCGATCTGGCAATTTGCATGGTGCAGCGTCCTTGTTGGCCTTCCTGGAGGGGGTCAATCTAGGGCGTTTCTGGCTGTCCGACAATCCGAGCTTATCGGGCCGAGACATGTTTCTGAGCAATCGGACGGGGCTGCGGGAGTCTTCCCACAAAACGGCCCGGTTGCCCGACGCGATCGGACCTCAAGCCAAACCACACAAAGCGGCAGCCGCCGGGTAAACTCGGGACTCTTTCTAAAGGAGTTCACATGAGTTACTACCAGCCCGGCATTCTCGCCACCCCTGTCCCGCCTCAGGCCCGTCATTTGTTTTTTGCCCTGGAATCGGTCGAGGCATTGCCGGCTGCGCTAGACAAACTCCTGTTGCTGGTCGATGGGCGGGCCGTGGTCGGCTTTGGCGAATCGCTGGTCCAGGCGCTGGGCGCCCAGGTCGAAGGCCTGCGGGCCTTTCCTGCGTTGGCCGGCGTGGGCGTGGACAACCCGTCGACCCAACACGCGCTGTGGTGCTGGTTGCACGGCGAAGACCGCGGCGAGCTGATGCACCGCAGTCGCGCCATCGAGGCGGCTCTGGCCCCGGCGCTGCGCCTGGTGCAGATGAACGAAACCTTCCGCCATATGAGCGGCCATGACCTGACCGGCTACGAAGACGGCACCGAAAACCCCCACGACGAGGCTGCCATCGCCGCCGCCCTGGCCCAGGGCGCCGATGGGGTGCGCGGTGGCAGTTTCGCCGCGATCCAGCAATGGCAGCACGATCTGGACGGCTTCGCGGCGATGCAACCCCATGAGCGCGACAACATCATGGGCCGTCGCCTGAGCGACAACGAAGAACTCGACGACGCGCCGGAATCGGCCCACGTCAAGCGCACTGCCCAGGAAAGCTTTGCCCCGGAGGCGTTCGTGGTCCGTCGCTCCATGCCGTGGATTGAAGGCGACCGTGCGGGGCTGATGTTCCTGGCGTTCGGTTTCTCCCTCGATGCCTTCGAGGCACAACTGCGCCGCATGAGTGGCCTGGAGGACGGTATCACCGATGGCCTGTATCGCATGAGCCGGCCAATCACCGGCGGCTATTACTGGTGCCCGCCGCTGTTGGACGGACGCCTGGATCTGCGCGCCCTGGCCCGGTAAGCGCAGCGGTTTGTGCAAAGCGTGACGTGAACGCTATTCTTGGCAGCGCACGTCTATCCGTGGAATGGGGGAAGCAAACGTGGATAAAGTCATCGTCATTACCGGTGGCGGCCGCGGAATCGGGGCGGCCACCGCGCTGTTGGCTGCCGAGCTGGGTTATCGGATCTGCATCAATTACCAGTCCGACGAAAATGCCGCGCAGGATGTGCTCGAACAGGTCCGGGCCAAGGGCGCGCAGGCGATTGCCGTGCGGGCCGACGTGAGCATCGAAGACGAAGTGATCGGCCTGTTCGACCGGGTGGACGCCGAGCTTGGCCGTGTCACCGCCCTGGTGAACAACGCCGGCACGGTCGCGCAGAAATCCCGGCTCGATGAAATGTCCGAATTCCGCATTCTCAAGATCATGAAGACTAACGTGCTAGGGCCGATTCTTTGCGCCAAGCACGCGGTGCTGCGCATGTCGCCCAGGCACGGCGGGCAGGGTGGCAGCATCGTCAACGTCTCGTCGGTGGCCGCGCGCTTGGGCGCACCGGGGGAGTACGTCGATTACGCGGCCTCCAAGGGCGCGCTGGACACCTTCACCATCGGCCTGTCCAAGGAAGTGGCCGGCGAAGGCATTCGCGTCAACGCGGTGCGCCCCGGCTACATCTATACCGATTTCCATGCCCTGAGTGGCGACCCGGACCGGGTCAGCAAGCTGGAATCAGCGATCCCCATGGCCCGGGGCGGGCGTCCGGATGAGGTGGCCGAAGCGATTATCTGGCTGCTGTCGGACAAGGCTTCGTATGCGACCGGGACGTTTGTGGATCTGGGGGGTGGGCGCTGAGTCCTGGGGTGTCTTTTCTGGCGCCATCGCGAGCAAGCTCGCTCCCACAGGAGATCTGCTGAGTAGCTGAGCTATTTATCTCACCGCAAATCCACTGTGGGAGCGAGCTTGCTCGCGATGAGGCCCGACAGGCACCCCAATATCAAAACGACCGAATAATCCGCCCCAACGTCTCCATCGCCTTTTCCGAGGCCTCGGTCCACGGGCTGCCATAGTTCAAACGGATGCAATTCCTGAAACGCCGGGTCGGTGAAAAAATCGGTCCCGGCGCGATGCTGATGCCCTGGGCCAGGGCCATCTGGAACAATTTCAGCGAATCCATCTGCTCCGGCAGCTCCAGCCACAGGAAGTAGCCCCCCGCCGGCTGGCTGACCCGGGTCTGGGCGGGGAAGTAGCGGGCGATGGCGGCGAGCATCGCGCTTTGCTGTTCCTCCAGGGCATAGCGCAGTTTGCGCAGGTGACGGTCGTAGCCGCCGTGTTGCAGGTAGTCGGCGATGGCGGCCTGGGCCGGCATCGAGGCGCACAACGAGGTCATGAGCTTGAGCCGTTCGATCTTCTGCGCGTAGCGCCCGGCGGCGACCCAGCCGATGCGATAACCCGGTGCCAGGCTCTTGGCGAACGAACCGCAATGCATCACCAGCCCTTCGGTGTCGAACGCCTTGGCGGGCTTGGGTGCCTGTTGGCCGTAATAGAGTTCGGCGTACACGTCGTCCTCGATCAGCGGCACCTGATGGCGACGCAGCAGCTCTACCAGCGCCTGTTTGCGCTCCTCGGGCATGGTCGCGCCCATGGGGTTCTGGAAGCTGGTCATGCACCAGCAGGCCTTGATCGGATGGCGCTCCAGTGTCTGCGCCAGCACGTCCAGGTCGATGCCGTCGCGGGGGTGGACGGGAATTTCCACGGCCTTGAGCTTCAGGCGCTCCAACACTTGCAGGCTGGCGTAGAACGCTGGCGCTTCGATCGCCACCAGGTCGCCGGGCTCGGTCACGGCTTGCAGGCACAGGTTCAAGGCTTCCAGGGCGCCGTTGGTGACCAGCAGTTCCTCCATGGGCAGCATCAACCCGCCGACCATGTAGCGCAGGGCGATCTGTCGGCGCAAGTGTGGATTGCCCGGCGACATGTCCGTGACCACCATTCGCGGGTCCATGTCCCGTGTTGCGCTGGACAGCGAACGGGACAGCCGTTGCAGTGGGAACAGCATCGGGCTGGGGAATGCCGAGCCGAACGGTACGGTGGCCGGGTCCTTGATCGAGTCGAGGACCGAAAATACCAGTTCACTGACGTCGACTTCGGTGGACTCGTGCACCTGGCTGCTGATCGCAGGCTCCGAAAACGGGCTCGGCGCATGGGTGTTGACGAAGTAGCCGGAGCGCGGCCGGGCCCGGATCATGCCGCGTCGTTCCAGCAGGTAATAGGCCTGGAACACGGTGGATGGGCTGACACCGTAGGTCTGGCTGGCGTAGCGCACCGACGGCACGCGCTGACCTGGCCCCAGCATGCCCGAGCGGATCAGTTCAGCGATGTCGTCGGCAAATTTCTCGTAGCGTTTCATGGTGGGGCCCAGTCTCGAATGACGCGTGGTTTGCGCTTTTTAAACTGTGGGAGCGAGCGTGTGGGAGCAAAGCTTGCTCGCGATACAGGCGACACAAATCAACAGTAAGGTCGTGTCATCGTTCTTCGCGAGCAAGCTTTGCTCCCACAGGCTTGCCCTCACAGGCTTGCCCTCACAGGTGCCCGGCATCTTACGGGTTCAACGATTCATCGGTGCGACAAAACGGCTCTTGGCCACGCTGTAGATGCCCGGCTCGTCACTGTCGGCAACCTTGAATGTCATTTCCTGGGAGCCTTTAGCAGGCCGTTCGCTGAGCATCGCCACCGACACCGGCACATCGACGATTTCCCCCGGGGCCAGGCTCAGTTGGGTCTTGCCTTGCAGGATGAAGCCGTCGCCGTCCACCAGGGACAGCTGATAATCCTGGCGCTGTTGGGTCTTGTTGATGATTTTCAAGCTGTAGATGTTCTCGATCTGGCCTGCGCTGTTTTCGCGGAACAGGCCACGGTCCTTGCTGACGTCCAGCGACACCATGGGCCGTTGCATCAGCGCCACGACCAGCGCGCCGATCATCACCAGCAGCACGGCGGTATAGCCGATCAGCCGAGGCCTGAGCAGGTGAGTCTTGCCGCCCTGCAATTGATGTTCGGAGGTGTATTTGATCAGGCCGCGGGCGTAGCCCATCTTGTCCATGATCGAATCGCAGGCATCGATGCAGGCCGCGCAGCCGATGCATTCCATCTGCAGGCCGTCGCGGATGTCGATGCCGGTGGGGCAGACCTGCACGCACATCTGGCAGTCGATGCAGTCGCCCAGGCCAATATTGGCCGGGTTTGCCTCGCGTTTGCGTGGGCCGCGGATTTCACCACGGGCCGCATCGTAGGAAATAGTCAGCGTGTCCTTGTCGAACATCACGCTTTGAAAGCGTGCATAGGGGCACATATGCATGCACACCGCTTCACGCAGCCAGCCGGCGTTGAGGTAGGTGGCTGCGGTAAAGAAAAGCACCCAGAACAGGCTCACGCCGGCCATTTGCAGGGTCAGCAGTTCTTCGGCCAGGGGGCGGATCGGCGTGAAGTACCCCACGAACGTCAGGCCGGTGAGCAGGCTGATGGCCAGCCACAGCGTGTGCTTGGCTGAGCGGCGCAAGAGTTTGTTCAGGCCCCAGGGCGCGGCCTGCAGCTTGATCCGCTGGTTGCGTTCGCCTTCGGTGATTTTCTCGCACCACATGAAGATCCAGGTCCAGGAACTCTGGGGACAGGTGTAGCCGCACCACACGCGACCGGCAAACACGGTGATCGCAAACAGGCCGAAGGCGGCAATGATCAGCAAGGCCGACAGCAGGATGAAATCCTGGGGCCAGAAGGTCGCGCCAAAGATGTGGAATTTGCTTTCGGAAAGGTCCCAGAGCACCGCCTGGCGGCCGCCCCAGTTCAACCATACCGTGCCGAAGAACAGCAGGAACAGAACCCCCGCACCGCTGATGCGCAGGGTACGAAACAAACCGGTGAAACTGCGGGTGTGGATCAGGTTGTCGGTGCTCCTGGCCTTTATCTTCGTTGGCGCAGGTTCGAACGTCTGTATCAACTGGACGGGGATTCTATCGCTCATGGTCGGTCGCTCATCAGCCTCTATCTGGCCGGCGCACTATGACCATGGAACTGTTTGCATAACAGACTCAGGTGTTTCCATAAAAACCGGATCAGATGCCGCGAAACCCAGGCGCTGCGACACTTTGATGCACCCGAGGACGAACGAACAATCCCTGTGGCAAAGGGATCTGTGGGAGCAAAGCTTGCTCGCGATACAGGCACCTGGGTTCAGGAGGTACCGTGTTGTTTGCATCGCGAGCAAGCTTTGCTCCCACGGATTGAACTTGTCGCAAAGGTCCAGGGGGTTCAGATCGCCGAGCCGCTGTCCGTGGCCTTGAGGTGCTTGCGCCCGTCGACCGCGCCGGCCACGGTCAAGGCATCCACTTCGGCTTCGGTGAGGTAGACCAGGTCGCCATTGATCTCCACGGCCGACATGGCTTTGTCCGGGTCGGTGATAACGACCAGTTCGCTGGCGGGGCGTAATTTCTCTCCAGCGGCGGTTTCGAAATGGCAGGTCTTGTCGTTGTCGATTTCTTTAAGCATGGCGTTGCTCCTTCCTGAGTGTCCTGAGCATTAGGTCTCGCGGCCAAGCCAGGGTTCGTGGCGGCTGATCAGCGGTCGGGCGCACCTCTGGCGCCGCCTGCGGTCCATCGTTTATCGAATGAAAAAGAGGACGGTCCATGGACGCCTGGTGGCATGAAGTCTGGGTAACCCTGCAGGCGGAATTCGCCGACATCACCGATGCCCAGCAGATGACCCGGGTCACGGTGCGCCTGCTCATGGCCGCGCTGCTGGGCGGCATCCTGGGTTTCGAGCGCGAACACAAGGGCAAGGCTGCCGGCGTGCGAACCCACATGCTCGTGGCCCTGGGAGCGGCGCTGTTCGTCTTGGTGCCACAGATGTCCGGGTCCCAGGCCGACGCGATGAGCCGGGTGATACAAGGCGTGGTCGCCGGCATCGGTTTTCTCGGCGCTGGCACCATCCTGAAAAACACCGACGGCGACGAAGGTCACGTCAAGGGCCTGACCACCGCTGCGGGCCTCTGGATGACCGCAGCCATTGGCGTCGCCGCCGGGTTGGGGCGAGAGGCGACGGCGGTGCTCAGTACGGTGCTGGCGCTGGCGATCTTCAGTGTGATGCCGGTGATCGTCCGGGCGCTGGAGAAGGGCGGCAAGCCATAGCCTGGGTATAAGACTTGAACATTAGACTTGTGGGAGCGAGCTTGCTCGCGATAGCGGAGGATCAGCCAGCCACTATGCTGATTGACAGTCCCTATCGCGAGCAAGCTCGCTCCCACAGGGATTAGCTCCAAATCGTTGACTCAAACCCGCTCCGGCGGCGCCTCGCTCGGCGGGTCACCCAGCGGCGGTTGTGGGTCCAGCGGCGGGTCTTTCTCTGGAATAGGCTCGGGATCAGGGCCGGGCGGGGGCAAGGTGGGGTCGTCGATGTTCGGATCGGGTGTTTCGGCCGGGATGGGAATATTCATCAGGACGGGTCTCCGTGACGCACATGGCTTGAGTCGTGCTTATTGTTGTTGACCACCTTGCACCGGCTTTGATCCCCGGATGCATCGGGGTAAATACCTCTGAACTTTTAGCCGTTGATTCGGTTCGGAGTTTAAGTGAGTTTTTTCAGGGACCCGTTGGGCCTTTACCGCCACAAGCGCGTCCATGGGGCGTAAAAGGAGCGATGCTCGATGACTGCCGAACACCCGACTGAACTGGCCTACAACCCGCATTTGCCACTGTCTCAAGCCTTGCTGTTGCCGCGTATTGCTATTGAAAACACCATGCCGGTGATCGACGGCGGGCAATTCGCCGCCAAGGCCGTAGCTGGGCAGGACGTGACAGTGACCAGCAAAGTCTTCGCCGATGGTCATGACAAGCTGGCCGTGCGCATTCGCTGGCGTGCGCTGCAGGATGAAGTGTGGAACAGCGAGGTCATGAGTGACCTGGGCAACAACGGCTGGCACGGCCAGTTCAACGTGCCGGAACAAGGCCGCTATGTGTTTTGTATCGAGGCCTGGATCGACCAGTTCGCCAGTTTTCGCTACGAGCTGGAAAAGAAATTCGCTGCAGGGGTGCCGATCAGCCTGGAGTTGCAAGAAGGGCGCAACCAAGTGCAAATGGCCGTCGAGCGCAGCACCGGTGACCTGAGCGAGCAACTGGCGGCCTTGCACCATGAGCTCTCCGGTCTGTTGCCGACCGAGCAGGTGGCGCTGTTCCTGGCGCCGCGCAGTGCCGATCTGATGTCCCGGGCCGATCATCGCCCATACTTGAGCATCAGCCCCGAGTATCCGCTGGATGTGGAGCGCCAGCTGTCGGAGTTTGCCAGCTGGTACGAGCTGTTTCCCCGCTCGATCACCGACGATCCCCAGCGCCACGGCACTTTCAACGACGTGCATTCGCGCCTGGCGATGATCCAGGACATGGGCTTCGACGTGCTGTACTTCCCGCCGATCCATCCCATCGGTCGCAGTTTCCGCAAAGGCCCGAACAATTCCCTCACCGCCGGTCCCGACGATCCGGGCAGCCCGTATGCCATTGGCAGCGAGGAGGGTGGGCACGAGGCCATTCACCCGCAATTGGGTAGCCGCGAGGACTTCCGGCGCCTGGTGGCGGCGGCCGCCGACCACGGCCTGGAGATCGCCCTGGACTTCGCGATCCAGTGTTCCCAGGACCACCCCTGGCTCAAGCAGCACCCGGGCTGGTTCAGCTGGCGGCCGGACGGCACGATCAAATATGCGGAAAACCCGCCGAAGAAATACCAGGACATCGTCAACGTTGATTTCTACGCGGCCGATGCGATTCCCAGCCTGTGGACGGAGCTGCGGGACGTCGTGGTGGGCTGGGTCAAGGAAGGCGTGAAGATATTCCGCGTCGACAACCCTCACACCAAGCCGCTGCCGTTCTGGCAATGGCTGATTGCCGATGTGCGGGCCCAGTACCCTGAAGTGATCTTCCTGGCTGAAGCGTTCACCACGCCGGCCATGATGGCGCGGCTGGGCAAGGTCGGTTACTCCCAGAGCTACACCTATTTCACTTGGCGCAACACCAAGGCTGAACTGGCGACCTACTTCAGTGAGCTCAATGAATCGCCGTGGCGTGAATGCTACCGGCCGAATTTTTTCGTCAACACACCAGACATCAACCCGGCCTTTCTCCATGAGTCGGGGCGCGCCGGTTTTTTGATCCGCGCGGCCCTGGCAACCATGGGCTCGGGCCTGTGGGGCATGTATTCGGGCTTCGAGCTGTGTGAGTCGGCACCGGTGCCGGGCAAGGAGGAATACCTTGATTCGGAGAAATACGAGATCCGCCCCCGGGACTTCACCGCGCCGGGCAACATCATTGCCGAGATCGCCCAGCTCAACCGCATCCGCCGGCAGAACCCGGCGCTGCAAACCCACCTGGGCCTGAAAATCTACAACGCCTGGAACGACAACATTCTCTATTTCGGCAAGCGCACCGCCGACGGCAGCAATTTCATCCTGGTGGCGGTGAGCCTTGATCCGCGCAACCCGCAGGAAGCCAGTTTTGAGTTGCCACTCTGGGAGATGGGCCTGCCCGACGACGCCCAGACCCAGGGCGAGGATCTGATGAACGGACATCGCTGGACCTGGTACGGCAAGCACCAGTTCATGCGGATTGACCCGGCGTACCAGCCGTTCGGGATTTGGCGGATCAGCGTGGCGTGATGCGCACTCCCACAGGCGCTGCCTAGGAGCTGTTGTAGGAGCTGTGTAGGAGCTGTCGAGTGCAGCGAGGCTGCGATCTTTCCCCAGCCACTTGAATCTCAAGCGAAAGATCAAAAGCTCAAAAGATCGCAGGCTTCGCCAGCTCCTACAGGGGGATAAAGCCCTCCGCCACAAAAAGACCTCACAAGCCTGTATCCCGCGGCTTTATTGAATTCATCAGGAGTTGCAAATGGCGAAGAAACCCCGGTCTGCCACCTTCATCAAAGATCCGCTCTGGTACAAGGACGCGGTGATTTACCAGGTCCACGTAAAATCCTATTTCGACTCCAATAACGACGGGATCGGTGACTTTCCCGGCCTGATCGAAAAGCTCGACTACATCGCCGACCTGGGCGTCAACACCATCTGGCTGCTGCCGTTCTATCCTTCACCCAGGCGCGACGACGGTTATGACATTGCCGAATACCGCGGTGTCAGCGCCGACTACGGCACCATGGCCGATGCGCGGCGGTTCATTGCCGAAGCCCACAAGCGCAACCTGCGGGTAATCACCGAGCTGGTCATCAACCACACCTCGGACCAGCACCCCTGGTTCCAGCGCGCGCGCAAGGCCAAGCCGGGTTCGAAGGCGCGGGACTTCTACGTCTGGTCCGATGACGACCACAAGTACGACGGCACGCGGATCATTTTCCTCGACACCGAGAAGTCCAACTGGACCTGGGACCCGGTGGCGGGCCAATACTTCTGGCACCGCTTCTACTCCCACCAGCCCGACCTCAACTTCGATAACCCGCAGGTCATCAAGGCCGTGTTGTCGGTGATGCGCTACTGGCTGGACATGGGTATTGACGGCCTGCGCCTGGACGCCATCCCGTACCTGATCGAGCGCGACGGCACCAACAACGAAAACCTGCCCGAGACCCATGACGTACTGAAGCTGATCCGCGCCGAGATCGACGCCAACTACCCCGACCGCATGTTGCTGGCCGAAGCCAACCAGTGGCCGGAAGACACCCAGTTGTACTTCGGCGATGTCGACGCCCAAGGGATGAACGGTGACGAATGCCACATGGCTTTCCACTTCCCGCTGATGCCGCGCATGTACATGGCGCTGGCCCAGGAAGATCGCTTCCCTATCACCGACATCCTGCGCCAGACCCCGGAGATCCCCGCCAATTGCCAGTGGGCGATTTTCCTGCGCAACCACGATGAGTTGACCCTGGAGATGGTCACCGACAAGGAGCGTGACTACCTGTGGAACTACTACGCCGCCGACCGTCGGGCGCGTATCAACCTGGGCATTCGTCGGCGCCTGGCGCCGTTGGTGGAGCGCGACCGTCGTCGCGTCGAGTTGCTCAACAGCCTGCTGCTGTCGATGCCTGGCACGCCGACGCTGTACTACGGCGATGAAATCGGCATGGGCGACAACATCTACCTGGGCGACCGTGATGGCGTGCGTACGCCGATGCAGTGGTCCATCGACCGCAACGGCGGTTTCTCCCGTGCCGACCCGGCCAGCCTGGTGCTGCCGCCGATCATGGACCCGCAGTACGGCTACCAGTCGGTCAACGTCGAAACCCAGGCCGGTGACCCGCACTCGCTGCTCAACTGGACCCGACGCATGCTGGCGGTGCGCAAGCAATCCAAGGCCTTTGGCCGTGGCACGTTGAAGATGCTCTCGCCGAGCAACCGCCGGATCCTGGCCTATACCCGCGAATACACCGGGCCCGACGGCAAGCACGAAATCATCCTCTGCGTGGCCAACGTGTCCCGCAGCGCCCAGGCCGCCGAACTGGATCTGTCGACCTACGCCGGTATGGTCCCGGTGGAGATGCTCGGCGGCAACGCTTTCCCACCCATCGGCCAGTTGAACTTCCTGCTGACCCTGGCGCCGTATGGCTTCTATTGGTTCGCCCTGGCAACCGAGAACCAGATGCCGAGCTGGCACGTGGAACCGGCCCAGAGCTTGCCGGACTTCACCACCCTGGTGCTGAAAAAACGCCTGGAAGAATTGCTCGAAGCGCCATCGCGCACCACGCTGGAGCAAACCATCCTGCCGAGCTGGTTGCAGAACCGGCGCTGGTTCGCCGGCAAGGACAGCGCGATCGAGAAGGTCGAGATTGTCTATGGCGTGCGTTTTGGTGACCCGCAGCACCCGGTGCTGCTCAGTGAAATCGATGTCACCAGTGGCGGCCAGACCCTGCGTTATCAGCTGCCGTTCGGCCTGCTCGCCGAAGACCAGGTGGGTGCGGCGTTACCGCAGCAACTGGCGTTGTCACGGGTACGTCGGGTGCGTCAGGTGGGCTTGATCACCGATGCATTCAGCCTGGAAAGCTTCGTGCGCGCCGTGCTGCACAGCATGCAGGCCGCCACGGTGCTGCCGTTCGCCGAAGGTGAGTTGCGCTTCGAACCCACCGAAGGCCTGGCCGCGCTGAACCTGGGCGATGAGCCGGAGGTGCGTTACCTGTCCGCCGAACAGTCCAACAGTTCGGTGGTGGTGGGCAGCAGCCTGGTGCTCAAGCTGATTCGCAAGGTCGCCTCGGGCGTGCACCCGGAACTGGAAATGAGCGCCTACCTGACCGCTGCCGGTTTCAGCAATATTTCACCGCTGCTGGGTTCGGTGGTTCGCCGCGACGCCCAGGGTGAAGATGCGCTGCTGATGATCGCCCAGGGCTACTTGAGCAATCAGGGCGATGCCTGGGAATGGACCCAGAACAACCTCGAACGCGCCCTGCGCGATGAGCTGGCGGACGCGGTGTCCGAGCAGGAGCAACATTACAACGCCCTGGGCGAACTGAAGGATTTCGCCGGCATGCTCGGCCAGCGCCTGGGGGAAATGCACCAGGTATTGGCCCAGGCTACCGACGACCCGGACTTCGCGCCGCAGGCTACCAACGCCAAGCAAGCCCAGGCCATCGGCAAGGACGTGGTCGCCCAAGTGGAAAACGCCTTGCGCCTGCTCAAGCAGAACCAGGGCCAGTTGAACCCCGCGGACCAGGCCATGGTCGCACGCTTGCTGGAGCACAAGAAAACCGTCCTGGCCCATGTCCAGGCACTGGCCAGCAAGGCTGAAGGAGGCTTGCGCATTCGCGTCCATGGCGACCTGCACCTGGGGCAGGTGCTGGTGATCAAGGGCGACGCCTACCTGATCGACTTCGAAGGTGAGCCGGCGCGACCATTGCATGAACGACGGGGCAAGCACAGCCCGTACAAGGATGTCAGTGGCGTGTTGCGTTCTTTCGATTATGCAGCGGCCATGGCGATTCACTTGCACACCGTCGACAGCACGGCCGATGCCGATGCGGCGCGGCAACGAGTCGCCGATCGTTATCTGAAAGAGGCTCGCCAGGCATTTGTCGAGGCATATCGGCTGGCGGCAGCTAGTCTTGCCCATGAGTGGAAGGATGCTGAAGGCGAAGACGCCGCACTGGCGTTGTTCGGCCTGGAGAAGGCGGCCTATGAAGTGGCCTATGAAGCCGAGAATCGCCCCACCTGGCTGCCCGTGCCGTTGCACGGTCTGGTCGGGTTATTGAGTGGGCTGCAACCCTTTTCCGACGTAGCCGGACCGATTTAGTGGAGAGAATCATGAGTGTCTCGAACAAAGAACCACAGGGGCAGGCCAAAGAGTCGTTGCTGCCGGCGCCCCATGACATCGACGCGCTGGTGCGCGCCGAACACCACGACCCGTTTTCCATCCTGGGGCCTCATGGCGACGACGCCGGCGGCCAATTCATTCGCGCGTATCTGCCCGGTGCCCTGAGCGTGCATGTGCTGGCCCGCGATGGCGGCGAAGAGCTGGGGGAGCTGCAACCCACTGCAACCCCGGGGCTGTTCGTCGGCCATTTCGACCGCGCCCAGGCGTACTTGCTGCGCACCCGTTGGGCCGGCGGCGAGCAGGTAGCCGAGGACCCCTACAGCTTCGGTCCGTTGCTGGGGGAGATGGACCTTTACCTGTTTGGCGAGGGCAATCACCGCGATCTCAGTTCCTGCCTCGGCGCGCAGCTGACCACCGTCGATGGCATCGACGGCGTGCGGTTCGCGGTCTGGGCGCCGAACGCCCGGCGCGTTTCGGTGGTCGGGGATTTCAACGTCTGGGACGGGCGTCGGCATCCGATGCGCATCCGTTATCCGTCCGGCGTGTGGGAGATATTCGTCCCCAGGCTGGGTGCCGGTGAAGGTTACAAGTATGAAATCCTCGGTGCCCACGGCATCCTGCCGCTCAAGGCCGACCCAGTGGCCCTGGCCACGCAGATGCCGCCAGACACGGCGTCGAGAGTCGCCTCGCCCCTGAAGATCGAGTGGCAGGACGACGAGTGGATGCAGCACCGTCGCGAGCGCCAGCTCCCGGGTGCGCCGCTGTCGATCTACGAATTGCACGCCGGCTCCTGGCAGTGCGAAATCGACGAGGCGGGAGAGGTGGCCCGGCAATACAACTGGCATGAAATGGCCGAGCGGCTGATCCCGTATGTCAAGGACCTGGGCTTCACCCACATCGAGCTGATGCCGATCATGGAGCACCCGTTCGGCGGCTCCTGGGGCTATCAGCCGCTGTCGCAATTCGCGCCGACGGCACGCTTCGGCTCGCCGGACGATTTCGCGGCGTTCGTCAACGCCTGCCACCAGGCCAATATCGGCGTCATCCTCGACTGGGTGCCGGCGCATTTTCCCACCGACACCCACGGCCTGGCCCAGTTCGACGGTACTGCGCTGTACGAATACGGCAATCCGCTGGAAGGCTTCCACCAGGATTGGGACACGCTGATCTACAACCTGGGCCGCACCGAAGTGCACGGCTTCATGCTGGCGTCGGCGCTGCACTGGCTCAAGCATTTCCACGTCGATGGCCTGCGGGTGGATGCCGTGGCCTCGATGTTGTACCGCGACTATTCGCGCAAGGCCGGCGAGTGGGTACCCAACCGCCACGGCGGACGGGAAAACCTCGAAGCCATCGATTTCCTGCGGCACCTCAACGATGTGGTGGCGCTGGAAACCCCCGGTGCGCTGGTCATCGCCGAAGAATCCACGGCGTGGCCGGGTGTCAGCCAGAGCACCCAGCAGGGCGGCCTGGGTTTTGCCTACAAGTGGAACATGGGCTGGATGCACGATTCGCTGCACTACATCCAGCAAGACCCGGTGTACCGCGCTCATCACCACAACGAACTGAGTTTCGGCCTGGTGTATGCCTGGTCCGAGCGCTTCGTCCTGCCGATTTCCCATGACGAAGTGGTTCATGGCAAACGCTCGCTGATCGACAAGATGCCCGGTGACCGTTGGCAGAAATTCGCCAACCTGAGGGCCTACCTCAGCTTCATGTGGGGCCATCCCGGCAAGAAGCTGTTGTTCATGGGCTGTGAGTTCGGCCAATGGCGCGAGTGGAACCACGACCAGCAATTGGACTGGTATCTGCTGCAATACCCTGAGCACCGTGGCGTGCAGAAACTGGTGAGCGACCTGAACCGGCTGTATCGCGAAGAACCGGCGCTGCACGACCAGGATGATGCGCCCCAGGGTTTCCAGTGGTTGATTGGTGACGATGCGCTCAACAGCGTCTACGCCTGGCTGCGCTGGAGCAAGGAGGGCCGGCCGGTGCTGGTGGTCGCCAACTTCACACCGGTGCCGCGCGAGGCCTACCGGGTCGGCGTGCCGTTCGGCGGGCGCTGGGTCGAATTGCTCAACAGCGATGCCGACACCTATGCCGGCTCCAACTATGGCAATGGCGGCGGGGCCTCCACCGAAGAAGTGCCCAGCCATGGCCAGGCCCTGTCGCTGGAGCTCAACTTGCCGCCGTTGGCGGTATTGATCCTGCGGCCGGAGGGTTAACGTTCACCAGGCCCGACTGCCAAAGGCTGAGCTGATAACTGAAGGGGAATGATGACTGTGGCGAGGGAGCTTGCTCTCGCTCGGTTGCGCAGCGACCGCCGGAAGGGGGCTGCTACGCAGCCCAGCGGGAGCAAGCTCCCTCGCCACAGGTATTTGTGGCGCTCATAAAATCAAAGGCCACCCCAGAACCAAATGTGGGAGCGAGCTTGCTCGCGATAGCGGAGTGTCAGTCGACATCAATGTGGCTGACCCACTGCAATCGCGAGCAAGCTCGCTCCCACAAGAAGTCATGGATGACTTCAATTTCATGGGCTCCCACAGGGGGAATTGCTCGCTTCAGCGAACCAGGCACGGCCGCTTGTTGTTGAACGTCCAGCCCGGAATCAGGAACTGCATCGCCACCGCATCGTCCCGCGCGCCAAGGCCCATGCCCTTGTACAACTCATGGGCCTTGGCCAGTTGGTCGGTGTCCAGCTCAATCCCCAGCCCCGGTTTTTTCGGTACCTGCACGCAACCGCCCTGGATCTGCAACGGCGCCTTGGTCAGCCGCTGGCCGTCCTGCCAGATCCAATGGGTGTCGATGGCCGTGATGTCGCCCGGTGCGGCGGCGGCCACGTGGGTGAACATCGCCAGGGAAATGTCGAAGTGGTTGTTGGAGTGCGAGCCCCAGGTCAGGCCCCATTCATTGCACATCTGCGCCACCCGTACCGAGCCCTGCATGGTCCAGAAGTGCGGATCGGCCAGGGGAATGTCCACGGACTGCAAGGTGATGGCGTGGCCCATCTCGCGCCAGTCGGTGGCGATCATGTTGGTGGCGGTCTTCAGGCCCGTGGCGCGGCGGAACTCGGCCATGACCTCGCGGCCCGAATAGCCATTCTCGGCACCACAAGGGTCTTCGGCGTAGGCCAGCACCTTGTGCTGGTCGCGACACAAACGCACCGCTTCCTTGAGCGACCAGGCGCCGTTCGGGTCCAGGGTGATGCGTGCCTGGGGAAAGCGCTCGGCCAGCGCCGTGACTGCTTCGATCTCTGCCTCACCTTGCAGCACACCGCCCTTGAGCTTGAAGTCCTGGAAGCCATAGCGGGCGTGGGCGGCCTCGGCCAGGCGGACCACGGCGTCGGCGTCCAGGGCTTGCTCATGGCGTACGCGGAACCAGTCGTTGTCGGCGTCCGGCTCGCTGCGGTAGGGCAGGTCGGTCTGCTGGCGATCGCCGACGTAAAACAGATAGCCGAGCATCTTCACTTCATCGCGTTGCTGGCCTTCGCCAAGCAGCGCGGCGACCGGTACGTCCAGGTGTTGGCCGAGCAGGTCCAGCAGTGCCGCTTCCAGGCCGGTCACCGCGTGGATGGTGATGCGCAGGTCGAAAGTCTGCAGGCCACGGCCGCCGGCATCGCGGTCGGCAAAGGCGTGGCGCACGGTGTTGAGGATCTTCTGGTACGTGCCGATGGGGCTGCCGACCACCAGGGAACGGGCGTCTTCGAGGGTCTGGCGAATGCGCTCGCCACCGGGTACTTCGCCCACGCCGGTGTGGCCGGCGTTGTCCTTGAGGATGACGATGTTGCGGGTGAAGAACGGGCCATGGGCGCCGCTGAGGTTCAGCAACATGCCGTCATGGCCGGCCACGGGCACGATCTGCATGCTGGTGATGATCGGGGCTTTGCTGGTTTCTGGGGTGCTCATCTGTACTTATCCTTGAACAATCGAATGATCAGACGTGGCTGGCGGCCGGGTCGGCTGGGGTTGTCACGGCTTTGGGCTTGGGCGTGTTGCGGGCGGCAAACACGATGATCGCGGCAATGATCGAGGTGGCCGCCAAGCCGTAGAGGCCGCCCTGGATCGAGCCGGTGTGCTCCTCCAGCAGACCGAACGTGGTCGGGGCGACGAACCCGCCGAGGTTGCCCACCGAGTTGATCAGGGCAATCACCCCGGCGGCGATCCGGGCGTCCAGGTAAGCCTGGGGAATCGGCCAGAACAGCGACGACGCCGACTTGAAACCCAGGGCCGCGAAACAGATGGCGACGAAGGCGAAGATCGGTCCGCCGGTGGTGGACATGAACATCCCGGCTGCCGCGATCAACAGGGCCGTGGCGACCCAGGCCTGCTGGAATTTCCACTTGGCCGACAGCGAGGCGAAGGCGTACATGCCGACGATCGACAGCAACCACGGGATCGAGTTGAACAGCCCGACCTGGATGTCGCTCAGTTCGCCCATTTTCTTGATGATGCTCGGCAGCCAGAACGTGGCGGCATAGATCGTCAATTGGATGAAGAAGTAGATCAGGCAAAACAGGATGATCTGGCGGTCCTTGAGCAGCTGGCCGATGGACAGTTTGATCGGCGAGGCGGCTTCCCGTGCGCGCTGTTCGTCATCGATGGTCTGGACCAGCACATCTTGTTCTTCGCGGCTCAACCATTTGGCGTCGTGGGGCTTGGAGTCCAGCCAGAACCAGACGAAGACGCACAGGCTGACGGAAAACATCCCTTCGATGAAGTACATCCACTGCCAGCCGTGCATGCCCAGGCCGTTGATTTGCAGCAGTAACCCCGACAGCGGGCCGGAGATCAGCGACGCGATGGCCGAACCGCTGAGGAAGATGGCGATGGCTTTGCCGCGTTCGACACCCGGCAGCCAGCGGGTGAAGTAGTAGATCACCCCAGGGAAGAAACCGGCTTCGGCCACACCCAGCAGGAAACGCAGGATGTAGAAGTGGGTTTCGTTCTGGATGAAGGCCATGCCCGCGGCCACCAGGCCCCAGGTGAGCATGATGCGCGTCAGCCAGATGCGTGCGCCGATTCGTTGCAAGAGGATGTTGGACGGGACTTCGAACAGCGCATAGCCGATGAAGAACAGGCCGGCACCAAAGCCATAGGCCGCGGCACCGATGCCCAGGTCGTGCTCCATATGGGCGCGTACGAAGCCGATGTTCACACGGTCGATGTAGTTGACGATAAACATGATGACGAACAGCGGCAGGATGTGGCGCTTGACCTTGGCAATGGCCGACAGCAGCACCGGATCCGCTCCGGCATTCGCCTTGAGGCTGGATGTGTTCACTGGTTTTTCTCCCACTCGTTATTTTTATGCGGGGCATCGTGCAGGTGCCGATGTTGATAGACATCATACAACTTGATTTTTTTGAGTGACAAGACATTTTTTAGCGTGATTGGATGGGCGGTTAGACTTTTTAGTGCCGTATTTATTGGGCGATATTGAGGTGTTTGATTGTGTGCAGGGTGGGCGGTGCGGTAGGGGTCGAGGCTTTCTGGGCGTTGATTTTCGAAGTTAATCGCCAGATATGGTGTGTTGTCATACAAGTTTGGCGTTCTGTAATGCGCACTCTCAAGCCTGCCGGTGGTAGGATCGATCTGCCTGTTTTCGAGGAACCCTGGCGATGCAAGACACCGAAGCGCCGCTGCGCAAGCGTACCCATAACCTGGCCCATGATTTGGTGGCGAAGCTGAGCCAGAGCATCTTGCTGGGGCAGTTGAAACCCGGGGAAAAACTGCCATCGGAAGGTGCCATCGTTCGCGAGCATGGTGTCAGCCGGACCGTGGTGCGCGAGGCGATTTCCAAGTTGCAGGCTTCGGGGCTGGTGGAGACCCGCCACGGCATCGGCACCTTTGTGCTGGCTCAAACCGGCGAGCCGGGGTTGCGGCTCAATGTCGACACTGCGGCGGGTGTGCGGGCAATCCTGGAGCTGCGCCTGGGCCTGGAAACCCAGGCGGTGGCCTTGGCGGCCCGGCGTCGTAGCGAACACCAGTTGCAGCAGATGCGCCAGGCGCTGGATGACTATCAGCGGTTGTCCAGCAATAACGACAGCTGTGTCGAGGCCGACCGGCGCTTCCATCTGCTCATCGCCGAGGCCACGGACAATGCCTGTTTTGTCGAAATCATGCAGCACCTGGGCAGTGCGATGATCCCCAGGACCCGAGTGAACGTGGCCGAACGCGGCCAGGCGGACCTGGGCAAGCTGGCACAACTGGCCAACCTCGAGCATGAGGCGATCTTCAATGCCATCAAGCGCCAGGACCCGGACGCCGCCCGCGCCGCCATGTGGCTGCACCTGACCAACAGTCGCGACCGGTTTGGTGCAGGTTCCTGACGGCTCATCGTCGCCTGACCCACCGCCATCGCGAGCAAGCTCGCTCCCACAGTGGATCTGTGGTGGGCAGCGGATCTGTGAACACCCAGGCCCCCCGTGGGAGCGAGCTTGCTCGCGATGAGGCCGATAGGCCGTGCTCAAAACCAGCAGGCAAAAAAAACCGGCGCAACCGAGATTGCGCCGGTGGTGGTGCCAGTGGTTGTGCGGATATTCGTGGGTCCGCGCAACCACTGTTGAACTTGTGTCGGTTATGCCCGTTCCAGCGCCAGGGCCACGCCTTGGCCGCCGCCGATGCACAGTGTCGCGAGGCCTTTCTTGGCGTCGCGCTTGATCATTTCATGCAGCAGCGACACCAGGACTCGGCACCCCGATGCGCCGATAGGGTGGCCCAGGGCGATGGCGCCGCCGTTGACGTTGACCTTGTCCATGTCCCATTTCAGTTCCCGGGCCACGGCCAGCGATTGGGCTGCGAAGGCTTCGTTGGCTTCGACCAGGTCCAGTTGATCCAGCGACCAGCCGGCCTTGTCCAGGCAGCGGCGGGTGGCCGAGACCGGGCCAATGCCCATGATGGCCGGGTCGACGCCGGCATTGGCGTAGGCACTGATTTTCGCCAGCACGGGCAGGCCCAGGGCCTTGGCTTTTTCCGCGCTCATCAGGATCACCGCAGCGGCGCCATCGTTGAGCGAGGACGCATTGCCCGCGGTGACGCTGCCGTCCTTCTTGAAGGCAGGCTTGAGCTTGCCCAGGGATTCGGCGGTGGTACCGGCGCGCGGTTGTTCGTCGGTGGCGAACGCCACGGGATCGCCTTTGCGCTGGGGAATCAGGATCGGCGTGATCTCCTCGGCGAACCGACCGCTCTCGATGGCGGCGACGGCCTTCTGTTGGGACGCGGCAGCGAAAGCGTCCTGCTCCTCGCGGCTGATGCCGTACTTGTCCACCAGGTTCTCGGCGGTGATGCCCATGTGGTAATCGTTGAAGGCGTCCCACAGGCCGTCGGTGATCATGCTGTCGATCATCTTCGCGTGGCCCATGCGCAGGCCGGTGCGGGCGGCCGGCAACACGTACGGGGCCAGGCTCATGTTCTCCATGCCGCCGGCGATGATGACGTCGGCGTCGCCACAGCGGATCGCCTGGGCGCCCAGGTGCAACGCCTTGAGTCCCGAACCGCAGACCTTGTTCAGCGTCAGCGCCGGCACCGCATGAGGCAGGCCGGCCAGAATCGCCGCCTGGCGCGCCGGGTTTTGCCCGGATCCGGCGGTCAGCACCTGGCCAAGAATCACTTCATCGACCTGTTCGCCCGACAAACCGGTCTGTTCCAGTAGGCGACGAATCACCGCGGCACCGAGTTCCGGCGCGGGAATGGCAGCCAGCGAACCCTGGAAACTGCCAATGGCGGTACGGGTAGCGGCGACAATCACGACTTCTTGCATCGAATCTCTCCTCACTGGGCAGCGAACTGCATTTCAGGCACGTGGTCCGGCACGATCAATTTGCCGGCGGTCTTGGCGACGATTTCCTCGACGCTGACGCCTGGGGCACGTTCTTTCAGGATGAAGGCGCCGTCCTGGATTTCCAAGTAGGCCAGGTCGGTCAGCACGCGCTTGATGCAACCGGCGCCGGTCAGCGGCAGGCTGCAACGTGGCAGCAGTTTAGACTCGCCATCCTTGGACGCATGGGTCATGGTGACGATGATGTTCTCGGCACCGGCCACCAGGTCCATCGCGCCGCCCATGCCCTTGACCAGCTTGCCGGGGATCATCCACGAGGCGATGTTGCCTTCGACGTCCACCTCGAACGCGCCCAGCACGGTCAGGTCGATATGGCCGCCACGGATCATGGCAAACGATTCGGCCGAAGAGAAGATCGACGCGCCGATGCGCGCGGTGACGGTCTGCTTGCCGGCGTTGATCATGTCGGCATCAACTTCGGCTTCGGTGGGAAACGCGCCCATGCCGAGCAGGCCGTTTTCCGATTGCAGCATGACTTCCATGCCTTCGGGAATGTAGTTGGCGACCAGGGTCGGAATGCCGATGCCCAGGTTCACGTAGTAGCCGTCCTGCATTTCGCGGGCGACGCGTTGAGCCATTTGTTCGCGGGAAAGTGCCATGTTGTTATTCCTTCATTCGGGCCGGGGGCAGGGGATCACTTACGCACGGTGCGCTGTTCGATGCGTTTTTCGAACGTGCCGCAAATGACCCGGTCGACGTAGATGCCAGGGGTGTGGATCTGCGTCGGGTCCAGCTCGCCGGGTTCGACGATTTCTTCGACTTCCACCACCGTGATCTTGCCCGCCGTGGCGGCCAGCGGATTGAAGTTCTGCGCGGTGTGGCGATAGATCACGTTGCCGAAATGGTCGGCCTTCCAGCCTTTGACGATGGCGAAGTCGCCGGTGATGGATTCTTCCATCAGGTACTGGCGGCCATGGAATTCACGCACTTCCTTGCCCTCGGCCACTGGAGTACCGACGCCGGTGGCGGTGAAGAACGCCGGGATGCCTGCGCCGCCGGCGCGCATTTTTTCCGCGAGGGTGCCTTGGGGGGTGAGTACGACTTCGATTTCGCCGCTGAGCAGCTGCTTCTCGAACAGGGCATTTTCGCCCACGTAGGAGGCGACCACCTTGCGGATCTGCCGGTCTTCCAGCAGTACGCCGAGGCCGAAGCCGTCGACGCCGCAGTTGTTGGACACGACGGTGAGGTCGCGGATGCCCTTGCGCTTGATCTCGGCGATCAGGTTTTCCGGGATACCGCACAGGCCGAAGCCGCCGGCGATGACGGTCATGCCGTCCTTCAAGCCTTCCAGCGCTTCTTCATAAGAACTCACGCGTTTGTCGAAACCTGCCATAGACACCTCTTTTATTCTTGATGGGGTCGCAATGGAATGCAGTGTTGCGCCAAGTCATATATTTGTTAAGTTGATTTTTAGGTTGGATTGATTGATAAAACTCAATAATTGCCTCCCACTGTAGGAGCTGTCGAGTGCAACGAGGCTGCGATCTTGCCAGAGACGCTTGAATCCCAAGCGAAAGATCAAAAGATCGTCCGAACGCGGCCCGAGCCTTCGGCAGCTCCTACGCAACCGGACACAGGACGCCCATGACCCTCAAGCAAATCCGCGCCTTCCTCGCCGTGGCCCAGAGCCTGAGCTTTGCCGTGGCCTGCGAGCGGCTGCATCTGTCCCAGTCCGCCCTGAGCCTGACCATCAAGGCCTTGGAAGAAGGCCTCGGCGGTCGTTTGTTCAGCCGCAATACCCGTAACGTGGCGCTGACGCCCGAAGGCGAATCCTTGCTGCCACTGGCCCGACGGCTGATTGCCGACTGGGACAACGCCGAGGACGAAATGCGCCAGCGCTTCACCTTGCAGCGCGGTCGCGTGACGTTGGCGGCGATGCCGTCATTTGCCGGCAACCTGCTGCCGCCGATCCTCAAGACCTTCCGCGCCCGCTACCCGAATGTCAACGTTACGGTCAACGACGTGATCAACGAGCAGGTGCTGGAAATGGTGCGTGATCGTCATGTCGAATTGGGCGTGGCGTTCGAGCCGATGCAGGGTTCGTCATTGACGTTCACGCCCTTGTATCTCGATCGCTTCGTCGCGGTGGTGCCGCTGGACTCACCGCTTGCCCAGCGCGACGAGATCCACTGGGAAACCTTGCTGGAACAGCCCTTTATCACGCTGCAACGGCCCTCCACCGTACGGGTGATGCTGGAAGAGCACCTGCAGGCCCGGGGCATGAAACTGCCTGTGGAGTTCGAGAGCCACCAGTTGGCGACCGTCGGGCGGATGGTCGCCAGCGGGCTGGGGGTGAGTGCCGTGCCGGCGCTGTGCGTCGGGCAGATGCATGAACTGGGTGCCCACTGCATCACCTTGAGCGATCCGGTGATCGAACGGGCCATCGGGGTGCTGACCAAGCCGGGGTACGAACTGTCGGCGGCGGCGCAGGCGTTGTTCGATACGCTCAGGGATCAGGATTTGGGGGCGCAGTTGATACCGAAGTAACCACAATCCCCTGTGGGAGTGATGACCCTGTGGGAGCGAGCTTGCTCGCGATGGCGTCGGATCAGCCAGCAGTGATATTGACTGACCCACCGCCATCGCGAGCAAGCTCGCTCCCACAGGGAGATGGCGTGGTGTCAGATCAATAGTGGCAACAGTTGCTCACACGGCTCTTCAAGCTTGAGGTCCAGCAGCTCATCGGCCCGGGTCTTGCCCCGGTTGATCGCCAGCAGCGGCTTGCCCTGGTCCTTGATGGCCCGGCACAGGCGAAACGCCGAATACGCCATCAGCGACGAGCCCACCACCAGCAGGCCGTCCGCTTGCTCGACGGCTTGCACGGCGCGGGTCGCGGTGAGGGGGGCGACGTTCTCGCCGAAAAACACCACGTCGGGTTTCAACCGCTCGCCGCCGCAATGAGGGCACCGGGGCACCTGGAAGCGCGCCTCGAAAGCCGGGTCGAGCAGGGTGTCGCCATCGGGCGCCTGCACCGCATCGACACCGGCCAGGTAAGGATTTTCGGTTTCCATCAACTGTTGAATCTGCTGTCGTTGGCTGCGCTGGCCGCAATCCAGGCACAGTACGCGATGCAGGCTGCCGTGCAGTTCGATGACGTCCTGGCTGCCGGCCTGGTCATGCAGCGTGTCGACATTCTGGGTAATCAGGCCGCTGATGCGTTGCCGTGCCTGCAACTCGGCCAAGGCCTCGTGAGCCGCGTTCGGCCTGGCCTGCCGCACGCGGGGCCAGCCCAGCATCGCCCGCGCCCAGTAGCGCCGTCGTGCCTCGGCCTGGGCGAGGAACTCCTGGTACATCATCGGCTGTCGACCCCGGCGCACACCGTCGCTGTCGCGGTAGTCGGGGATGCCCGAAGGGGTGCTGATGCCAGCGCCAGTGAGTACCAGGAAGCGGCGTCCGGCCAGGTACGCCTGCAACTGATCGAGCGGTTCGCGATGCAAATCGTCCGGCATGGGGGGTTCTCCGTGGGCCTGGATTCGTTGAGGGTAGCACTGTCGAGCACAAGGTCTACGTCACGCCTTTCGTCGCTCAGCGGCGCTGTTCTGCAAACTTTCCTTGCAGGAGGGGCCTCCACACTTATGTGTGAAAGAGCAATCGGGTTGTTTCGGTCGCTCTGAACCTGTCGCAGAGGAGGCTTATGAAGCAGACCATCGGTGAAGTACGGGCCATCAACAGACAGCGCGGATTGGTGGGTGTGTACGTGGGGCAGGAGCACGGCCATACCGTGCTCGCGCTGCGTTCGGCCAATGACATCGATATTGGCGACATCCTGGAATGGGACAGCGGCACGGCCTTGGGCACTCAGTCCTATCACAACCAGACCAAGGGCTGGACCGCCGATGTGTATGTGGCAAACCACGGTGTGGCGACGGCCAATCTTGAGGTCCAGTTGATGGTGGGCTCTTCCTGACGGAGCCTTCGAGACCGCTGCAACGGGTTGCTGGCGCGACCTGGCCCCCTGTGGGAGCGAGCTTGCTCGCGATAGCGTCGGATCAGCCTGTATTGATATTGACGGACACACCGCCATCGCGAGCAAGCTCGCTTCCACAGGATGTTGCTGGATGAAGTTTCGGTGTTCAGGGCGGCTAATCAATCACCGCCTGTTTAATAGCCTGTTGCAATAGAGGCCGAGGCAGCAGGGAAATAAATAACGACAGTGACCACTCGTCGCCGTTTGCAGATTTCTCTTAAAACCTTGGCGGCGCCATGTTTTCCGAATAAGACGAGTCAGCAAGGCTCGTTGACATCAACTAAACGAGGTGAATGAAATGGCTAACACAGGAAATAACAATCCTGGCAATTTCGCTAACGATCGTGAAAAGGCATCGGCAGCCGGGAAAAAGGGCGGCCATGCATCAGGTGGCAACTTCGCCAATAATCCTGAGCGTGCATCCGAGGCCGGGCGCAAGGGCGGGCAGGCATCGGGTGGTAATTTTGCCAACGACCCTGGGCGTGCCGCAGAAGCCGGCCGCAAAGGCGGGCAAGCCTCGGGTGGTAATTTTGCCAACGACCCTGAACGGGCGTCGGAAGCCGGCCGCAAAGGTGGCCAGGCCTCGGGCGGCAACTTTGCCAACGATCGGGAAAAAGCCTCCAAAGCGGGTAGAAAAGGCGGCGAAAACAGCCGTGTCGGCGATTCATAATGCCCGCTGACATGGCCAGCCCCGTGCCCATGGCATGGGGCCCATTGGTCTATATAGCGGATTTTGCCGAGTTTAAACTACAGCCGGGTTTTACAGCTTTTTCGCTTTATTCGTTAAAAAATACTAGCTAATTGGTGAGTTAATCACCGTTCGTCTCGTTTATTGAATAAAAGATAAATCATCCTTTTACTTCCTCCGACTATAAAAAGCGGTGAGGGCGGCGCTTCCTCGCCTGAATATTGCGTTTGATCGTCACCACCGTTTTGGAGCACGATCAGCCATGTTTTGGTCAACACCCGTAAGGACCTTCGATGGACCAGTCCACCTCCCGGAGTCGATCTTCCTGGCGCACCTGGCTCAACCCCGTGCAAGACAACTTGTTGCTGGGGGTGACGTTCTGGCTCGGGTTGGCGTTGGTGGCCGCGTTGTTGCTCTACAGTGGCTACAACGCCCTGGTTGGCGCCAATCGTCAAAACCTGGGCTATGCGGTGTTGGGCGGTACCTCGGGCTTTGCCGCCACCGCCCTGGGGGCGGTGATGGCGGTGGTGCTGCGCGATATCGCCTCGCGTACCCAGGACATCATGCTGGGTTTTGCCGCCGGCATGATGCTCGCCGCCAGTTCATTCTCATTGATCCTGCCTGGGATCGAAGCGGCACAGGTCATCTGTGGCAATCAGTTGCTCGCCGCGTTTGTCGTCGTGCTTGGCTTGGGTCTGGGCGTGGCCCTGATGATCGGCCTGGACCGCTTCGTGCCGCACGAGCACGAACTCAGTGGCCGGCGTGGGCTCGAGGCCGAGCGCATCAATCGCGTCTGGCTGTTCGTGCTTGCCATCACCTTGCACAACTTGCCGGAGGGCATGGCCATCGGCGTCAGTTTTGCCGACGGCGACTTCAAGGTCGGCCTGCCCCTGACCACTGCCATCGCCATCCAGGACATCCCCGAAGGCCTGGCCATTGCCATGGCGCTGCGCGTCACCGGCATCAGCACCTTGCGTGCCGCGCTCATCGCGGTCGGCTCGGGGTTGATGGAGCCACTGGGGGCGGTGATCGGCCTGGGCATGTCATCGGGCGTCGCCGTCGCGTACCCCATCAGCCTGGGGTTGGCGGCGGGGGCGATGATCTTCGTGGTCTCCCACGAAGTGATTCCCGAAACCCACCGCAACGGCCATGAAACACCGGCTACTCTGGGGCTGATGATGGGGTTTGCGGTGATGATGTTTCTCGACACGGCGCTGGGCTGAGCCCCCCGACACCGAATGCATGGTTTCAGCCGGTTTTGACGGGACCGCCGTAGAACATGAACCAGGCTCCTGCCAGTGCCGCTATCCAGGCCAGCACAATCAGCGCCGCCGCTAGCTTGTTCACCGGGCGCTGGCCATCGTTTTCCTGCCATTGCCGGGCCTTGGCTGCACATTCTGCGAGCACTGCGAGCGGCATCAGGCGAAGCGCCAACCAAATCCCCAGGGGCAACAAGATCACATCATCCAGATAACCCAATACCGGGATGAAATCCGGGATCAGGTCTATGGGGCTCAGGGCATACGCCACCACGATAATGGCGATCCATTTGGGCAGCCAGGGCGTCTGCGGATGGCGATAGCAGAACCACAGCGTCATGGTCTGGCGTTTCAGTGTCCTGGCCCATTGGCGAAGACGTTCAAGGAGCTTGGTCATCAAAGCCCTGCAAGGTCTGGGGTAGAGAAGGGTAACCGCAAACTGCGACGACAATGTACCCAACATGTGGCGAGGAGCTCTTTAGAAACGCTGCACGGAAAACCGTTCGAGCCATTGCGGTGCGGTGCCGGCGATGCACTCGGTGACCAGTTGTCCGGTCGCCCCGGCGAGGGTCAGGCCCAGGTGTTGATGACCGAAGGCGTAGATCAAGCGTGGCTCGTTCGGTGAGGGGCCGATCACGGGCAATGAGTCGGGCAGCGACGGGCGAAACCCCAGCCAGCGACGGGCAACCGGCTCGCGCAGGCCAAGCACGCGGCGCACGTGGTGTTCCAGATAATCGAAGCGTCGAGGATTGGCCGGGTCGTGAATCGAGCCCAGTTCTACCGTGCCTGCCACCCGCAGGCGCCCGGCCATGGGCGTCATGTAGAAGGCGCTTTCCACCGGACAGCAGGGCCGGTTGAGGAGCGTGTCCGGCAGGTCGAACTCGATGTGATAACCCCGTTCGGTGTCCAGGGGGATGCGATCGCCCATCTGCGCCGCCAGCACACCGGACCACGCCCCGCCGCACAGCACCACCCGGTCGGCCAAGTACTGCTGGCCGTCGGCGCTGTGCAAATGAAGCCCGTTGGCGGCGCGTTTTATCGCGATGACCGTCGCCTTGCGCAGCACCCCTTCGGCTACCAACGGTGCGGCCAGGGCTTCGATGAACAGCTTCGGGTCGTCCATGTGGGAGGACTCGGGAAAAAGCAGTCCGGCCACCGAGCGACCCGCCAGTGCCGGTTCCAGCTGTTCGATTTCGATGGCGCTCAACACCTGTTGGGCAATGCCCAGTGAGCGCCGCAATTCGATGGCGGCTTGTGCGGCGGCGAAGCCTTGCTGGGTGCCATAGGCATACAGGCAACCGTTGTGCCGCAAGCGCTGGTTGGCCAGGGGCGTGTCGGCCAGCAACGGTTCGTACCCGCTGTAGGTGCGTTGCAGGATCGTCGCCAGCGCCTGGGTATTGGCGGCGCAGCGCGAGGTCCGGCATTCATTGAGAAAACGCAACAGCCACGGCATCAGTCGCGGCAACCGGGCCCAGTTGATCACGAAAGGCGAATCGGCCGAGAACAGCAACGATGGGATGGCCCGCAGCAACGAGGGTTGAGCAATCGGCATCACCCCGTACGGTGCCAGCGTCCCGGCGTTGCCATACGAGGCGCCGGCGGCAATGCCATCGCGCTCGAGCACCAAGACCCGATACCCTTGGCGCCGCAACCAGCGCGCCGTGGCCACACCAACCACACCGGCGCCGATAACGGCGATCTCGCAATGAACGGGCTGTGTCATCGGCTTCAGATCCGGTTGTGCATGTGAAGGTGCCCCTGGCGAGCCAACTGGCTGATCACGGTCAGGGCCTTGACCAGTTGCTCCCGGGACAACGCGGCTGAAATGTTGATGCGCACTGCTTGCGGTGACAGTTCCGGGCTGAGGGTAAACGCGCCGCCGGGTAGCAGCACCACGCCCTGTTCCTGGCAGAGGCGGGCGAAGCGCGAGCTGTTCCAGGGTTCGGGCAGCAGCAGCCAGGCATGGGTGCCGGTGGCGCTGTGCTGAAACTCCAGCCCTTGCAGATGTGTCGCCAGTAGCGTCTGGCGGATCCGCAGCTCTTCGCGTTGTTCCGAGACCAATTGTTCGGCCAGGCCTTCCTCGATCAACCGTGTGGCGATCAGCGCCGTCAGCGGTGAATTGCTCCAGCAGTCGATGCGTTGCATGGCGATGATGCCCTGCAGCAACGCGGGCGGCGCCATGACAAAGCCCATGCGCAAACCGGGGGCGATGCATTTGGACAGGGCGCTGACGTAAATCGTCTGCTCCGGCAGCAGGGCTGCGAAGGGCGCGGGCGATTGTTCCAGCAGCGGTCGGTAGACGTCATCCTCGATCACCAGCACATCGGTCTGGCGAATGACCGCCGCCAGGGCTTCGCGGCGATCGGCGTCGAGGGTGATGGCGGTCGGGTTGTGAATCGATGGCACCAGGAACAGCAAGCGCGGTTGATGCTCGGCGCAGGCCTGGCGCAAGGCTTCGGGGCACATGCCGCGCTCATCGGCGTCGACACCCAGCAGGTTCAGGCCGAGGGTACGGCACAACCCGTTGATGCCCTGGTACGTAATGCTGTCGGCCAGCACCGTGTCGCCACTGCTGGTGAGGCTGCGCAAGGTATGGGCGATGCCGTGTTGGGCGCCTTCGGCGATCAGGATGTGATCGGCCTGGGCTTCGACGCCGGTGTGTCGCAACCATTGCGCAATGGCCTGGCGGGCCCAGAGCGGACCTTCGCAGGGGTGGTAATCCTTCATGTCGGCAAAACGCGGGTCATCGGCCAGCCGCGGCAGCAACTGGGCAAGCACCCGGTTGTAGCCGTCCGTGGCGGGGCGGTTGACGCTCAGGTCGGCGGTGCCTGGGTCGTTGCTGGGGGCCGACTGGAACTGCGCAGCCGGATGACGCCCCTGAGCCACTTGCGTACCACGGCCCGGCCGGCTTTCCACCAACCCTTTTTGCTGCAGCACCGCCATGGCCCGGGTGACGGTGGTGATGTTCACCCCCAGGGCACTGGCGAACTCACGATGAGGCGGCAGGCGATCGCCCGGCTTGAGCTGGCCATGAAGGATTGCGTGGGTCAGCGCGTCGGCCAGCTGCGCGTACAGCGTCTCGGCTTTCTCGCGATGCAGGCCGGCATGGTTCTTCAGTTCTTTCAGCAGTTTCTCAAATTGACTCATGAGTCCTTGTTCCTGGGTTGTCATGCTTCTTCGTGCGCCTTAAAGCAGACTTGTCATGCTTTTTATCCGATACAAAGGCCATTGACAAGGCAAAATAGCGTGATTAGTGTGTGAATTGTAATGCTTGTCATGCAGGTGCGCATGACAATGCGTTGAAAATTCGTTTCTCGCACCGGCTTCATTGAAGTCGAGCCCCGGAGGGGCGTGGTGGCCGCTTAGGGATCAGGCGGCAAGGTTGTTGTTTGGTTGTATGGCTTGTCCCGGTCAAAACCCTCAATTGCCAATAGGTGAAACCCATGTCCGACTCCAAATTCGATACCCCCGGCCTTTCCCGCCGTTCGGTGCTCAAGGCCGCCGGCTACGGTTCACTGGCCGCCGTCGCCGGCTCGGCCCTGGGGCCGATGCCATTCGCCTTCGCGGCCGGGCAACCGATCAAGACCATTCGCCCCGGTTACCTGACCGCCGCGTGCCTGGGGGACATGCCACTGGGGGCCCTGCGCGACGGCGTGCCGGTCGGCACTGACCTGGAATTGCTGAAGCTGATCGCCGACCGCCTCGAACTCAAACTCGATGTCTTGACCATGGGCTTTCCGGCGGTGATCGAAGCCGTGCGTTCGGGGCGCGCCGACTGGTTTGGCGGCAACTTCGCCTGGAACCCGATGCGTTCCAAGATCCTGTTGCTCACCGACGCGGTGTTCTACACCGGGGCATACGTGATCATGCGCGACAGCGAGCCGTTCCAGACCAGCATCAGCGTCAATGACATGAAAGGGCGTACGGTGGGCAGCAACACCGGCTATTTCACCATCCCCGACATGAAGAAAATCGACGGTGTAAAAGAGGTGAAACTCTATGACAACACCGACGCCTGCCTACGGGACGTGCGCGCCGGACGGCTGGACTTCGCCGTGCTCGACGCCCCCACCATCGACTACATGATCCTCCAGGACCCCAGCCTCAAGCTCAAGCAAGTGCCCATGGCCTACGACGAGAAATTCCCCAGCCTGACCGCCAAGTTCGAGGCGATCTGGGGCATTCATCCGCAGAACCAGGACCTGTTCGACGGCGTGAACCAAGGGCTACGCTGGTTACGGAGCACCGGACAGATCGGCCCCATCCTGGCCCGCTACGGCATCAAGAACCCCGACTACCTGGTGCCGCTGCCCAAGGACCAGCGCGTCGGCGTGGACCGGGACGAGCAGGGCAACCTCATCGGCCCGTTCAAGCACGCGCCCCGGGATTTCAGCCAGGCGTTTGCCTGACACACCCTCGCGCCTGCGCTCACGATTGTCATCCACTTGCGGACATTGCTCATGGCTGAATCTCATCCACTGGTGCGGGTCGAGGGGCTTCACAAGTCCTTTGGCCGGCTGGACGTCTTGAAAGGCATCGACCTGCAGGTGCAGCAGGGTCAGAAAATATCCCTGATCGGGCCCAGCGGTTCGGGCAAGACCACCTTGTTGCGTTGCATCAACTACCTGGAAGAGCCGACCCGGGGCAGCATCTACATCGACAACGCGCTGATCGGCCAGCGCAAGGTGGGCGAGCGCACGGTGCCCATGGGCGACAAGGAGTTGGCCCGGATGCGCGCCAACATCGGCATGGTGTTCCAGCGCTTCAACCTGTTCCCGCACCTCAGTGTGCTGGACAACATCACCCTCGGCCCGCTGAAGGTCCAGCAGCGCAATCGCCCGGAAGCGGTGGAACTGGCCGAAGACTTGTTGAACAAGGTCGGCATGTTCGCCAAGCGCGACGCCTACCCGGACCAACTGTCCGGCGGCCAGCAACAACGCATTGCCATCGCCCGTGCCTTGGCGATGCGTCCCAAGTTGATGCTGTTCGACGAGGCCACCTCGGCGCTCGACCCGGAGTTGGTGGGCGAAGTGCTGACGGTGATGCGCAAGCTGGCCGAGGAGGGCATGACCATGATCATCGTGACCCATGAGATGCGTTTCGCCGAAAGCGTGTCCGACCAGGTGATTTTCATGGCCGATGGCAACATCGTCGAACAGGGACCGCCCCGGCAGATCTTCCGGGAAAGCCAGGTGGAGCGTACACGCGCTTTCATCAGCGCCGTTCAGGAGCATTGATCGATGTTCGATTCAAGCGAGCTGACCAAGTCCCTCGACCTGCTGCCCTATTTTCTTGAGGTCCTGGGCATCGGCGCACTGACCACCCTGGGCCTGACGGCGGCGTCTTTCATCGTGGCGGCGTTGCTGGGGTTTGGCCTGGCGCTGATGCGCCTGTCGCGTCACCGGGTCTTGCGATGGGTGGCCAGTGTTTACCTGGAGGTGTTTCGCAACGTCCCGATCCTGACCCAGCTGTTCATTCTTTATTTCGGCCTGACCTACATTGGCATCACGTTACCGGCCATCGGCGCGGCGATCATCGGTTTTGGCCTCAATGGCGCGGCGATGCTGTCGGAGGTGTTCCGTTCCAGCATCCTGAACGTCGATCGTGGGCAGAGCGAGGCCGCGTTCTCCATCGGCATGACGCGGGCCATGGCGATGCGCATGATCGTCTTGCCCCAGGCCTTCAAGGTGTCTATTCCAGGCATGGCGAACTTTGCCATCGGTTTGCTCAAGGATACGTCGCTGGCCTCGGCGGCGGCAGTGCCGGAGCTGACATTCAAGGCCAAGATGCTGGTGAGCGAGACCTACCAGACCAACCTGATCTATTTCCTGCTGGCCATCATTTACCTGGCGCTGAGCCTGGTATTGGCCCATTGGGCGGCGCGCACCGAGCGTCGTCTCACCGTGATCAAGGAGCACTGACATGGGCTATGGCGAGTTGTGGGAAGCCACCCACGTCGAACTGCTGCAAGCCGCCTGGGCCACGTTGCAGTTGGCGTTTGGTGCACTGGTGATTGGTTTGGCGGTCGGGTTGTTGGTGGCGCTGGCGCGCTTGTCCGGCTCGCCGGCGTTGCGTCGGTGTGCGTTGTTCTACATCGAGATTTTTCGCGGCACGCCGGCGCTGGTGCAGCTGTTCATCGTCTACTTCAGCTTGACGGCGGTGGGCGTGCAGTTCAGTTCGTTCCAAGCGGCGATGATCGGGCTGGGGCTCAATGCGGCGGCCTACTTGTCGGAAATCTATCGTTCGGGCCTGGAGGCCGTGCCCAAGGGCCAGGTAGAGGCGGCGAAAGCCATCGGCATGCCGCGCCTCCAACTGTTGCGTTGGGTGGTACTGCCCCAGGCGATCCGCATCGTGCTGGCGCCCATCGGCAATGTGGCGATTTCCCTGCTCAAGGACACCTCGGTGGCCTCGCTGATTGCCGCACCGGACTTGATGCTGCGGGCCCAGGATTTGAGCTCCGTGTATTTCATGCCGCTGGAAACCTATGTGCTGGTCGGCGCCATGTATTTCGCCATGTGCTATCCGTTGTCGATGGCGGTGCGCAGATTGGAGCGGCGGCATAAATCCTGAGCAGCAATCAAACACTTTCGTAGATTCTTAGATGAAACCTGTGGGAGCAAAGCTTGCTCGCGATGGCGGTGTATCAGTCGACATCAATACTGCTGACACACCTATCGCGAGCAAGCTTTGCTCCCACAGGTTTTGCTTCAACAGGTTTTGTTTTCACAGGTTTTACGGTGCCTCGCGACCTATACTCAACTCCGTGAGTGACGTGAATCCGGGGTGGCGCGATCGTGCTGCGTTCGCTGATGTTGGCCGTTTTGCTCGTTCTGGCGGGGTGCGCCACGCCGCAGCGCGGTCAACAGGCTGCCACGGTGTCGATCGACCAGGCCACTTGGCGACAGGTGGACCAGCAGATCATCGCAGCATCGAAAAGCGCTATCGAACAGGCCGGACGCTACGCCCGCGGGTCGATGGAACATTGGCGTGTGTTGGTCTATGAGCGCACCGAGGCTGAGTTCATCCCCTGGTTCAGCAGTTATTGGACCCAGGAATGGCTGGCGGTGAAGGTCAGCTGGTATGCCGCCAGTGCCAAGGCTGAGGAGGATTCCCCGGCCAGGCGCCTGGCGGTTTACTTGCAAGAACAATATCGTGAGCAGGTGTTGGAGCCGGTGGCGGTGGAAATTGATCCCGAGGCGATCAGGGCTGCCGCGACGGACTACTACATACGCCAGCTCAATCAGCAGGTCCAGGTCATCGCCCTGCGGCATCGAATCCCGAACGAACTGATGAACCGGCGTCTGCACGGCATTCCTGCCATCAGCCTGGGGCCGCCGGCGGCGCGTAACGCGTCGTTGTACGAAGTGGTGCATACCGAACCGCTGAATAAGCTGCCGGCTTATGCGGCCCTGATCGATCACGTCAATAAGGCCGCTGCCACAGGTGCCGGGCCCTCAGAGGCAGTGATCGCAACAGTGGCGCAACGCACCAGCGAAAAAATCGAGGCGCAATTTGCCACACGCGGGGCGACCGGCGCGGCGGCGGCGGTCGCCGGGAAGGCGGCCGGGGCGTTGATTTCGGTGGGGGTGGCGGGTATTCGCGCGATCATCCACGAGGGCGAGCGGCCGGAAATGGAGGCGCAGATCCGCAAAAGCCTGAGTGCTGCGTTCGATGAGGCGTGGTTCAAGTCGCTCAAGCATCCCCTCAGCGGGGTGATGGCACCGGTGTACTACCTGGACGAGGAAATAGAAGGCAACCTGGTGGAAGCGGAGCTGGCCAATCGCGCGGTGGCATTGCCGGACATCAAGCCGTGACGGGCCGGCTCATTCTGACCCGAGGGTGACACGACAACCCTTGCGCTGACGGATCTGCTCGTCCGATGGGCGCTCCTTGATGAACTCGAAGCGCGGCTCGCCTTCGCTGTAGATCACCAGCCAACCCCATTCCAGCTCGCTTTCATCCTGCCCGGGCTTGGGCGGTGAGGCCCACCAGGGTTCTTTTTGCATGATCTGGCGCATCGTCTACTCCTGTCGATTGATCCTTTGCACTATAGACCGCTCGATTCGACGACCAGCGCCCATGAAAACGCTTGCATTCATTGCGGCGAACACGGCCGTTGTGGCGAGGGAGCTTGCTCCCGCTGGGGCGCGTTGTAGGAGCTGTCGAGTGCAACGAGGCTGCGATCTTGTCCCAGACAATTGAGTCTAGAGCGAAAGATCAAGATCAAAAGATCGCAGCCTTCGGCAGCTCCTACCACAGCCCAGCGGGAGCAAGCTCCCTCGCCACGTTTTTTTAACTGGCAAATCAGTGTGCTCTGACCTCGCCCACCAGCGTCTAGCGTCTGTATCCCCGCACTCGAACGGGGAATGACTGGACCCCGCGCATATGCAAGCACTGTTGAACGAGATCCTCGATGCGGTTCGCCCCCTGATTGGTCAGGGCAAGGTGGCCGACTACATTCCGGCCCTGGGCACTGTGGCGCCCAACCAGTTGGGTATTGCCGTGTATGGCAACGACGGCGAGTTGTATTGCGCCGGCGACGCCGAAACAGCGTTTTCGGTGCAGAGTATTTCCAAGGTGTTCAGCCTGGTGCAGGCCATCGGGCATTCCGGCGAATCGATCTGGGAGCGCTTGGGCCATGAGCCGTCTGGCCAACCGTTCAATTCCCTGGTGCAACTGGAATTCGAACGTGGTCGACCGCGCAACCCGTTCATCAATGCCGGCGCGTTGGTGATCTGCGATATCAACCAGTCGCGTTTCGCCGCCCCGGCGTTGTCGATGCGCGATTTCGTACGCCGTCTGTCGGGTAACCCACAGGTGATGGTGGACGGCAAGGTCGCCGAATCGGAATACCAGCACCGCGCCCGCAACGCGGCGATGGCGTACCTGATGCAATCGTTCGGCAATTTCCATAACGATGTGGAAGCGGTACTGCGCAGTTATTTCAGCCACTGTGCCTTGCGGATGAGCTGTGTCGACCTGGCGCGGGCGTTCTGCTTCCTGGCCAACGACGGGTTCTGCAAGCACAGCGGCGAACAGATCCTCACCGCCCGGCAAACCCAGCAGGTCAACTCCATCATGGCCACCAGCGGCTTGTACGATGAGGCCGGCAATTTCGCTTATCGCGTCGGCCTGCCGGGCAAGAGCGGGGTCGGTGGCGGGATTGTCGCCGTGGTGCCGGGGCGGTTCACGGTGTGCGTCTGGTCGCCTGAGCTCAACGTCGCCGGCAACTCCCTGGCCGGCATGGCGGCGCTGGAACTGATGAGCCAGCGGATCGGCTGGTCGGTGTTCTAGAGCCTGCCTCACAAAAAAAGGCCCGCTCCTGATCCAGGAGCGGGCCTTTTTGTCGAGTGGCGATCAGCAGAGGCGGTCGATGACCCGGACCTCAGAGGTGCTCTGCATCGACTGCCAGGCCTGGGTCAGCGTTTGCAACACGCGACCGATGAAGTCTTTGTCTGCCGCGGCCTTCTTGCCAACGTAGCCCTGGCCACGGCGGTACATCTTCAGCCGGGCACCCAGCTCTTGCGTGTTCTTTTCGAACTCGTCTTCGCGGGTGTAGGGCGACAGGCAGTCCATATGCACCTGGCCAGTCTTGCTGATCCACAGGATATGGCTGTCGAGAGTGTCCTTGTGTGCGGCGAATATGCGAGCCAGTTCATCAATAGATGGTTGATTATTCAGATTCATGTGTAAGCCCCTTGACCATTTGGTTGATCTGTCTGGTGGTTCGCAAAAACTTCGCTACTCGGTAAGTACCTGCCTGCTACCGAAACCAGGCCGTCAGCGTTCTTCCGTCGAACTTCGACGGGGTCGTGCATCGGTTGTGTAGTGTTATCGAAGGGCTGCTACGCAAATGCGCTGCAACGAAGAGAAACAGCGAAGAATCTTCAGGCAGTGTCAACTTTCGAGGGTTGAACCACGCGCATCATGAGGATCTTCGCCGACGTTTCTCGTCCTTGTTACCGGACGGTCAGGCCAGGTCAGCACCTTCAATCTGCCTTGTGGGCAGTCCCTTATCCAAAAAACAGCTCGGCGGTCAGACGAGCTTGCTCAAACAATTGCCTGTACTCCCGATCGGGGAGACGTCTGCATCATGCAAGGGCAAATCGGAGGCGTCAACGGTTTTGTAGTGATTATTTTTGATCACTACATATTGTCTGACAAAACGGTTTGGGTATGAGGATTTCCAGCCAGACCCCATTCAATGTGGGAGCGAGCTTGCTCGCGATAGCGGTGAATCAGCCCCAGATAATTGACTGACACACCTCTATCGCGAGCAAGCTCGCTCCCACAGGGGATTTATGGTGGGGCTGATTTTTGTTCAGGTGGCCTTGGCCTTGCTCGCCTTGCGCGGTGCACCGCTGGTCTTGCGCTTGGCTGGCTTGCGTTTGTTTTTCCACGGCGTGGCGCCACGCCCGGCGGGGCTGGCCGGGCCGCTGATGGTCAGGCTCATGCCCTGGCAGCGGGCGACGTGTTTGCTCATCCAGGCGGCTTGCCGGGTCACGAATTCTTCCAGGCTCATTTCGCCGCTTTGCACCATGTCCAGCGCTTGCTCCCAGATGGCCGTGGTGCCCGGGTCGGCGATGGCCCGGGGCACGGCGTCGATCAGGCTGAAGGCCGCCGGGGTAGCGGACAGCGCCTTGCCGTTTTTCACCAGGTAACCACGGTCGAGCAGCCCCTGGATAATCGAGGCCCGGGTCGCTTCGGTGCCGATGCCGGTGGTGTCCTTGAGCTTCTGCTTGAGCAACGGGTCTTCTACCAGCTTGGCGACGTTCTTCATCGCCTTGATCAGGTCGCCTTCGGTGAACGGTTTGGGCGGTTGGGTCCACAGGTCCTTGGGTTTCACCTCGTCTACGGCGCAATCGCGGCCTTCGGCCAGCGCCGGCAAGGTCTGCGGCGCCGGTGCTTCACGGCCCCTGGCCGGTGCTAGCGCTTCGGGCAGGGCGCGTTTCCAGCCGGGTTCGACGATCTGCTTGCCCACGGCACGCAGCGCCTGGCCGGCACAGTCGAAGTCGGCCTGGGTCCGGTCGTATTCGTGGTTGGGCAGGAACTGCGCCAGGTAGCGTGCGCGAATCAGCGTATAGACCGCGCGCTGCTTGCCGGCGAGTTTGTCGAGGTTCCTGGCGGCGGCGGTGGGAATGATGCCGTGGTGGGCGCTGACCTTGGCGTCGTTCCAGGCCCGGGACTTGCGTTGCGGCTGCAGGTGCTCGCGCAGCGGTGCAAGGCTTGGGTCGGCCTGGGCGAGGGCGGCCAGGATGGCTGGTGCTTCACTGTGCTGGCTCAAGGGCAGGAAACCGCAATCGCTGCGAGGGTAGGTGATGAGCTTGTAGGTCTCGTAGAGCGACTGGGCGATGTCCAGGGTTTCCTGGGCGCCGAGGCCGAGTTTCTTCGAGCAGACTTCCTGCAGCGTGCCCAGGTCGAAGGGCAACGGTGCCGCTTCGCGCAGACGTTCGGTACGTACCTTCAGTGTCCGGGCGGTGGCGGCGTTGGCCATGGCTTGGGCGGCGTCCCGGGCCAGGGCCTGGTTCAGGCAGCGCTCCTGGTCGTCGCAGGCGTCCGGGTCGGCGCGCCACTGGGCGGTGAACGCCGTGCCTTCGTGGCTGAGCTGCACGTCGATGGCCCAGTAGGCGACGGGCACGAAGTCGGCGATGCTGCGGTCGCGGTCCACCACCAGCCGCAGCGTGGGTGTCTGTACGCGGCCCACCGGCAACACGCCCTGGTAGCCAGACTGGCGCCCCAGCAGGGTGAACAGGCGACTCATGTTCATGCCGATCAGCCAGTCGGCCCGGGAACGGCCCAGCGCCGAGTGATACAGGTTGAAGGTTTCGGCCCCAGGCTTGAGGGCGGCCAGGGCCTTGCGGATCGATGCTTCGTCCAGGGCCGACAACCATAGCCGCCGGATCGGCCCTCGATAACGGCAATGTTCCACCAGCTCCCGGGCGATCATTTCGCCTTCGCGGTCGGCGTCGGTGGCGATCACCAATTCCTTCGCTTCCCCCAGCAGGCGCTTGACCGCCTTGTACTGGCTGGCGGTTTTCGGCTTGACGGTCATTTTCCATTGCGCCGGCACGATGGGCAGGTCGGCCAGTACCCAGCGCTTGTAGCGCGCGTCGTAGGCGTCGGGCGGGGCGGTTTCCAGCAGGTGGCCGATGCACCAGGTGACCGTGATGCCAGGGCCCAGCCAGCAACCGTCGCCACGGCGCGTGGCACCGAGCACGGCGGCGATGTCCTTGGCCTGGGACGGTTTTTCACACAGGTACAGCTGCATAGCGCCCTTTTCCTGAGCAGGTTTCATGGGGTTGTAGCATGGTCATGGATGCGCGCCAGGGCAAGTTTTATCTGTATGGATATACAGATAAAAAGCGTTGCGCTGCGTTGCCAGGGGGGCTCTGGCGTGACATTCGGCGGCCTGTTGGCACACAGAATGAATTTCTCGCAGGGGGATTGCTCATAACTTCAAGGCGGTTGTTGCCGCAAAGAAGGTTTTATGAGGTCAAGGAGAGTCACTTTCATGAATTCGATGCCAAATGGCAACGGCCAGGCGACTACACGTTTGATTCTCGTTGTGGAAGATGATCCGACCATCCTGGAGTTCCTCTGTGAAATCCTCGAGGAGGAAGGGTTTGTCGTGGAGCCTCGGGAAAGCGCCGACGCGGCGTTGACGTTTCTCGAAGAGAGTGCCCATTACGTCGACCTGTTGCTCACCGATATCACCATGCCCGGCAAGATCGACGGCGCGGACCTGGCCAACCTGACCGGAGACCGCTGGCCACAGATACCGCTGCTGATCATGTCCGGCTTCGAAACCTACCTGAAACCGTGTCGCCTTCATCGCGGGCAAGCCTTGCTCCCACAGAGGTATATCCTTCGGCGCTGGTGTTGTTCCCTCAGTTTTTATCCAAATCCACGTTCCGGGTTTCCCGCAGGCAGATCATGCCCACCACCAGGCTGACCCCGGTGATCACCACCGGGTACCACAGCCCATAGAAAATATCCCCGGTGTAGACCACCAGGGCGAACGACACGGTGGGCAGGAAGCCGCCGAACCAGCCGTTGCCGATGTGATAGGGCAGGGACATGGAGGTGTAGCGAATGCGGGTCGGGAACAGTTCGACCATCAACGCCGCCAGCGGTCCGTAGCACATCGCCGAGATGATGATCAGCGCCACGATCAAGGCCACGATCATCGGCCGGTTGATCTGCTGGGCGTCGGCCTGTTGTGGGTAGCCGGCCAGGGTCACCGCACCGCGCAGGGCGGCTTCGTCGTAACCTTCGAGTTTCACGTCACCGACGCTGACTTGCACGGAACTGCCAGCCGGGGCCGCAACGCTGCTGTAGGGCAGGCCTTGCTTGACCAGGAAGGTCTTGACCTTGTCGCAAGGGCTGTCGAAACGTGCCTTGCCCACCGGGTCGAACTGGAAGGTGCAGGTGGCCGGGTCGGCGACCACGGTGATCGGTGCCTGGCGGCTCGCCTGGTCGATGGCCGGGTTGGCGTAGTGGGCCAGGGTCTTGAAGATCGGGAAGTACAGCGCGGTGGCCAGCAGCAGGCCGATCATCAGCACCGGTTTGCGCCCGACCTTGTCCGACAGCCAGCCGAAAAAGATGAAGAACGGTGCGCCGATCACCACGCTGACGATCAGCAGGCTGTTGGCCAGGGCCGGGTCCATCTTCAGGAACTGGGTGAGGAAAAACAGCACGTAGAACTGCGCGGCATAGAAGGTCACCGCTTGCCCCGCGTTGATGCTGAACAGGGCGATCAGCACCACTTTCAAGTTTTCCCATTTGCCGAAGGATTCGCGGATCGGCGCCTTGCAGCACTTGCCTTCCTCTTTCATTTTCAGGAAGGCCGGCGACTCATGCAGGCTCAGGCGAATCCAGGTGGAGATGCCCAGCAGCAGGATCGACAGCAGGAACGGAATGCGCCAGCCCCAGACTTCGAACTGATCGCCGGTGAAGTAGCGACAGCCCAGCACCACCAGCAGCGACAGCAGCAGCCCGAGGGTGGCCGTGGACTGAATCCAGCTGGTATGAAAACCGCGCTTGCCCATTGGCGCATGCTCGGCAACGTAGGTTGCTGCGCCACCGTACTCACCGCCCAGGGCCAGGCCCTGGAGCATGCGCAACAGCACCAGGATGATCGGCGCGGCGATGCCGATGCTGGCGTAGTTGGGCAGCAGGCCGACGCAGAATGTCGCCAGGCCCATGAGGATGATGGTCGCCAGGAAGGTGTATTTGCGCCCGATCATGTCTCCCAAACGACCGAACACCAGTGCCCCGAACGGCCGCACGATGAAGCCGGCGGCGAACGCCATCAGGGCGAAGATGAACGCGGTGGTGTCGTTGACCCCGGCAAAGAACTGCTTGCTGATCACCGCCGCCAGGGCGCCATAGAGGAAAAAGTCGTACCACTCGAACACCGTCCCCAGGGACGAGGCGAAGATGACTTTCTGGGTTTCCTGGCTGGTGCCGACGCTGCGCGTGGCTTCCAGGGGCTGAACATGCTCGGACATAGCGGTATCCCTCACAGTGATTGTTTTTGTTGTTCCACTGCGACGCCGGGGTGGCGTCTCCTGATTTGACACACTTTCCTTGAATCGACTCAGCCCCCTTGTGGGAGCGAGCTTGCTCGCGATAGCGGTCTGTCTGTCGCCTAGGTGTTGAATGTGCCGCCGTCATCGCGAGCAAGCTCGCTCCCACAGGGGGGCTCTGCTGTTTTTCAGACCGTGGCCGGCTCCTTTTGGGGCGTGGTGATTCTTGTGTCTGCCTCAAGCATCATCTGCGCCGCCTTCTCGGCAATCATCAACGTCGGCGAGCAGGTGTTGCCCGAGGTGATGCGCGGCATGATCGAGGCGTCGGCAATGCGCAGGCCCTTGATGCCATGGACACGCAGTTGCGCATCCACCACCGCGTCGCGATCCTGGCCCATGCGGCACGTGCCGACCGGGTGGAAAATCGTCGTGCCGATGCGGGCGGCGGCCTGGTGCAACTCCTCTTCGGTTTGCAGGCTGGACCCCGGCAGGTATTCCACCGGTTTGAACGCGCTCAGGGCCGGGGCCGCGACGATGCGTCGGGTCAGGCGGATGGCGTCGGCGGCGACCCGCAAGTCTTCGGGGTGGCTCAGGTAATTGGGTTGGATCAGCGGCGCTTCGTGCGGGTCGGCCGAACGAATGTCCACCCGACCACGGCTTTGCGGGCGCAGGTCGCAGACCGATGCGGTGAACGCCGGGAAGCTGTGCAGCGGTTCGCCGAAGCGTTCCAGGGACAACGGTTGTACGTGGTATTCGAGGTTGGCCGAGGCCTGCTCCGGGCCCGAGCGGGCGAATGCGCCGAGTTGGCTGGGGGCCATGGACAGCGGGCCGCTGCGGTCGTACAGGTAGCGCAGGCCCATGCCCATTTTGCCCCACAGGGTGCC
This sequence comes from Pseudomonas sp. KB_12, assembly GCF_052114545.1. NCBI lineage: Bacteria > Pseudomonadati > Pseudomonadota > Gammaproteobacteria > Pseudomonadales > Pseudomonadaceae > Pseudomonas > Pseudomonas sp. KB_12. The sequence goes on along the minus strand of NZ_JBFREY010000006.1, from coordinate 371,907 downwards.
GGCGATCTGGTTCAGGGTGCGGGCGTTTTCCAACTGGTAGATCAGCCGCAGTTGCAGGTGGTCCTGCAAGTTACCGCCGACGCCGGGCAGCTCATGCGTCACGCCGATGCCCAGGCGTTGCAGCAGGCTGCGCGGGCCGATCCCGGAACGTTGCAGGATGCCCGGCGAGCCAACGGCGCCGGCGCACAGGACAATTTCCTTGCGGGCCTTGAAGGTCATGCCCTTGCCTTGCCAGCGGGCGCTGATGGCGTGGGCGCGGTCGTCACGCAGCAACACGCGGTCGACCTCGACGTCGGTCAATACCGTGAGGTTGGCGCGGTGGCGAATCGGCTTGAGAAACGCCTTGGCCGCGTTCCAGCGCACCCCGGCTTTCTGGTTGACCTGGAAGTAACCGCAGCCTTCATTGTCGCCGCTGTTGAAATCATCGACGTTGGGGATGCCGCTCTGTTCGGCGGCACTGCGAAAGGCATCGAGAATCGGCCATGACAGGCGCTGGCGTTCGACTCGCCATTCCCCACCGGCACCGTGAAATTCGGACGCGCCGGCAAAGTGGTTTTCACTCTGGCGGAACAGCGGCAGCACGTCTTCCCAGGCCCAGCCAGCATTGCCCTCGGCGGCCCAACCGTCGTAGTCCGCCGCCTGGCCGCGCATGTAGATCATGCCGTTGATGGAGGAGCAGCCACCCAGGACCTTGCCGCGGGGGTAGCTCAGGGCGCGGCCTTGCAGGCCGGGTTGTGCTTCGGTCTTGAAGCACCAGTCGGTGCGTGGGTTGCCGATGCAGAACAGGTAGCCGACCGGGATGTGAATCCACGGATAGTTGTCGCGCCCGCCGGCTTCGAGCAGCAGCACCCGGTGTTGCGGATTGGCCGACAGCCGATTGGCCAGCAGGCATCCGGCAGGGCCGGCGCCCACGATCACGTAATCGTATTCATCGACGACAGGTTGCATTCGCGACCTCATTCTTGTTTTTGTGGGATCCATCCTAGTTGTTAGTTTTCGTCAAAAGAATGTTAGTTTTTGCGCAGCGGCTGTGCGTTTATAAACAGTCATGCCTTCAGGCGCGTTCAAGGATCGCCTCATGTTCGACTGGAATGACCTGCGTTATTTCCTGGAGCTGCAGCGCAGCGGGCGTCTGCTGACGGCTGCACGGCGCCTGAACACTACCCACGCCACGGTGGCCCGGCACATCGAGGCCATCGAGAAAAGCCTGGGCACCGCGCTGTTTGTCCAGCATGCCCAGGGCTATGAACTGACCCCGGCCGGCGAGACGCTGCTCAAGCACGCCGAAGCCATGGAGAACGTGGCGTTGCTGGCCCAGGAGGACATCACCCAGTCCAGTGCGCCCCTGGGCAAGATCCGCCTGGGGGTGACCGAAGGGCTGGGCATCATGTTCCTCGCCAGTCGCATGGACGGGTTGTTCCAGCGCTATCCGGGGCTGGAGGTGGAACTGGTGGCGGTGCCGCGCTTTGTCAGTATCCTCAACCGTGAGGCGGAAATCAGCATCCACCTCGAGCGCCCGGCGGCCGACCTGCTGGTCACCCGCAAGCTCACCGACTACAGCCTGGCGCTGTACGCCAGCCAGGCCTACCTGGACCGTTCGCCAGCACTGCGCAGCCGCGAGGACCTGGCCCGCCACGCCTGGATCGGGTATGTCGATGACCTGCTGTTCAGCCAGGAACTGATGTTCCTCAACAGCTTTTGCCGCAACCCTCGGGTGGTGTTCCACAGCACCAGCGTCATCGCCCAGCAGCAGGCCGCGCGCTCCGGCCTGGGGATTGCCGTGCTGCCTTGCTACATGGCCAGCGGCGACCCGACGCTGGTGCCGTTGCTGCCGGACGAAACCATCCGCCGCAGCTACTGGATCAGCACCCGCCGCGAACTGCACAAATCCGTACGCCTGCGGGTGCTGTGGGATTACGTGGTGCAGCTGTGCGAGCGCGAGCAGGGGCTGCTGTTGCCCTGACCCCAAATCCGGTGACATCCCTGTGGCGAGGGAGCTTGCTCCCGCTGGGCTGCGCAGCAGCCCCAAAACCTCAGTTCGCAAAGTCCCTGACCCACCGCTATGAATGATCAGGGCTGCTTCGCACCCCAGCGGGAGCAAGCTCCCTCGCCACAGAGGGCGCAGCGAATGGGCTGGCCGCCCAAGCCCCCTTTTATGGCCCCCAATGACCTCAAGCCGACGCAGTGGCGTGCCTTAGTGTTGACCCACAACAAAAGCGCCGCCGAGAGGGCCCCATGCCGGCAACGACACCTTCAACCTGGCTCAACCCAGCCTTCATCCTCCTGCTCGGCACCTTGCTCGCCGGCTGCGGCGAAGAGGCCAAGCCGCCCGCGCCCACGGTGTTCACGGCCATGCCCAGCGATGCGGCGCTGGCCCAGGTCTACGACAGTAGCTGCAAGCTCTGCCACGCCAACCCTGGTGCCGGGGCGCCGTTGACCGGCGATACGAACGCCTGGGCGCCACGGGTGGCCCAGGGCGCCGACACCCTGCTGGACCACGCGATCAACGGCTACAACGGCATGCCGCCGATGGGCCTGTGCATGCACTGTTCCGAAGAACAGTTCCTGGCCCTGATCGCCTTCATGTCCGGTCATCACTTCCAATAATAAATACGGGTACTACGGCATGACGATGGACTCCTCACGGCGCCGGTTGCTGCAGCAGGCCGGCGTTGTCGCAGCCTTTACGGCCCTGGGTAGCCAGGGTGCCCTGGCCGAGCTGATGCGCGCGCCGCGGCTGATCCCCTGGCGCAACTGGTCCGGCGCGCAGAGTTGCCTGCCGGCGGCGCGCCTGGCCCCCAAGGACCTCGATGAACTGGTGAACGTGGTGAGGCGCGCCGAAGGGCGGATTCGTCCGGTGGGTTCCGGACATTCCTTCAGTGCCCTGGTGCCCACTGACGGCACCTTGTTGTCGCTGAGTTTTTTCAGCGGCCTGTTGGCTCATGATGCAGCCAGCCTGCAAGCCGAGTTCGGCGGTGGCACGCCCATGTCCCGCATGGGCCCGGCGCTCAAGGCCATCGGCCAGGCACTGCCGAACATGGCCGACGTGGATTACCAGACCCTGGCCGGTGCCATCGCCACCTCGACCCACGGCACTGGCAAGGCCTTCGGCTCGTACGCGTCCCAAGTGGTCGGCCTGCAACTGGTGACGGCCAGCGGCGCGGTCCTCGATTGCGATGCCCAGCGTCATCCAGAAGTGTTCAAGGCCGGCCGGGTGTCCCTTGGCGCACTGGGGCTGGTGACTCGCGTGCGCCTGCAGAACCGCGCCGCCTATCGCTTGCGCGAGCACCAATGGGTGGCGAAAACCGAGGAGTTGCTCGAAGACGTGGACACCCACACCCGGGACAACCAGCACTGGGAAATGCAGGTCGTCACCCATTCCGACTATGCGTTGTCGATCGCCCTGAACGAAACCACCGATCCGGCCACGCCGCCGATCAGCCCCGAGGAGGAGGGCGGCAACGAATTCGTCAGCCTGATCGAAAACCTCGACAAGTATGGCAGCGACTTTCCAGCGACCCGGCGAGCGCTGCTCAACAGCCTGCGGCTGGTGGCCGATTTCGACGACCGGGTCGGTGACTCCCATGACATCTATGCCAACGCTCGCACCGTGCGTTTCAACGAGATGGAGTACTCGGTGCCGGCTGAATACGGCCCGGCGTGCCTGCGGGAGATTCTGGCGCTGATCCGCGACAAGGACCTGCGCACCTGGTTTCCCATCGAATACCGCTACGTGAAGGCCGACGACATTGCCCTGAGCATGTTCGAAGGCCGGGACAGTTGCTCGATCTCGGTGCACCAGCATTACCAGATGGACCATCACAATTTCTTTGCCGCCATCGAGCCGATCTTCTGGAAATACCAGGGCCGTCCGCATTGGGGGAAATTGCATTCCCTGAACGCCAAGGCGCTCCAGGCGCTGTACCCGCGCTGGACGGAATTCACCGAGGTGCGCCAGGCGCTGGACCCCGGCGGCAAGTTCCTCAATGGGCATCTTTCATCGATTCTGGGTTTGAGCTGAAGGAAGACCCTGTGGGAGCGAGCTTGCTCGCGATGGCGGTGTAGGAGCTGGCGAAGCCTGCGATCTTTTGATCTTGATCTTTCGCTCTCGACTCAATTGTCAGTGGAAAGATCGCAGCCTCGTTGCACTCGACAGCTCCTACACAGCTCCTACCCAGCGCCTACACAGCTAGCCCTACACCGCCGAGCGGGAGCAAGCTGTGAAACACTCTAGAACGCAAACGGAATACAGACCTTGGCCCAGAGCATTTCGCCCTCGGTGCGGTTCTCCACTGCAAACTCCTTGGCCCAGCGGATTTCGGCGCTGGCGTACTTGAGGAAGGTCAGGTGTAGCGCCGGGCCGATGGCGAAGACCTGGCCACGTACGCCGTCGTCGACGTCCTGCCCGGCGAATTGCACGGTGCGGCCGTATTGTTTGTCGTCGGTGGTCTGTTTGAGGTAGTAGCCGTTGAGCCCCAGCCTCACGTTGTCGGTCAGGCGGTAGCTGGCGGAATAATCGAAGTGGAAAATCTGCCCCGAACGGTAGTCGGTGTCCTTGTTCTTGCGGTTGAAGCTGTAGGTGGTTTTCATCGACACCTCGGTGTCTTCCGAGGGCAACCAGGTGAAGGAAAACAGCGGCTTGTAGGTGTAGAAATTGTTGCTGGTATTGGCCAGTCGATCGGTGCTGTATTCGCCGGTCGGCACGGTGATTTCCAGCGCCGCGGCCAGGGTCAGGTTCTTGCCCATGTCCCAGAGCACGATGGGCGAAATGGTGGTGTCGCCCATGCCCTCGCGGGTGTCGTGCAAGCCGAACACCGAGACTTCCTGCTTGATCCAGGGCTGGGCGATGTAGATCCCCGCGCGCCCGCCGGCCACCCGCAACGGGCTCAAGTAATCGATACGCGGGACCACTGCCGTGGATTCGATTTCTACGTCCGGCAGTTCACCGCCCAACGAACTGATATTGAATTTCCGGGCCTTGTAGTGGTTGTAGTAGAGGTTGAACGCGACCATGTTGTCCGGAAGGCTGTCGACTTCCAGCGGCAACACGAAAAAACCGTCGGTGCCGGGGCCGATGTTGTCGACCCCCGATTCGGTCGCCAAGGCGGGCAAGGCACTGGCGCAGGCCAGGCCGAGGGTCAATTGCAAGGCGAATGTCGTGCGGATCGGGTTCATGTGGAGGCTCATTATTATTGTTGGAGATGCACCGAAAGTCCGAGCCATACAAATAAGCCGTTCGCCGCCAACAGGGCAGGGTATTGGCGGCCATACAGGGGACTTGGGCGGCCAGATTTTTGTGCCCCTCGATCCGCCGGGGCATGCTAACTTTGTGAAACAACCGGTTACAAAAACGCCACCTAACGTGCTCCGGAACCCGCCCCATGCAGATGAAAGTCATCGACCCGACCTATGAATTGGCGTTGGTATCGCCATTCCTGCTACAGACCCTGGCCGAGGTGGTGGCGGACAAGGGCTTCGATGCCGCCAGCCTGTGTCGCGGCCTGGGGTTCGGCCTCGATGATCTGCAAGACCCCGCCCAGCGCATTTCCTACCGCCAGGCCGTGGTCATGATTCAGCGGGCGCTCAAGCTGTTGCCCGACCAGGGACTGGGGTTGTGGGTGGGGGACCGCAACGTGCTTGGCACCCTTGGCCTGCTGGGCCACGTCCTATCGCTGTGCGAAACCCTGCGCGATGCCTTTGCCCTGGGGGTTCGTTACCAGCACACCACCGGCGGCATCGCGGTGACCAGCGTCGAAGAAGCCACTGACCGGATCATGGTCGAGGCGACCTGCCGGCTGCCTTTCGCCGAGATCCAGGTGTTTGCCGTGGAAGAGTTCTTCGCCAGCCTGATGGTCTATGGCCGGGCGCTGGCGGGGCCCGATTTCAAGCCCCTGGCCGTGGAGTTCATGCACGCCGCGCCGTCCTATGCCCAGGAATATCGGCGGATTTTGGGACCGGATGTGCACTTCGGTTGCCGACACAATCGCATGCTGATCGACGTGCGCTGGCTGGATATGCGTTTGCCCAATCACCACCCGTTGGCCCTGCGCCAGGCATTGGCCTTGCTGGAGCAGGAGGCCACCGAGGTGCACCAGAAAATCGATCTGATCCAGACCGTGGAACGGGCGATTGCCCGGGATCTGACTCGGGGCAGCCACATCGAGAAAATCGCCAGCGATCTCAATATGAGCAGCCGCACCCTGCGTCGGCGCCTGACCGAACACAGCCTGACCTTCGAAGCCTTGCTCGAACAAGTGCGCCGCGGCCGGACCCTGAACCTGTTGGCCAACCCTGAACTGTCCATCGAGCGCATCACCGAAGAAGTCGGCTACAGCGATGTGCGCAGTTTTCGCCGGGCGTTCCGACGCTGGACAGGCATGAGCCCGAGCGCGTTTCGCAATGAGAGCGCCGACGCCCGGCTCTAAGGATATGTCCAAACAGTATTTCTCAAGCCGTGTGGGCTTTCCCTAAGATCACGTCATAACTCGTTATGACAAGTGATAAGGGCCATGTCCGACAACGTTCTTCCCCTCAACAGCGTACCGCTGCATACGCAACTGCGAGACGTGCTGCGTGCGCGCATTCTCGACGGTGAATACCCCCAGGGCGGACAGATGCCCTCGGAAAGCGAGCTCGGCGCGCTGTTTCGCGTCAGCCGCATCACCGTGCGCCAGGCCCTTGGCGATCTGCAAAAGGAAGGCCTGATTTTCAAGATCCACGGTAAAGGCACGTTCGTGGCCAAGCCCAAGACCTTCCAGAACGTCAGCACCCTCCAGGGCCTGGCCGAGTCCATGACCGGGCGCGGCTTCGAGGTGATCAACCGCTTGCTCGGTTTCAAGTTCATCGCCGCCGACCGGCTGGTGGCCGAGCGGCTGAAGTTGACTGAAGGGGAAATGGTGGCGCAGATCAAGCGGGTGCGCTTGATCAACCGCGAGCCGGTCTCCCTGGAGATCACCTACCTGCCCAGGGCCCTTGGTGAACGACTGGAAAAGGCCGACCTGGTCACCCGGGACATTTTCCTGATCCTGGAAAACGACTGCGCCTTGACCTTGGGCCATGCCGACCTGGCCATCGATGCGGTGCTGGCCGACAACGACCTGACCCAGGCGCTGGAGGTCGAGCCGGGCTCGCCCATCATGCGCATCGAACGCCTGACCCATGACGCCAGCGGCCAGCCACTGGACTTCGAACACCTCTACTACCGTGGCGATGCCTTCCAGTACCGCTTGCGGATCGACCGGCAAAAAGGAACGCAGCGCCATGACTAGAAACACCCTGGAACAGGAATACGACATCGTCGTCATCGGCGGTGGCACGGCCGGCCCCATGGCGGCGATCAAGGCCAAGGAGCGCAACCGTGATTTGCGCGTGCTGCTGGTGGACAAGGCCAACGTCAAGCGCAGCGGTGCCATCAGCATGGGCATGGACGGCTTGAACAACGCGATCATCCCCGGCCATTCCACGCCCGAGCAATACACCAAGGAAATCACCATCGCCAACGACGGCATCGTCAACCAGGCGGCGGTGTACGCCTACGCGACCCACAGCTTCGAAACGATCGAGCAACTGGACCGTTGGGGCGTGAAGTTCGAGAAGGACGAAACCGGTGACTATGCGGTGAAAAAGGTCCACCACATGGGGGCCTACGTGCTGCCGATGCCGGAAGGGCATGACATCAAGAAAGTCCTCTACCGGCAGTTGAAACGGGCGCGGGTGAGCATCACCAATCGCTTGGTCTGCACTCGCTTGCTGACCGACGAAGCGGGCGCGGTGAACGGTGTGATGGGTTTCGATTGCCGCACCGCCGATTTTCATGTGATCAAGGCCAAGGCGGTCATCCTCTGCTGCGGCGCGGCGGGGCGCCTGGGGTTGCCGGCCTCCGGCTACTTGATGGGCACCTATGAAAATCCGACCAATGCCGGCGATGGTTATGCCATGGCCTATCACGCCGGCGCCGAACTGGCGAACCTGGAATGCTTCCAGATCAACCCGCTGATCAAGGATTACAACGGCCCGGCGTGCGCCTATGTCACCGGTCCCCTGGGCGGCTACACCGCCAACAACAAGGGCGAACGCTTCATCGAGTGCGACTACTGGAGTGGGCAAATGATGTGGGAGTTCCACCAGGAGCTCGAAGGTGGCAATGGTCCGGTGTTCCTCAAGCTCGATCACCTGGCCGAGGAGACCATCCAGAACATCGAGGAGATCCTGCACAGCAACGAGCGGCCCAGTCGCGGTCAGTTCCATGCCAACCGCGGCACCGACTACCGCACGCAGATGGTGGAAATGCACATCTCCGAAATCGGTTTTTGCAGCGGTCATTCGGCGTCGGGCGTGTGGGTCAACGAGCGGGCCGAGACTTCGGTCAAGGGCTTGTACTCGGCCGGCGACATGGCGGCGGTGCCGCACAACTACATGCTCGGTGCGTTCACCTACGGTTGGTTTGCCGGCAACAACGCAGCGGATTTCGTGGCGCAGAAGGAGTTCTCGGCGCTGGATGCCGGGCAGATCGAACGGGAGAGGGCACGTGTCTACGCGCCCCTGGACCGCGAGCACGGCCTGCCGCCAGCCCAGGTGGAATACAAGCTGCGACGTTTCGTCAACGATTACCTGCAACCGCCGAAGGTCACCAAGAAAATGCAGATCGGCCTGCAACGCTTCAGCGATATCCAGCGCGACCTGGACCAGATCAAGGCCCACAACCCTCACGAATTGATGCGCGCCATGGAGGTCAGCGTGATCCGCGATTGCGCCGAAATGGCCGCCCGCGCCTCGCTGTTTCGCGCCGAAAGTCGTTGGGGGCTGTACCACTATCGAGTCGATCACCCACAACGCAACGACAGCGACTGGTTCTGTCATTGCCACTTGAAGAAGGGCGACGACGGCGCGATGACCTCATTCAAGAAAGCCGTCGAGCCCTACATCATCGCCCTCGATGCCGACGAACTGCAGGCCTATGACCGGCTGCGGGTCGGTGCCGACGCGGCGTGAACCGTCCACCCAGAGAGACCGCCCATGGCCTATCAACCCCAGGAAATCTTCTTCCGCTCCAATGCCCCCGTCACCGTGGACGAGGACAAGTGCATCGCCCACAAAGGCTGCACCGTCTGCGTCGATGTCTGCCCCATGGACTTGCTGGCGATCAACCCGGCGACCCAGAAGGCCTACATGGCGTTCGACGAATGCTGGTACTGCATGCCCTGTGAAAAGGACTGCCCGACCGGGGCGGTGAAAGTCGAGATTCCGTACCTGCTGCGTTGACTGACAGGACGCTATCGCGAGCACGCTCGCTCCCACAGTGGATTTGTGGTGAGCGCCGAAAAAAATGTGGGAGCGAACTTGCTCGCGAAGAGGCCCGCCCAAACACCACAAAAGCCATCCGGCCACCCCGGACGCCAAATTCAGAACACCCCTCGTTTCCCACCGCGCCCTGATCGCGGCGGAGACGAACATCCAATAAATGATTCGAGGGGACACACCCATGTTATTGCGTGCAGCACTCGCCGGTCTGGTACTGGCTTCGTTGACCTTGCCTGCCCAGGCAGAAACCATCCGTATCGCCATCGGCACCCAGGACACCACCATCAACTGCGCCGCCGGCGGGTTGTTGATTCGTGAACTGGGCCTGCTGGATAAATACCTGCCCCACGACGGCGCCTACAAGAGCGCCCAATACGATATCCAGTGGAAGAACTTCACCAGCGGCGCGCCGCTGACCAACGAGATGGTCGCCGGCAAGCTCGACTTCGGCGCCATGGCCGATTTCCCCGGGGCGTTCAACGGCGTGGCGTTCGAAACCGCCGGCAAGCACAGCCTGTTCATCAGCGTGTTGTCGGGCAGCACCCAGGGCAGTGGCAACGGCATCGTGGTGCCCAGCGCGTCGGGCGTGCAGTCGTTGGCCGAGCTCAAGGGCAAGACCATTTCGGTGCCGTTCGCTTCCACCGCCCATGGCATGTTGCTGCGCGCTGTCGCGGCCCAGGGATGGGACCCGCTCAAGGACGTCAACATCATTGCCCAGCCGCCGGAGGTGGCCGGCTCCGCGTTGCAAGCTGGCAAGATCGACGCCCACGCTGACTTCGTGCCTTTCGCCGAACTGTTCCCCAGCCGGGGTTTCGCCCGCAAGATCTACGACGGTGCCCAGGCGGGCGCGCCAACCTTCCACGGCGCGTTGGTAGATCAAGCCTACGCCAGACAGTACCCGGAAATTGTCGTGGCCTACCTGCGCGCGAGCATCGAGGCCAATCAACTGCTGGCCGCCGAGCCGGAGAAGTACAGCGAGTTGATCGCCAAGGTCACTGGCGTGGATGCCGAGGTCAATTACCTGTTCCACGGGCCGCTGGGCGTGCAGACCCGCGACTTGACCTGGAAACCGGAATACCGCCAAGCCGTCGGCACCGCCATCGACACCCTCAAGCTGCTGAAAAAGGCCGATCGCGGCCTGGACCTCAACACCTTCATCGATGACCAGTACATCCGCGCCGCATTCAAGGCATCGAACCTCGATTACACCGCGCAACTGGGTAACTACGCCCAGACCCCGCTGGGCAGTACCGATGCGGCGACCGGCCAGGCGATAACCGATTTCAGCCACGTGGCCGAGATCTGGGTGCGTGGCGAGTCGAAAGTGCGCCATTACGCCTCGGCGCAATCGGCCTTCGCCGCGCTGGCGAGCCTCAAGCAGGAAGGCAAGGGCATCCGCGCCGTCTATGCCCAGGCCAGCGACAGCGGGATCAAGCTGCTGGCCGAACAGGCGTGGTTTGCCAGTGATGCCAAGGGCCAGCTCAGCGCATTTCTGCTCAAGGACCAGGCCCAGCAATTTGCTAGCGCCCAGGGCGGCAAAGTCTTGGACTTCAGCGAAGCCACCACCCAGGCGGTCGCAGCCCGCTGACCTGACTCATGACCCTGTGGGAGCGAGCTTGCTCGCGATAGCGGTGTGTCAGTCATCTCAATTGCAGCTGATCTGACGCCATCGCGAGCAAGCTCGCTCCCACAGGGATTCCACTCCGGAGGAAGATTTGTGCATCCATCACCCAAACGCTGGTTCCTGCGAGCCGCTTCCCTGTTGCTCTGCCTGCTGTTCTGGCAACTCGCCGCCAACGGCCACTGGAACCTCGGCCTGGTGACCTTCGCCAACGTCCCGACCCCTCTGGCGGTGATCGAGGCGGCGCTGGGCCTGGGCGAGTCCGGCAATCTCGCCCGGCACCTGGGCAGTAGCCTGGGTCGGGTCTTTGCCGGTTATGGCGCGGCGCTGTTGATCGGCGTGGCGCTGGGCTTGGCCATCGGTCGTTCGAAATGGGCTGAAGACTTATTGCTGCCACCGCTGGAAGTGCTGCGGCCGATCCCGGCGGTGGCCTGGATTCCCCTGGCGATCCTGATGTTCCCTTCGTCGGAACTGTCGATGGTATTCATCACCTTCACCGGCGCGCTGTTCCCGATCCTGCTCAACACCGTGCACGGCGTCGAAGGGGTGGACCGGCGGCTGATCGCGTCGGCGAAGAGCCTGGGGGCCGGGCGCCGGGCGATCCTGCTGGAAGTGATTCTGCCGGGCGCCGCGCCGAGCATCATCACCGGCCTGGCCATCGGCATGGGCACGTCCTGGTTCTGTCTGGTGACGGCGGAAATGATCGCCGGCCAGTACGGCATCGGCTACTACACCTGGGCTTCCTACACCGTGCAGAACTACGCCGATATCGTGGTCGGCATGTTGCTGATCGGTGTGTTGGGCATGGGCAGCAGCCTGTTGATCAAGCGCCTGGGCGGGTTGTTCACGCCTTGGCATCGACCACGAGGAAAAGCCTGATGAGTGTGATGCAAACACCCGAAGGACGGATCGACATCCGTCAGTTGTCCATTGTCCTTGGCCAGGGGAACCAAGCCTTCGAAGCGGTCCAGGGCCTCGATTGCCAGATCGAGGCGGGCCAGTTCGTCTGTGTCCTGGGGCCGTCCGGTTGCGGCAAATCCACCTTGCTCGGGGCCCTGGCCGGGCATCTGCAACCGCGCACCGGCACTTTGAATGTCGACGGCGTGAGCGTTTGCGGCCCGTCGCCCCAACGCGGCATGGTGTTCCAGCAACACACGTTGTTTCCCTGGCGCAGCGTGCGCGACAACGTCGCCTTCGGCCTGAAGATGCGTGGCCTGGGCAAGGCCGAACGGCACCGGGCCGCCGATGAAATCCTCGCATTGGTGGGCCTGGAAGGCTTCGCCGGGCACTGGCCGGACCAGCTCTCCGGGGGTATGCAGCAACGGGTGGAGATCGCCCGGGTGCTGGTCAACCGTCCACGGCTGCTGTTGATGGACGAACCCTTCGGCGCGCTGGATGCCCTGACCCGGTTGAACATGCAGGAGCTGCTGCTGGACATCTGGACGCGCATCCGCACCACCGTGGTGTTCGTGACCCACGACATCGACGAGGCGTTGTTCCTGGTCGATCGTTTGCTGGTGATGAGCCCGCGTCCCGGCCGGATCATCGAGGACCTGCGTTTGGATTTTCCACGGCCACGCACGACCGAACTGGTGACCCGCCCTGAATTCTCCCGCTTGAAGCGCCACTGCCTCGACCTGCTGCGCCATGAAGACGGCCGGCAATTGCCGCGCCTCAATCCTCTCGGGCTTCCCCCTGAAACCTCCTTGCCGCGATTTGCCCTATGACCTCTCTATTCGAAGACACCGACAACGACGACATCCTCGCCCTGCAACCGCGCCTGACCGACGAGGACCCTGGCGTGCGCCGCATTGCCTTGATTGAACTGGCCGACCTTGAGGAACCTGAGGGGCTGCTGTGGCTGGTGGATCGGCTGGCCGAGGACTCCAGTGCCGATGTTCGGGCCGAAGCCGCGCGATTGCTTGAAGCCTGGGAGGACGCGTCGGTGGTTGCGGCCCTGTGCGAGGCCCTGACCGACCCGTCCGCGACCGTACAGGCCGCTGCCGCCCAGAGCCTGAGCCTGCTCAAGAGCGAGGCAGCGGGGCGGGTGATCCTGCCCTGGACGGCCCATGCCGATGCTAGCGTGCGTGTCGCGGCGTTCAGGGCTTTGCGCGAACTGCGCCTGGCCGACGCTGCGCCGGCTGCAATCGCCGCATTGGCCGACAGCGATGCCAGCGTGCGTCGCGAGGCAGTTGGCGTGCTGGGCTGGCTCAAACACCTCGACGCTTTGCCAGCCCTGGCCCGGCTGGCCAGCGATGATCCAGATACTGAAGTGCGCCGCGCGGCCACCGGCGCCCTTGGCCTGGCTTCGGACGCGCAAGTCTTGCCGGCGCTGCGCCAGGCCCTCCGGGATCCGGCCTGGGCGGTACGCGAAGAAGCCGCCACTACCCTGGGCAAGGTCGGTCACGCCGCTGCCGGCCCGGCCCTGGTCGAGGCGCTGGCCGATGATTATTGGCAAGTGCGGTTGCGGGCGACCCGCAGCCTCGGGCGTTTGCGGTATGCCCCGGCGTTGGTGGCCTTGATCGAGACCTTGGGCCACCGCATCAGCAATCTGCGCAAGGAGGCGGCCCTGGCCCTGGGGGAGTTGAACGATCGCGGTGCGATCCCGGCGTTGCAGGCGGCCCGGGATGATGGCGACCCGGAGGTGCGCAAGGCCGTGCGTATTGCCTTGGGGCAGTTGCAATGAGCCCGTTGGCGATTGGCAATTGCCGGGACAAGGGACAATTGAGGCTCGACTGGCCCGATGGTCGTGAGCAACGGCTGGACCACGCTGAGCTGCGTCGCCGATGCCCATGCTCCCAGTGTCGGGCGTTTCGTCTGCGAGGGTTGGCGGTTCAGGTTGATCCGCGGGTTCGGGTGGTCGGGGTCAATGCCCAGGGGTATGGGGTGCAATTGGTGTTCAGTGATGGGCATGAGCGGGGGATTTTTCCTTGGGCTTATCTGGCGGGGTTGTAGTCTCTCTGTAGATTCCTTGTTGGAGCGAGCTTGCTCGCGAAGGCGGCGTTATGGCTGACCGGGATTTTGTTGATCGGGTACATATCCATTACTGCGGTAACGGCCACTTAGGGTTCCGCCCTGACGGCGGCTCACTTTTGAGAAGCGCAAAAGTAAGCAAAACACAATGCCTGCGTTCGGCCATCGTGGTTAACGGGGCGCCCGAGATCAACGTCCACCGCGAGGCGGCCTGATAGCCGACCTGGTTCTCCTGGTCGTACACCCGTCAGATCTGTGGGAGCAAAGCTTGCTCGCGAGGCGGCCTTACAGCCAACCTATCTCTCCGGCCATACCCCGATCCAACTGTGGGAGCGAGCTTGCTCGCGATGGCGGCGTTATGGCTGACCGGGATTTTGTTGATCGGGTACATATCCATTACTGCGGTAACGGCCACTTAGGGTTCCGCCCTGACGGCGGCTCACTTTTGAGAAGCCCGGGAGCCGGCCCAGTCAAAAGTAAGCAAAACGCTTCTGCCCCACCACTTGGCACCTCGCCTAGGCTCGGTGTGCCCTCACTCCGGCATTGCTCCGTGGGCCGCCGCGAAGGGCCATCCATGGCCCAGCGCGGCTATCCCGGCATCCATGCCGGGATGCCCACTCCACAATGCCTGCGTTCGGCCATCGTGGTTAACGGGGCGCCCGAGATCAACGTCCACCCCGAGGCGGCCTGATAGCCGACCTGGTTCTCCTGGTCGTACACCCGTCAGATCTGTGGGAGCGAGCTTGCTCGCGATAGCGGTGGGTCAGCTTGCATGGATGTCGAGTGTGCTGATGCTTTCGCGAGCAAGCTCGCTCCCACAGGAAAATGCTGTTCTCTTGGAAAAGTGTTGATACCTGTGGCCAGAGAATGCTCCCGCTGCGCAGCGGCCCCGAGCTGTGAACTGACTGGCGGCGCTTGTCAGAAAAACCCCGAAAGAGTACAAATGTACTCCATGACGACTCTCACTCCCCGCCGTACCGCCATCCTGACTTTCATCCGCGAACGCATCGCCGATCAGGGCCAGCCTCCCAGCCTCGCTGAAATCAGCGAGGCGTTCGGTTTTGCCTCTCGCAGTGTGGCGCGCAAGCATGTGCTGGCGCTGACCGAAGCCGGTTTCATTGAGGTCAATCCGCACCAGGCCCGGGGCATTCGCTTGCTGAACCAGCCACCACGACCCGAGCTGCTGGACGTGCCGGTGTTGGGGCGAGTGGCTGCCGGGTTGCCGATCGGCGCCGATGCCGAGGTCCACAGTCGCCTGATGCTGGACCCGGCGATTTTTACCAAGGCGCCGGATTACCTGCTGCGGGTCCAGGGTGATTCGATGATCGAGGACGGCATTCTCGACGGTGACCTGGTGGGCGTGCAGCGCACACCCCAGGCCTCCAACGGCCAGATTGTCGTGGCGCGCCTGGATGGCGAGGTCACCATCAAGCGCTTCGAGCGCATTGGCGAGCGGGTGCGTTTGTTGCCGCGCAACCCGGCCTACCAGCCGATCATCGTCGAGGCCGACCAGGACCTGGCGATAGAAGGGGTGTTCTGTGGCTTGGTGAGGCAAGGCTGATGGGCGCTGTCGTTGCGCTGGACACGCTGTTCAACGGCGGCCAGGTCTGGAAGGGCCGGCCTGCGCCGCCAGCCGCCAGCCCGCAACCCACCGGTCATGCGGCATTGGACGCGGCGTTGCCCAGTGGTGGCTGGCCGGAGTCGGCGTTGACGGAACTGCTCATCGCCGCGCCGGGCGTGGGTGAGTTGCAACTGGTGTGGCCGACCCTGGCGCGGCTGGCGGCGGCGGGGGAGCGGATCGTGCTGGTGGCGCCACCGTTTGTGCCCTATCCCCAGGCCTGGCAGAACGCCGGCGTCGACCTGCGCCAGTTGTCGGTGATCCGCGCCGATGAGCGCGATGCCCTGTGGGCCACCGAACAATGCTTGCGTTCGGGCAGTTGTGGCGCGGTCCTGTGCTGGCCCCGCCAGGCGGATGACCGGGCCTTGCGCCGCTTGCAAGTGGCAGCGGAAACCGGCCAGACCCTGGCGTTCGCCTGGCGCTCGATCCAGGAGGCCATCAACCCGTCGCCGGCGGCGCTGCGCATCGCCATCGATACCCGGCCGGCGCAATTGCGCGTGCTCAAGTGCCGCGGCGGGTTGGCTCGTTCGGCGCCGATTGCCTTTGCCATGCTCGCCCCACAAACCGGGCATTGAGGTTGCGATGCGCTGGGTCTGTATTCTCTTCCCGCAATTGGCGCTGGACGCCGCACTGCGTCAGCGCCCCGATCCCGACCAGCCCCTGGCATTGCTGACTGGTCCGGCCCAGCGTCGGGTGCTGCAAGCGGTGAATGCGCCGGCACGAGCCCTGGGTTTGCGGCCTGGCCAGACCATGACCGCCGCCCAGGCCTTGAGCAAAGGCTTTGCCACCGCCGAATACGACGCGGCGCAAATCGAACACTGGCAACAGTTCCTGGCGGCCTGGGCCTACCGTTTCAGCTCCCAGGTCAGCGTGCATTACCCGCGCACGTTGCTGTTCGAGATCGAGTCGAGCCTGGGCCTGTTTGGCCCCTGGCCGGTGTTCGAGGCGCGCTTGCGGGCCGAGCTGACCGAGCTGGGCTTTCGTCATCGCATCGTCGCCGCTCCCAATCCGGTGGCGGCGCGGGTGTTGGCCAATGCCTATGATGCCCTGGTGGTGCCCGACGCCGAGACCTTGCAACAGTGCCTGGGAGACATGCCCGTGGAGCGGATCGGTCTGGAACCCGACGTCGCCACGGCGCTGTCGCGCATGGGCCTGCGCCGCCTGAGCCAGGTCCAGGCCTTGCCCCGGCAGACCCTGGCTCGGCGCTTCGAGGCCCAGGTGCTCAAGCACCTCGACGCGCTGACGGGCAGTCGCACCCTGGCGCTGTCGTTCTACCTGCCGCCAGACCGTTTCGATGTGCGCATCGAACTCAACTACGACGTTCAGTCCCATCAGGCGCTGCTGTTTCCGTTGCGCCGGCTGACCGGTGACTTGTCGGCCTTCCTGTGCGGACGCGACAGTGGCGTGCAGCGCTTCGACCTGCACCTGGAGCACGCCGGTTTGCCGGACACGCTGATCAAGGTCGGCTTGCTCAGCGCCGAACGGGATCCTGCGATGCTCTTCGAACTGGCCCGCGGTCGCTTGGAACAGGTGCAGGTCGCGGCCCCGGTGCGGGGTTTTCGCTTGTGTGCCGAGGACCTGCCGAGTTTCGTGCCCCAGCGCCTGGAGCTGTTCGACGAGCGCCCGCAACAGTCCCTGCCCTGGGAGCAACTGCGCGAACGGCTGCGGGCGCGGCTGGGAGATGACGCGGTGCAGGGCCTGGGGTTTCGCGATGACCATCGACCTGAATGCGCCTGGCAAATGACGCCGCAACCGCGGCCCCAGGCCTGTCCGGTACGCGCTGGCGTGCAACGTCCCGGCTGGCTGCTGAATGAGGCCCAGGTGCTGCAGGACAGCCAGGCGCGAATCCTCATGGGCCCGGAACGCATCGAGACCGGCTGGTGGGACGGCGCCGACGTACGCCGTGACTACTACCTGATCGAAACCCGCAGCGGACAACGTGGCTGGGCCTATCAACCGGTGGGCGAGGGCGGGCCGTTGTGGCTGCAGGGCTGGTTCGCATGAGCGTTGAGTATGCCGAGCTGCATTGCCTGTCGAACTTCAGCTTCCAGCGCGGCGCCTCCAGTGCCCTGGAGCTGTGTCGTCGGGCCAGGCAAGAGGGCTACCAGGCCCTGGCGATCACCGACGAATGCACCTTGGCCGGAATCGTCCGGGCCTGGCAGGCGGCCAAGGAACTGGAGCTGCAACTGATCGTCGGCAGCGAAATCCAGATCGAGAACGGCCCGAAACTGGTGTTGCTGGTGGAAGACCTGGAAGGCTATCAAGCCTTGTGCCGGCTGATCACCCGCGCCCGGCGTCGCAGCGAGAAGGGCCACTATCGCATCGTGCGAGAGGACTTCGACCAGCCCTTGCCGGGGCTGCTGGCGTTGTGGATAGCCGAGGGCAACGACGCTGAGGAACACGGGCGTTGGCTCCAGCCGATCTTTGCCGGGCGCCTGTGGCTGACGGTCCAGTTGCATTGCGCACAGGACGACCGCCGCCGGTTGGCAGACTCGTTGGCGCTGGCCGAGCGCTTGAATCTTCCCGCCGTGGCCAGTGGCGATGTGCACATGCACGTGCGCGGCCGTCGTGCCTTGCAGGACACCATGACCGCCATCCGCCACCACGTCACGGTGGCCGAGGCTGGCCAGCGCCTGCACCCCAACGGCGAGCGCCACTTGCGCAGCCGCAAGGCTCTGGCCGATCTCTACCCGCGGGCCTTGCTCGACGAAACCCTGAACATCGCCCGGCGTTGCACCTTCGATCTTGGCCAACTGCGTTACCAATACCCCCGCGAGCTGGTGCCCGAGGGGCATGATCCGGCGTCCTGGCTGCGGGAACTGACCGAGCGTGGCATGCGCGAGCGGTGGAAGGATGGCGTGACAGACAAAGTGCGGGCACAGATCGACAAGGAGCTGAGCCTGATCGCCGAGTTGGGTTATGACAGCTATTTCCTCACCGTACAGGACATCGTCAGCTTCGCCCGCAGCCGCCATATCCTTTGCCAGGGGCGTGGTTCGGCGGCCAACTCGGCGGTGTGCTACGCCTTGGGCATCACCGAAATCGATCCCAGCCTTACCAGCCTGTTGTTTGAACGCTTCCTGTCCCGGGAGCGCAATGAGCCGCCGGACATTGACGTCGACTTTGAACATGAGCGTCGCGAGGAAGTGCTGCAGTACGTGTTCCAGCGCTACGGTCGTCATCGTGCGGCATTGACGGCGGTGGTCAGCAGTTACCACGGCGCCGGGGCGGTGCGCGATGTGGCCAAGGCCCTGGGCCTGCCGCCGGACCAGATCAACGCCCTGGCCGATTGCTGTGGCCGCTGGAGCGACGAGGCGCCGCCAGTGGAGCGCTTGCGTGAAGGTGGCTTCGACCCGGACAGCCCGGTGTTGCGCCGGGTCCTGAGCCTGACCCAGCAATTGATCGGTTTTCCCCGGCATCTGTCCCAGCACCCGGGTGGCTTCGTGATTTCCGAGCAGCCCCTGGACACCCTGGTGCCGGTGGAAAACGCCGCCATGGCCGAACGCACCATCATCCAGTGGGACAAGGACGACCTGGACGCGGTCGGGTTGCTCAAGGTGGACATCCTGGCCCTGGGCATGCTCAGTGCGATTCGGCGCTGTTTCGACCTGATCGAGCGCTATCGGGGCCAGCGCTACGCCCTGGCGTCGCTGCCCAAGGATGATCGGGCGACCTACGAAATGATCAGCCGCGCCGACACCATCGGTGTGTTCCAGATCGAGTCCCGGGCGCAGATGTCGATGTTGCCTCGGCTGAGACCCAAGACCTTCTACGATTTGGTCATCGAAGTGGCGATCGTGCGGCCCGGGCCGATCCAGGGAGGGATGGTGCATCCGTACCTGCGCCGCAGAAACAAAGAAGAGGCGGTGACTTATCCCTCTGAAGCGTTGAAGGAAGTGCTCAACCGCACCCTGGGTGTTCCCCTGTTCCAGGAACAGGTCATGCAGATCGCCATCGTCGCGGCCGATTACACCCCGGGTGAAGCAGACCAATTGCGTCGCTCCATGGCGGCCTGGAAACGTCACGGTGGGTTGGAGCCCCATCGGGAACGCCTGGCGCAGGGGATGAAGAAAAACGGCTACACCGCTGAGTTTGCCGCGCAAATCTTCGAACAGATCAAAGGCTTCGGCAATTACGGTTTCCCGGAATCCCACGCCGCCAGTTTCGCTTTGCTGACCTACGCCAGCAGTTGGCTCAAATGCCACGAACCGGCGGCGTTCGCCTGTGCCCTGATCAACAGCTGGCCCATGGGGTTCTACAGCCCGGACCAGATCCTCCAGGATGCCCGCCGGCATCAACTGTCGATCCGCCCGGTGGACGTACGCGCCAGCGATTGGGATTGCAGCCTCGAGCCCATGGACGGTCGACAACCGGCGATCCGCATGGGGCTGTGCATGGTCAAGGGCTTTCGCGAAGAGGATGCCCGCCGTATCGAAGCGGCCCGCCGGCATCGGCCCTTCAGCGATGTGGCCGACTTGGGCGAGCGCGCGCAGCTCGATGCCCGGGCCCAGGCGCAATTGGCCGATGCGGGGGCCTTGCAGGGCTTGGCCGGTGATCGCCATCGTGCCCGCTGGGAAGTGGCTGGGGTGCAGAAGCAACTGGGCTTGTTCGCCGGTTTGCCCTGCCAGGAGGAACCGTCCGTGGCCCTGCCAAAACCTACGCTGGGGGAAAACCTGTTTGCCGATTACACCACGCTCGGCACGACACTGGGCCCTCATCCTCTGGCCCTGCTGCGTCCCGAACTGCGCGCCCGGCGCTGTCGCAGCTCACGGGAACTGCAAGAGGTGGAACATGGCCGCAATGTCAGCGTCGCCGGGCTGGTCACCGGTCGCCAGCGCCCGGGTACGGCCAGCGGTGTGACCTTCGTTACCCTGGAAGATGAATTCGGCAACCTCAACGTGGTGGTCTGGCGCGACTTGGCCGAGCGCCAGCGCAAGACCTTGGTGGGCTCGCAATTGCTCAAGGTCGACGGGCGCTGGGAAAGCGTCGGCGAGGTCCGCCACCTGATCGCCGGGCGCCTGAGCGACCTGACCGAGTTGTTGGCGGGCATCCAGGTGCATAGCCGTGATTTCCGCTAGACAACACTACCCTGTGGCGAGGGAGCTTGCTCCCGCTCGGCGGTATGTAGGAGCTGACGAGTGAAACGAGGCTGCGATCTTTCCCCAGCCACTTGAATCTCAAGCGAAAGATCAAGATCAAAAGATCGCAGGCTTCGCCAGCTCCTACAGAGCCCAGCGGGAGCAATCTCTGGCCACAGGAAGCATGTCCCTAGTCCAGACAGGTCGTCGTTCATGACCTCCCCATGAAACCAAACGCCAACCCAGCGCTCGAAGCTCTGATCGCAAGGGATTTGTGTATGCCGACTCCCAGCAGGCATTTTGAGGTTCAGAATCGACCATGCAGTTTCTATCCCAAAATCACGGGTGCCCTGGATGGGGCGGTGAAATGGCCGGGCGTATCCGGGCGTTCGATTGGAGCCGGACCGAGTTGGGCGCCATCGAGCACTGGTCCGCCAGCCTGCGCAGCGCCGTCCAGTTGTTGCTGGCTTCGCCCCTGCCGATGGTGATGTTGTGGGGCCGCCAGGGCTTCATGATCTACAACGATGCCTATGCCGAGTTTGCCGGTGGCCGCCATCCTTACCTGCTGGGGTGCGCAGTGGAGTTGGGTTGGCCGGAGGTCGCCGAATTCAATCGGCATGTGCTGGACGTCTGCCTGGCCGGCGGCACCTTGTCCTACCGCAGCAAAGAGTTGGTCCTGTTGCGCGATGGCAAGCCTGAAGATGTGTGGATGGACCTCTATTACAGCCCGGTGCCCGATGACGACCAGTCCCCGGCGGGCGTGCTGGCGATTGTGGTGGAAACCACCGAGCTCGTGTTGACCGAGCGTGCCCGGCAAGAGGCCGAACGCAGTTACCGAGCCGTCAATGAACGCATCCAGTTGGCGCTCTCGGCCGGACCATTGCTGGGATCGTTCGTCTGGGACATCCAGGCCGACACACTGTCGGGCGATGAGCGTTTCGCCCGTACCTTCAACTACCCGCCAGACTGTTCGCTGGACGCACTGCCCATCGAAATTGCCCGCCAGCGCATCCACGCCGATGACCTCGACGAGGTCAACCAGCGGGTCGAACTGACCGTGCGTACGGGCATCCCCTACAGCGCTGAATATCGGGTGCGCCGCATAGGCGGTGATTACCTGTGGGTGCTGGCCAGCGGTCGCTGCGAATTCGATGCCACGGGCAAGCCCCTGCGTTTTCCAGGTGTGCTGATTGACATCAATGAACGCAAGACAGCCGAAGCGTCGCTGCTCAAATTCACCCGCGACCTGGAACAGCGGGTCGCCGACGAGGTGCAGGCGCGACTGGCGGCAGAAGAGCAGTTGCGTCAATCGCAAAAGCTCGAGGCCATTGGCGGTCTCACGGGTGGCGTGGCCCATGACTTCAACAACCTGCTGCAAGTGATTGCCGGCAACCTGCACTTGCTGGCCCGCCACGAGCGGGACAACGTCAACGTGCAACGGCGGGTCAGTGCCTCCATCGAAGCCGTGGAGCGAGGGGCCAAGTTGTCATCGCAACTGCTGGCTTTTGCCCGGCGCCAGCCATTGTCACCGGCGGTCTACAACCCACGACGCATCTACGATGGCATGGGTGAACTGCTGCAACGGGCCTTGGGCGAAACCATCCAGATTGAAGTGAGCCTGCCCCTGGAACCCTGGTGCATCCACGTTGATCGCAATCAATTGGAAAACGCCCTGTTGAACCTGGCGATCAATGCTCGCGATGCCATGGGCGGCGAGGGCATCATCCGCCTGATCGGGGAGAACATCGGGCTCGATGAAGCGTTCTGTGCCGGCAAGGGGATCTCGGCCGGCGACTATGTCCGGCTGTCGGTGATCGACTGCGGTGCCGGCATGCCGCCCGAGATCCTGAAGCAGGTGTTCGAACCGTTTTTCACCACCAAGACCGATGGCCAGGGCACCGGGCTTGGATTGAGCATGGTGTTCGGGTTCGTCAAGCAGAGTGGCGGCCATATCGAGATCTCCAGCGACCTGGGCGAGGGCACGCGAGTACGGATGTATTTTCCTCGAAGCCTTGCGCCCGAAGCGGGCGAAACCGAGCAACACGACGCGCTTCAGTCCGGCCGGCAAGAGACGATCCTGGTGGTGGAGGACAACGATGAGGTGCGCAGCGCGTCGGTGGAACTGCTGGAGCAGTCCGGCTATCGGACCCTCACGGCCGCCAACGGCGATGAGGCGATGAGGCTGCTGCTGGAAGGCATCTCGGTCGACCTGATCTTCACCGACGTCGTCATGCCCGGCCTGATCAAGAGTTCCGACCTCGCCGCCTGGGCCAAGGTGCAGAAACCGCCGGTCCCGGTGCTGTTCACCTCGGGGCACACCCGGGACATCATCTCCCGCAACCATCAGTTGAGCCCCGATACCCATTTGTTGAGCAAACCCTACGGCCCGGACGCGCTGACCCGGATGGTGAGGAGTGTGCTGGGCGGCTGATCGAGGCACTGCAAACAAATGGAACCGACGCCGTCGCATCACCTTCGAATGTTCAAGACCGGTCATCCATCCGGCCCTGCCATGAACGAGGTGCCTATGAACGACGATCCCGCAAACACCCAACCACTACGCCCTGCCGGGACGGACCAGGCCCAGAGCGCCGCCACGGAGGTCGATCAGAAGAATCGTCATAGGGACAATGACAACACCTTCAGCCCCGGCTTCAAGCCTGAACCGGATCGGCCGAAATCTGGCGAGGATACTGACGCTGATATCGACACTGATGGTGGCTAGCCCATGACGGATGTGCGACACCGATTCATTGTGGGGGCGAGCTTGCTCGCGATGGCTGTGGCAAATTCGATATCCCTGTAACTGGACCACCGCTATCGCGAGCAAGCTCGCTCCCACAGGGGGCGCTTCGAAAAAAACGGCGCTTCCCTGCCAAGGGAGGCGCCGTTTTTCCTTGAGTGAGCAGCGCCTCGCTCTACTTGCTTGGATGCGCAGCCTGAAGTTTCTTGGCGGCTTCCAGGTGATGTTGCAGATCTGGCAGCATCTTCTGGGCGAACGCCTTGGGTTCGGTATTGCCAGCCTTCTTGTCGTCGGTAACGGTTTCGGCTTCTTTCTTGAACAGGGCAATGGTTTCTTCGTGGGCCTTGACCTGGTTGTTGGCGTAGGCCGCATCAAAAGACTCATCGCGCACGTCGAGAATTTTCGCCTTGGCTTTTTTCATCAACGTGGTGTCGTCGGGTACCTCGATGTCATGTTTTTGCGCCAGGGCTTTCAGCTCTTCGTTGGCCTTGGTGTGGTCAGTGATCATCTTGTTGGCGAATTCCTTGATGTCCGCCGATTGGCTTTTTTCCAAGGCCAGTTTGCTGGTCTCGATCTCTGCAATCCCACCGGCCGCCGCGTTGTCGACAAAGTCGTTGGAAGTCGCGGCCCATGCCATGTCCATGCTGGTACTCAGGGCAACTGCCAGGCCGAGTTGACGCAGGGTAAATCTGTCCATAGGTAAGTCTCCATACAAGTTGAACGAGCGACTCTTGTCGTCTCTGCTCAATGGAGGGCGACGCACCGGCAAAGGTTTGATCGCCAAGCGATCCGGTACGACGAACGGTCACCGCTGGTCGGATTGGCGGTCGACAGAACCCTGTCGAGGAGGCCATCCTGATAATCGACGGGCGCCGCAAGGGCGTCTGCCACCGACCCATCGAAGGAGGTGTTCCATGCCGGTGTCCCACGATTTGTGCCAGGATCTCAAATGCACAAAAGACCACATCCAGCAAAAACGCAGCGAGAATCCAAGGCTCGACTCGTTACTTCAAAAATACTCCCAACTTGATGCCGAGGTGGTCGAAGCCGAGAAACCGTCCTCCGGCGCGTTGTCCGACGATGCTTTGGAGACGCTCAAGAAGAAGCGATTACTGGTCAAGGACGAGATCGTGGCCCACATGCAGAGATAATGCGAGGGGCTTTTGTGGCCAGAGATTGCTCCCGCTGGGCCGTAGGAGCTGTGTAGGAGCTGTGTAGGAGCTGTCGAGTGCAACGAGGCTGCGATCTTTTCCCTGCCACTTGAATCTCAAGCGAAAGATCAAAAGATCAAAAGATCAAAAGATCAAAAGATCAAAAGATCAAAAGATCAAAAGATCGCAGGCTTCGCCAGCTCCTACAAAGTACAAAGCGGGAGCAAGCTCTGGTCACGACGGCCCCTCATGCCTTGCCTCCCAACCTGTCAGGTCAATGGATCCCAGCGCTGCGACCAGTCGCTGCCGGTCTTGACGATCTCTCGCAACACCTCGAATGCCTGCTGCAACGCCGCTGAGTCCCGATCGCGGGAGTAGACCAGGTAGGTGGGGTAGTTGAATTCCGGTGCCTTGGGCACCCGTTCCAGGATGCCGCTGTCCAGGTAGCTCTGCACGACCCGGGTGCGGAAGTAGCCGCTGCCGCCGTTTTCCAGGATGTACTGCAGGGCCAGGGGGCCGAGGTTGAAGGTCACGGCGGCCTTGGCCTTGTCCGGTAGCGCGGTGTCGTGTTGGCGCCGGAAGTCAGCACTCCAGTCGATGTACACGTAGGGCTCGGGACGGGCGGCCAGGCGTACCAGGATGAGTTTCTCTTCCAGCAGCTGTTCTACCTGCAGGCGCGGCCAGTATTCGGGCTGATACACCACCGCCGCGTCCAGCAGACCCAGCTCCAGCTGTTGCAGCAGTTTCTCGCCGTCGCGGATGTCCATGCGCAGGGCATGGCCGGGAATCTTCTGGCGCAGTCCGCCGGCCCAGGCAAGCATCAAGGGATTGCACAGGCTGACCTCGCCCCCCAGGTGCAAGACGTTGCGATAGCCCTCGGGCAGTGGCAGGTCCCGACGGGCTGCTTCCCAGGTCTGCACGAGCTGGTTGGCGTAGACCACAAACGCCTCGCCGTCGCTGGTCAAGCGCGCGCCGGCACGGTTGCGTACGAACAGCGCGCAGCCAAGCTGGCTTTCGAGCTTCTGGACCCGGGCGGTGATCGCCGTCTGGGTCACGTGCAGCTTTTCGGCCGCTGCAGCGAGGCTGCCGTGGCGGACGATTTCCAGGAAGGTGCGAGCGAGGTCGATGTCCATGTTCAGGCCGATACGGGGAAGCGGGCATTGTAAGAGCTGACGCGCCTCCCCGATACCTGCGAACCGCAGATGCCTTGTGGGAGCGAGCCTGCTCGCGATAGCGGCGGGGCAGCCAGCGAAGATACTTGAGGCAAAAACACGAATCCCGCCACGGGGGCGGGATTCGTTTGCAATCAAAGACCCGCGAAGAACGCGAGCGCAGTCTCAGCCTGGGAACAGCTCGGACAGTTTCATGGCCAGCATCATGTCGCCTTCGGCGCGCAGCTTGCCGCCCATGAACGCTTGCATGCCGTCGGTTTCACCGCTGACGATGCCTTGCAGGGTTTCGCCGTCCATCACCAGGGTCACCTGGGCCTCCGGGTTTTCACCTTCCAGCAGTTCGCAGGTGCCTTCCTTGACGACCAGCGAGAAATTCTTGGTATCGTCGATGCGGAAACCGAATACCAGGTTCAGGCCGTCAGCGGCGGTTGGGTTGAACTTGGCTTTCATGGCTTGTACGGCGTCGGCTACGGAGGTCATGGTTTCGATCCTTATTTGGGTGGTACAGCAAGGGTCTACAGTAATCCGGACTCAGCGAAAGGTGATGAGGTCCGGGGCCTTCAGCAGTTGCAGGTGGGCATGGCTGTTGAAGGAAGCCAGGGCCACCTCGCGGCCCCTGAATTTCAGGTGGTTGAGCGAGGTGTTGACGATTTGCCAGTTCAGTTCGAAGGCCTGTCGGGCCGGTATCTGGGTGATCAGGTGGAGCAGGGCGGTGATGGTGCCGCCGGAGGTGAACACGGCGATTTTATGGGTGTTGTCGGCTTGCTCCAGGATGCGGTGCAGGCCCGCCTGGACCCGCTCGACAAAACCCAGCCAGCTTTCCAGGCCCGGCGGGTCATACTGGCCGCTGAGCCAGCGTTCGACGATCAGTGCGAAGATGCGCTGGAATTCGGCGCGGTTCTGCGCAGCGTTGCGCAGGATATGCAGCGCCTCGGGCTCCTGGGCAAGCATGTCCGGCAGCAGGGCGCGAATGACCGCGTCGGCATCGAACTCGTTGAACGCGGCGTCGATTTCCAGCCCGGGAACCGGCAACCCGGCGGCGGACATCTGGCCCAGCGCGCCGATGGCGGTATCCTGTTGGCGACGCAGGTCACCCGAGAGGCAGCGATCGAATACGACACCGAGCTCCGCCAGGTGGCCGCCGAGCACTTGCGCCTGGCGCACGCCATTGGGTGAAAGGACATCGTAGTCGTCCGCACCAAAGGAGGCCTGGCCATGTCGAATCAGATAGATACTGCCCACGTCCGCGTCATCCCGGTACGTTGAAGGTTTGGCGAGGTTATGGGGATGGCGGTGAGCTGTCAATGAAAAAACATACGCTTGTTTGAAATGTCCGTTGCAGCCTTGTCCTGCCTCGCTCGCGTTAAGGTAACCACCGGTTTCATGACTGGTCGCGACGCAGGCGCATGGGTATGCTGGGGCCGTTACGCGCCTGCGTTCAGTGGCGCATTGCATTTAAGGAGTTGCTGTGGAGTTTTTCATCGAGTACGCCGGTTTCCTGGCCAAGACCGTGACGCTGGTGATCGCCATCCTGGTGGTGTTGGTCAGTTTTGCTGCGTTGCGCAGCAAGGGGCGGCGCAAGTCGACCGGTCAGTTGCAGGTGAGCAAACTCAACGATTTCTACAAGGGGCTGCGTGAGCGCCTGGAACAGACGCTGCTGGACAAGGATCAGCTCAAGGCGCTGCGCAAGGCCGAAGGCAAGGCTGAAAAGGCCGGGAAGAAAAACAAGGACAAGCCGGCGGCCAAGCCCCGGGTGTTCGTGCTGGATTTCGACGGTGACATCAAGGCCTCGGCCACCGAGAGCCTGCGTCATGAAATCACTGCGCTGCTGACCCTGGCGACGCCGAAGGATGAAGTGGTACTGCGCCTGGAAAGTGGCGGCGGCATGGTCCACAGCTACGGCCTGGCCTCGTCGCAACTGGCGCGAATCCGTCAGGCCGGCGTGCCGTTGACGGTCTGCATCGACAAGGTCGCGGCCAGTGGTGGCTACATGATGGCGTGCATCGGTGAGAAGATCATCAGCGCTCCCTTCGCGATCCTGGGTTCCATCGGCGTCGTCGCGCAATTGCCCAACGTCAACCGGCTGCTGAAGAAACACGACATCGATTTCGAAGTGTTGACGGCCGGGGAATACAAACGCACGTTGACGGTGTTCGGCGAAAATACCGAGAAGGGCCGGGAAAAATTCCAGGAAGACCTGGACATTACCCATGAGCTTTTCAAGAACTTCGTGTCCAACTACCGCCCGCAACTGGCCATCGATGAAGTGGCGACCGGTGAGGTCTGGTTGGGTGTCGCGGCGCAGGGCAAGGGCTTGGTGGACGAGCTGAAAACCAGCGATGAATACCTGGCCGAACGCGCCAAGGGTGCCGAGCTGTACCACCTGCACTACGCCGAACGCAAAAGCCTGCAGGAACGCATCGGCATGGCGGCCAGTGGTTCGGTGGATCGCGTGCTGCTCAGTTGGTGGAGCCGCCTGACCCAGCAGCGATTCTGGTAATTCGGGGGCGGCTCCTCGGTACTGCGTCTAACCGCCAATCCCCCTGTGGGAGCGAGCTTGCTCGCGATGACGGCGGTAGATCCGATATCGAGGCAAGCTGATCCACCGCTATCGCGAGCAAGCCCGCTCCCACAGTGGTTCGGGGGTGGGCTGGAAGTTCGGACTCACCGCCATTCCCTTGTGGGAGCGAGCTTGCTCGCGATGACGGCTGCACACCCCCATTGATGCAAGCTGTCCCTCCGCTATCGCGAGCAAGCTCGCTCCCACAGAGGTTTCGGTGGGGTTGCGAGATTTTTTGCAAATAATGCCCAACAAAAAAGCCCTGAACCGGTATCCCCGGATCAGGGCTTTTTCATGGGGCTGTCTCAGCGACGACGGAACAGCGGCAGCGGTTCGTCAGTGGCAGCCTGGTAGGTCACCGAGAAGTCCTTGAGGCTTTCGAGGGCTTCGTAGGGGTCTTTGTCGGCACGCAAGGCGAAGGCGTCGAAGCCGCAGCGGCGCATGTAGAACAGCTGGTCGCGCAGCACGTCGCCAATTGCCCGCAATTCACCCTTGAAACCATAGCGGTCACGCAGCAGGCGAGCGTTGGAGTAGCTGCGCCCGTCGGTGAAGGCCGGGAAGTTCAAGGCGATGACCTGCAACTGGTTGGCGTCCTCGCCGATTTCCTCGGCTTCCTCGTCAGCGTCCAGCCACACACCCAGGCCGCCGTCGCGGGCCTTGAGGGCGTGGGCATGATCGCGCCACAGGGCCAGGGGCACGATCAGGTCGTCACAGTTGGAGATGCCGTCGAAGGTCGCGTCCTTGGGCAGCAGGTGCCAGGTTTCGTCGATGACCTCGTTGTTCTTAATGATTCGCTGCATAGACGCGTTCCTTGAAGAGGTCGATGCCAATACGTTGGTAAGTGTCGATGAAGCGCTCGTCTTCGGTACGTTGTTCGATGTACACGTCGATCAGCTTCTCGATCACGTCAGGCATGTCGTCCTGGGCAAACGACGGGCCGAGGATCTTGCCCAGGCTGGCGTCGCGGCTACCGCTGCCGCCCAGGGAGACCTGGTAGAACTCTTCGCCTTTCTTGTCCACGCCCAGGATGCCGATGTGGCCGACGTGGTGGTGACCACAGGCGTTCATGCAGCCGGAAATGTTCAGGTCCAGCTCGCCGATGTCGAACAGGTAGTCCAGGTCGTCGAAACGACGCTGGATCGATTCGGCGATAGGGATCGACTTGGCGTTGGCCAGCGAGCAGAAATCGCCGCCCGGGCAGCAGATCATGTCGGTCAGCAGGCCGATGTTCGGGGTGGCGAAGCCTTGCTCGCGCAGCTCGCCCCACAGGGTGAACAACTGGCTCTGTTCAACGTCTGCCAGGATGATGTTCTGCTCGTGGGAGGTGCGCAGCTGGCCGAAGCTGTAGCGCTCGGCCAGGTCGGCCACGGCGTCCAGTTGCTTGTCGGTGATGTCGCCGGGCGCGACGCCGGTCGGCTTCAGGGACAGGGTCACCGCGACATAACCCGGCTTCTTGTGGGCCAGGGTATTGCGGGTGCGCCAGCGGGCGAAGCCTGGGTGTTCTTTGTCGAGGGCTGCCAGTTCGGCGTCCTGGTTGCCCAGGGCTTTGTACTGCGGGTCGACGAAATGCTTGGCGACGCGATGCACTTCGGCTTCGGTCAGGGTGGTCTGGCCGCCCCGCAGGTGAGCCATCTCGGCTTCGACCTTCTCGGCGAACACTTCAGGCGTCAGGGCCTTGACCAGGATCTTGATCCGCGCCTTGTATTTGTTGTCGCGACGGCCGTAGCGGTTGTATACCCGCAGGATGGCGTCGAGGTAGCTCAGCAGGTCCTGCCACGGCAGGAACTCGTTGATGAACGCGCCGACCACCGGGGTACGCCCCAGGCCACCGCCCACCAGCACACGGAAGCCCAGCTCGCCGGCCGCGTTGTAGACCGTCTCCAGGCCGATGTCGTGGACTTCGATGGCCGCACGGTCCGAGGTCGAGCCGTTGATGGCAATCTTGAACTTGCGCGGCAGGTAGGCGAATTCCGGGTGGAAAGTCGTCCACTGGCGGACGATCTCGCACCACGGGCGCGGGTCGATCAACTCGTCGGCCGCGACACCGGCGAACTGGTCGGTGGTGACGTTGCGCAGGCAGTTGCCGCTGGTCTGGATCGCGTGCATCTGCACGGTGGCCAGTTCGGCGAGAATCTCGGGCACATCTTCCAGGGCTGGCCAGTTGTACTGGACGTTCTGCCGGGTACTGATGTGGGCGTAGCCCTTGTCGTAGTCGCGGGCAATTTTCGCCAGCTTGCGCACCTGGCGCGAGGTCAGTTGGCCATAAGGCACAGCCACGCGCAGCATCGGGGCGAAGCGCTGGACATACAAGCCATTCTGCAAGCGCAGAGGGCGGAATTCTTCTTCGCTCAGCTCGCCTGCCAGATAGCGTCGGGTCTGATCACGGAACTGCTTGACGCGGTCCTCGATGATCCGCTGATCGTACTCGTCATATACGTACATATAAGTCTCGGTCTCAGGCTTGGGCCGATCAGAAACAGCTGCATGTTGGCTCGCTGGAATCGGGTTCTGCCTCGGCAATTCTGCGCGCACGGCCGCGCACTCCTAGAGGAGCCGGTGCAAGATACCTGTTTTGAGTTATGCGCAAAAGTGATGTTTGAGTATATGTAAAGAACCAAATCGACTAATGAGATTGATTATTGCCTAACCCACATTTGTCGTGCGGGCAATCATCGTCTTAACTGTGGTCGAGTCCCTATGCAATCACCTACAAAACCGACAAGAGGCGATGCAATGAGCAATCCGACCAAAGCAAGGAAAAGCGACAGTTCTGTTGATGCCTGGGCCATTTTGTTCCTGATTATCCTGGTGGTGGGCACCGCAGTGTTCTGGGTCAGTCATCAATAGGTTCGAGCCGTTGCCGGCCACATGAAGGTCTCGCGTTCATGTGCCTGTTCGCCACCCGGGTCGTTATACTGGGTGGCGTATTACTTGGGGCGGGCGGGATGTCGAAGTTTATCTGCAGGCTAGTGGGGCTGTTATGCCTGTCATTCTGGACGCAGGCCCAAGCCGCCCAGGTGGTTTCTTCTTCCGAGGCGTTGCCTGGCAGTTCGACTGCTCCTTCGGTCGTGTTCCTGAACCCGGGCCACTCCACCGAACCCTTCTGGGTCAGCTACACCGAATTCATGCAAGCGGCGGCAAGCAAGCTGGGCCTGCGGCTGCGCGTGGAGTATGCCGGGCGCGATCCCCAACTGATGATTCGCCTGGCGCGCGAGGCCGTCACGGCGAAGGACCGTCCGGACTACCTGGTGTTGGTCAACGATCAATATGTCGCCCCGCGGATCCTGCAATTGGCGCAGGGCAGTGGGGTCAAGCTGTTCCTGGTGAACAACACGTTGACCAGCGATCAGACTCGCCTGCTGACAGAGAACGGCGCCCCACCTCCCGAGTTGCTCGGCAGCCTGGTGCCCAATGATGAGCGCAGCGGTTACCTGATGCTCAAGGAACTGTTGCGCCAATACGGACCGCTGGCACCTGGGCAGACGCTCGATCTGCTGGCTTTTTCCGGGAAGAAACTCACCCCTTCGGCGCAATTGCGCGAGAAGGGCCTGCTCCGGGCGCTGGCCGAGCACCCGCAAGTGCATCTGCGCCAGTTGGTCTATGGCGAGTGGAGTCGCGAACGGGCCCATGAGCAGGCGAGCCAGTTGGTCAAGCGCTATCCGCAGACCGCGCTGGTCTGGTCGGCCAACGATGAAATGGCCCTGGGTGCCATGCAGGCGTTCGAGGAGGCGGGTCGCCAGCCAGGCAAGGATGTGTTGTTCAGCGCCATGAACAGCTCCAGGGCGGCGCTCCAGGCCCGTATCGACGGGCGCTTGAGCGTGCTGTTCACCGGGCACTTCAGCTTGGGAGGGTGGGCCATGGTGCTGCTCCATGATCACGCCCGAGGCGTCGACCTCGCGCGTCATGGCGGTTACAACCAGCAGATCGACCTGATGCAATCGCTCGATCCGGCCCGCGCCCGCGTGTGGTTGAACATGGACCCCGCCAAGGACTATCGCCTGGACTTCAAGCGCTTCAGCCTGGTGTCTCACCCGGATGGCGAGCGCTATGCCTTTTCGCTCGATGCCCTGGGGCGACGCTAGAGCGACTCAGATCGAGATGGGCGGTATGGCTGTTTCGTTTTGGAAGAGGCCCGGTTCCATATTTTGCAGTTCCGCTCTATATGCCCGCAAAGTACAGCACCAGATTGACGATCCCATACAACGTCAACCCGAAAATCACCGTAAACAGGATGCCGAGGATGATGAAGTGGCTCGGCTTGCCATGGGTGAAGTCGCGGGCGCGGTTTTTTCCGCTTTGCACGCCGAAGGCCGCCGCTCCCACGCTGTGGAGCATTTGCCAGAGGGTGGGCGCCTTATTTTCGCTTGGTTCGTCCATGATGCTCTCCATACACAAGGTCGTATGTGGAGAGCATAGTCAATCTCTGCCGGCTTAAATCCCTCATTACACAGTTTCCCATCGACCTATAACTATGTACCGCCCATGCGGTTCGCTAAACGGGCCTGCTGTCGCTTCATTCAAAGGAGCGATGTATGTCACCCAATTCCACACAGTCCCCGGAAAAAATACAGCCAGAGCCACCGGCCACGGAGAGTCTGCACGCGGACTTCCTGGAAGCCGCGATGCCGGCATGGCTCATCGAGGCTTCGACGCAACGCAGGCAGGCGATGAAGCAAGTCGGAACGCAGATGCCGGCCTGGTACGCGAACGCTTCGCCAGAGCAGCGCAAGGTCGTGGATGCCTGTTTTAAGGAAAGTCTTGCGGCACAGAATCAACTGGATAAGACCCTGTCGTCGTTCCTGGACATCGACACGTTTGCCAGGCCGCTCTTGATCCAGGCCTTGAAGGATCGGTTCCAGGTAGAGGTGGATGTCGACAAAACCTTGCTACGCCTTACACGGCCATGGGAAACAACCGTGATCAAGGTGGAAATTTCTTCGTTCGAATTGTTCAAGTTACCCTTGCTGCAGGTTGCGCTGCACAACTTCGAAAGCTGGGAGTGCGAGCACGGCGCCTACCATGAAACATCAGAATTCATGGTGGAGAAGGACGCACCCGGCACTTACGCGCCCGTGGCGTTGAATGTGTCGGTCGGTCAATTCCTCACCCTGTGCCGCACCTTGGACATCGGTGCGAAGTACCAAGCCTACCTCAAGTCATTTTTCTACCCGGCTGACGCTGCGACCGAAACGACGCTTCGCCAGCACTTCATTGCCAGCCAGAAAGCCGCGATGAGGGCCGCAGCCGAGCAGGCGCTATTGACAGGGGATATCGAACCCAGGGATCACGCGATGATTCTCTCGGTCATCAAGGGTGAAAATAACCCCTGGATGGGCGAAAAGCCGGTCTGGTTCGAAGACATGTCCCTGATGAAGCAAAGATTGGTGGGCTGTGTCGCGTTCTCGATCTGTGAGCTACATCGCTACAGCGACGAAATGATTCTTTATGTTCCCCATGATCCTGAACATCCAATGAAGCGCTACGACGGCGACCAACTGGAAACACGCTTCAGGCAATTGCTTACCACCCCCGAAACCACGCCGTTGGAATACACCGGTCCTACACCCTACCAGCGCTTTTTCAGTCAGTTCGTGCCCTACGATAAACGACCTTATTTCTTCAGCCAGTTTGTCCAGGAGGCAGCCGGCTTCCCAAGCATCCAATTGCCTGCGCCATGGTTGGGCATTTTTGAACCTTTCATGCCCTCTTCACTGATGATGCACCTCCCGGGAGTCCCTCCCGATCCCTTAAAGGCAAAGCGCGAACCAAATCCCTACATCGCCCCTTCGACGTTGCCGCAGAAAGGCCGATCGTTGTGGGACGATAACTTGGATCCGTGGCACTACCTCTATGAGCGACACCGTGAAAAAGTGCTGGCCGATGCGCGCAGTCATGCTGTGCCCACGAGTGACGTCGACGCCAAGGCAAGGCAGGAAAAACTGGCCAACCTGCTACAAATGGGGCTGTCTGCGGTGAACATGTTGTCGATGTTCGTTCCGGTGTTGGGCGAGGTCATGATGGTCGTCATGGCGGGACAGCTTTTATATGAAACCCTTGAAGGTGCAGTCGAGTGGGGCGAGGGCGACAAACGGGCAGCCAAGGCTCACTTGATCGACGTCGCAGAAAACCTGGCGTTGATGGGCGCGATGGCCGGTGTGGGGGCCGGGGTCAGCAAGCTGGCCGCCATCAAGCCTGAACCCGTGATCGAGTGCCTTGAGCCTGTGACGTTGCCTAATGGCGAAACACGCTTGTGGAAGCCGGAACTGAGCAGCTATGAAAGCGCTGTAACACTCACCGATACGAGCACTCCGAACGCGCTGGGGCAATACGAAGTCGATGGGAAAACCCATATTCGTCTAGGGGGAAAGGTGCATGAGCAGTTTTTCGACGCATCGATCCACAAATGGCGAATCAAGCATCCAACGGACGAGGCGGCGTATCAACCTATCCTCCTGCATAACGGCAACGGAGCCTGGCGGCATTCGCTGGAGCGCCCGATGACGTGGGATCGCCTGACGCTGCTCAGGCGCATGGGCCATGAGACCGCGGCGTTTTCGGATGAGATGCTGCTCAGGCTCGCCGATGTCAGCGGCGTCAGCGATAACGCGCTACGCAAAATGCACATGGACCGAACGATGCCCCCTCCCGAGCTGAGGGATGCGATGCGGCTGTTCAAGGCGGATGCCGAGGCCGCGCAGGTGATTGATCAGTTGCAAGCTGCAGCAAATCTGGGAGGGTTAACCCGGCAGCAAGTTTTTGAAAGGATCTACAAGGGCACGGAACCTGTGGACGGTCGTATCAGGATTTTGCAGCGTGAGTGCCCAGGCCTTAGCGAGGCTGCCGCCCAGGAGGTCATCGCCCACGGTAGCGCTGCGGATCTCACCCGTCTTGACGCAAGGCGCCGCGCGCCGTTGAGCATGCTCGAAGAGGCTCGCTGGTATGCACGACAAGGACGTCAGGTTCGGGCGTATGGGGGATTGCACAGCGACAATATCGTTTCGGCCGACAGCCGGCGCTTGGCA
This sequence comes from Pseudomonas sp. KB_12, assembly GCF_052114545.1. Classification (NCBI taxonomy): domain Bacteria; kingdom Pseudomonadati; phylum Pseudomonadota; class Gammaproteobacteria; order Pseudomonadales; family Pseudomonadaceae; genus Pseudomonas; species Pseudomonas sp. KB_12. The sequence continues at coordinate 336,669 of NZ_JBFREY010000006.1, read as the reverse complement.
TTGCATGCCCTGGAAAGACTGCCGGGCTGGCCCGTTACGCTGCGCCTGGAAGTGCGCGAGGGAAGCGACACGGGTGCGTTGCTCGAAAGCATCGGCGACAAGAATGCGCCTGAAAAAAAATACCTTATTAAAAACGGACCTGGCTATCAGGCCTTCAATGAGCTGGGTGACGAACCGGGTGGCATGCCCCGGCGGGGTGGCGACTTCTACCGTTCGATCCTGCATGTTCTGCCCGCTGAGGCGCGTTCCGCCCTGGGGCTGCCGGAGGGGAACGGCCCCGAGCTGCAACGCATGATCATCGATTACGCCTACCTGCATCGTGGGGACATGACCCAGCTCCTTGAAACCCCCGCCAAGCGCTTCAAACCACCGGTTCGCGTGAGCGCGACGCTCAAGGGGTATTACGCGAGCGGCCGGGGTAGGGGAATGCATCCTTCCATTGAGGCGCGGGTGGAGGCACTTTACCCCAGCGAGCCACAAGCCGAAGCGTTCATCAGGCAGCAACGGGGAAAGACAGAACGGCAGATCTATTTGGAACTGCAAACGCGCCAGCGCGAGTGGGAGTCGCTCGACGGCACGCTTGAACAATGGCTGGGCGAGACGCTCGGGAGCCCGGCCGATGCTCACAAAAATAGGTTTGCGCAGGCGCTCAGGGACGGTTGGCGCAATCGCCCGTTAGCGGAAGAATCCCCCGAAGGCGCGCGGCTGGTGCTTTCCTGTGAGGGGTCGCTGCCCCCCATAGCCACCCATTTTGCGCATGTACGGGAATTGTCGGTGATTGGCGGCGGCATGACAGACGCCAATGCGGATGCCTTCCTGGCACTTTTCCCTGGGGTCACGAAATTGGAGATTGGCCTCAGGGAATCCGGATTCCTCGATCTGTCCTTCGGGCACCCACCGTTGACCACCTTGCCGCACGCGGTGAGCCAGATGCCAGGACTCACCGACTTGCGGTTTTCCACCGCTGCTGTCTCGCTGGCCGAGAGTTTTCCACAAAGGCTCTCTTCCCTGACTTCACTGGAGGTGCTGCACATCGATTGCTCAGGTTTCGATCAGACCGCCATGCACAACCTTGACCTGACACCATTGAGCCGTTTGCGTACGTTGAAAATCGAGGCGCCTCAAGCGTTATCGCAATGGCCTGAATACGTGCAGCGTCTTCCCCGGCTCGAACGCCTGGAGCTGTCGCGCACATCGATACGTACGCTGCCGGATGCAATATTCGAAGGGCACGAAAAGTTGTGGGCCGGGCTATCGCTGAATTGGTCAGCGCTGACTCCGCAAGCGTTCGCGCGCGCCTACCGGTACGTCAGCGAATACTCGGGAGCGTTCGGCCATTTGGTGGACGTGGATCAAATGGTGGACGGCTACTGTCGCGGGCAATTGCGCTTGCTGGTCGGGGAGGCCGAGTCTGTCGGGCGCCTGCCCGTGAAATTTGACAGTGCCTCCAATACTCCTCAGGAACGATTTGCTGCGGTAGAAGCACTCAGGGCTGAACACGATGGAATCTTTGCGCAGTTTTTTTTCGAGCCGACGGGGGCGGAAGATTTGTCATATGCCTTGCTTTCGCCAGTGTGGTGGGAGGGCGGAGGTCTGTTGTTTCGAGCGTTGCGAGACAGCTGGCGCGGCGCTGTACGCCAACGCCTGGGTTTGCCGACCGCAGGGGGCTCCTTGTTTGAGCTGCCGGTTTCCGGGTCTGCTCTTCCCGGTAAGCAGTTTGCGGCGCTCCCAGCGTTGCCGCCCGCAAGCTTCTCCCACGTAGAAACGCTGCGCTTGGGATCGTTGGATGTTTCCCCCCGGCAGGCGCGCAACTTTTTCAGGGCATTCAGCGGTACGCGAACATTGGAAATAAGCGGCAACGGCTTCACCGAGCTGCCTTTCGACGCCGAAGACTTGCCGGCCCTGACGCAACTCGATATGCGCAACAACAACCTGCTCGTCACGCCCACTGTTCAGGCGCAGTTCAATGGGTTGACGATGCTTGAGCAACTGAATCTGGAAAACAACCCGCTCGAGACGCTTGATGTCAGTGCCTTGACCCGGCTCAAGGCACTGGGCCTCAAAGCCACCCAGTTGCGGGCTTGGCCAACCGGTGCCGAGAACCTGACGCAGCTTTCCTGGCTTGACTTGCGGGATAACCAACTGCAGTCGTTCCCGCCAACAGTGCTGTCCAATGATGCGCTCATACTGAAAGCCAACTTGACCGGTAACCCCTTCAGCCCTGAAGGCGAGGCAGCCTTGAGTGCGGCACATCAGCGAATCGAGGATGCAAGAGGACTCCTTCAGGGGACACTGGCTCGGCTTGCCAAAGAACCCGTACCGTCGCAGTTCCCCCCGGCAGAAACCAGCGAAACAATAGATCGACTTCTTTTACCTCTTCCTGAGGAATCGGCGGTGGCCGAGGGAAGTGCCGGGCTTGAGCTACGCCTGCAGCGGCTGGATCCGGCCCTGACTCAGGAGCAGGCGGCCCGGCAGCTCGGGCAGTGGCGTGAAAACGGGATGACCGACAAGCAAATCGACGATCAAATCAGCCAGTGGCATCAAGCGTGTGTCTCGCTGACTCGTCGGTTGAACGACTGGCTGTTTATCCGAGAACGACGTACAGCCAGAACCGTCGTGTCTGCGCAAAGCCGCGCACTTGCTGCAACGAGAATTCGCGAGGTGTGGCAAGAAGGGTTGATGCGCCATGACGGCGCAGGGCAAACACTGAGTCTGCATGGCCTGCAAGTGGGGGACTTGCCTGAGCGGGTTGCACAGTTTCCTGGCGTGACGATGCTGGAACTTTCGGGTGTCTTGTTAACTGAACAAGGGTCCAACGATTTCCTGGGGGCTTTTCCTCATTTGAACCGATTGGATTTGGCCGGCAATGATCTGGACGCCGTACCGAGCGTTGTCTTGCAAATGGCACAGTTGGAGCACTTGAACCTTAGTCACAATAACTTGCCGGCTACGGGCGTTTATCCGTTATTGATTAATGGTCGCCTGCGTTCGCTTAACCTTTCCCTTAATAGACTGGTCACGTTCGATCCTCCGGATTTTGGCCAGATCGAAGTGCTGGATCTTAGCTACAACGAGATAGAAAACTGGCCCAGCCAGCTATTGAACGCGCAAGAGCTGGGTGTGCTGAACTTGAGCGGCAACGAGTTTACTGATCTTCCGGCGGGGTTGCTGGATGGCAGCCACCAGAGGCTCGTGGGCGGAATGGATTTGAGTGATAATGAAGACCTGTCGCTCAACACATTTTATGAACTCAGGGATTACCTTGAGTCAGGCAATCGCGAAGAGGTTTCAGGATTTTCCCGAGAAGAAATTGATAGCCTGATCGCTATGTCAGAGGCGCCGCAAGGCGATATCTCGGATTTCAATGACGACTCCGATGGTGGCGCAGGCGCTAATGGCCGTCACGATCCGCATGCCTCTGTCGCTGCGGTCGAACCTCTTCTTGATCCGACGGGCGACGCATCGGCCGAGGCGCTGAGTCCATGGCTGGTGGGCTCAAACAGTGAACAAGTCACGGTCCGGAGCCGGATCTGGGCGCAGTTGGCCGAAGAAAACGATCACGAGCGGTTCTTCCAGTTGCTTGCGCTGTTGCCTGATACGTTCGATTTCAGGTTTGACCGGGCAGAACTGACGCGACGGGTATGGAATGTCATGGACGCTGCCAGCGAAAACAGCGTATTGCGTCAGTTGCTGTTTCAAAACGCCGAAACCCACGGTACTTGCATCGATGGCCGCATCTTGACCTTTAGCGAGTTGGAAGTTCGTGTGTTTGTCTTTCAGGCCTTGCGTGACATTCCGCTGGACCGTCCCCTGCTCAGGGGCCAGGCGTTGCTGCGCTTGTCGCGGCAGTTGTTCCGGCTGGAGAGGGTCGAAACGTTGGCTGAAGCGGCTGGCCAGGGCAGGGATAGGGCGGAAGTGCGCTTGCGTTATCGCATTGGCCTGACGAGCGGATGGGGCGACGGCATCGATTTGCCGGGGCAGCCTACGCACATGGCGTTCGGCGCGCCGATCACTGGAGAACTGGCGGCGCGCACCCGCACCTCGATTCTTGAGGCAGAGCGCAGCGATGCGCTATTGGTAAGCATGGCGTCGCGTGACTACTGGACGACCTACCTGCAGGAGCGGCATCCAGAACAAATGCGCAACATCGCGGATGCTGTCGCCAATAGGCGTCATGAGCTCCTGGACGCACTGGAGGATCGCCGGGCTGATGGCGGAATCGATACGCAGCAGTACAACCTGGAACTCAATGCGTTGGGCAGAACAGTCGATGCCCTGCGCACGGAGAAGCTGGTCGAGTTGACGCGAAGCGAGTTGAACGACTTGCGAAGCACCGTTGGTGAAACGGAGCAATCCGGTAACCGGTCACCCCAACCTGGACCGTCACGCCGCAACTGATCCGCAGTTGCGGAGCTGAAGGCCGATCTGTCGATACCGGTGCCGTCGATGGGTCGGTTTGCTGATGTTAATAGGCTTGTTCGCTGCTCTAGCTACTGTCATATCTGACAGTAGTCGTCCCGCTTTAATGGGATCAGTCTTATGGTTCCTGTCTTTGCTAGGAAATACGCCATGAATACTGGAAATCCATTCTCTACGGCTGGGCGCTCCCGCCTGACAGCGCTGGCGTTGGTACTTGCGCTGCCCGCACTGGTCAGCGCCGCAACCGATACCCCAGAAGATTCGCCCCACGCGACGTCTGCCAGCGTATATGCCGATGCGATCGGCAGCGCACATTTTGAGCGTTCAGCGATCAAGGTTGAGCAGGGGTACACGGTAGAAAGCGGTAATTTATATACTCGCGACGGTGATACTGGCTCATTGGTGGTGGTCAGGTCGCCTGACGGTTCCGTGACTGCAATAGTCAATTCTCCTGACAAGCGTGGTTTGTTGACGGTCAATGCCCAAGGCAAAAGCAAGTTTACTGAGGAGCCAGTTGTCGACGCCCAGGAAAATGATGTGGTTGAATCCAATGAGCCGATGGGCGTCGATTCGACCATAGCAGCGGAGCATCGGTATGTGGACGCGCTTTTCGCTTATGCAGCCTACACGCTGGGGAAACTGGAATCTGATGCGGTAGGCTATGCGCTGGCGCAAACTGAAACCGTCAATCTTAGTTTGCGCAACTCACGGATATCCGATGTGTCGTTGCGACTGGCGGCGGTTGCTGTCTTCGGCGATAGCAATAAAGTCCTCGATACGTCGAGTGAAGGACTCGACAATTGGGAAAGTCTCTTGGTTCCTTACAGATCCATGTTCAAAACTGATATCAACGCGGCCATTACCGGCGGAAATAACGCTGGCAGGGGCAATAGGCCAGGGTATACCAGCGCCAATGCCTGGTGGTCACCCACGACGTTCGCCCATGAGATGGGTCACAACGCAGGGGGCAGACATTGTTTTGAACAAGATGGAGTCAATTTTAATTTCGGTCACGACAATGGCAAGACCAAAACCAATCTGTGCTACGGAAGTCGGGCTTTTTATTATTCGACACCTGATGTTCTCGATGCTCATGGTTTGCCACTAGGCAATGCTCAAACCGCCAATATGGCTCGTGTATGGCGAGAAAATACCGCGCGATTGACGGGTTACAATCCAGAGTTGCCGGGCCTGCGCGTGCTGCTTGTCAGTCCATCTGGTGCACAATCCGAAGCATCTACCACTTTGGTTATTCCAGCTGGGGGAATTCACGTAGGTGTGGTTGCCCTGAGTCGGGATATAGGCCCTACTGAGTTGATCACCGAGTCAGCAGCGCGGGAAACAATGCTCACTGTGCCGTTATACAACGCTGCCTACAACCAAGTTCCTGTAAAGCTTCGCGCATCACGCCGAAGAGGGAACTGCACAACGGCCATGAACGTGGCGGTGTCATGTTCTCCCTACGATAAATTGGATTTTAATATAGAGTACAAAGCTAGTGATAATCCGGCTTTGCCGGTCGGATATTACAATGGGCTTCTGAAGCTTAAAGCTAAAAGCCCTGATTCAAACTGGAGTATGCCCATTAATATTGTTATTTCGGCACGAAAATGAATACGGCTTAGGGCAAGTCTGTATTCAGGGCGCTCCTGGATATGCTCTCCACCACAGATTGTATGAAGAGCACAAACAGCCGCCATTGACTTAGTTGTCATAACCCAAATTCGGCGCTAACCAACGCTCAGTCACACTCAAGTCCTGGCCCTTGCGTGCGGTGTAGCTCTGGACCTGGTCCTTGTCGATCTTGCCCACGGCGAAGTATTGCGCCTGGGGATGGGCGAAATACCAGCCGCTGACCGCTGCCGCCGGGAACATGGCGTAGTGTTCGGTGAGGAACACGCCGCTGCGTCCCGCTTTCATTTCACTGGCCTCGGGATCGAGCAGGCGGAACAGGGTGGCTTTCTCGGTGTGATCCGGGCAGGCCGGGTAGCCGGGGGCAGGGCGGATGCCGATGTACTGCTCCTTGATCAGCGCCTCGTTGTCCAGGCTCTCGTCCTTGGCGTAACCCCAATGTTCCTTGCGCACCTGCTGGTGCAGCCATTCGGCGCAGGCTTCGGCCAAGCGGTCGGCCAGGGCCTTGACCATGATCGAGTTGTAGTCGTCGCCGGCCTCCTGGTAGGCCTTGGCGACTTCTTCGGCGCCGATGCCGGCGGTAGTAATGAAGCCGCCGACGTAGTCGGTGACGCCGCTGTCCTTCGGCGCGACGAAGTCGGCCAGGGAGAAGTTCGGCTTGCCGTCGGTCTTGATGATCTGCTGGCGCAGGTGATGCAGGCGGGCCAGGGGCTTGCCATCGTCGCCATAGACTTCCAAGTCGTCGTCATGCACTTGGTTGGCCGGCCAGAAGCCGAACACGGCGCGGGCGCTGATGAGTTTCTCGTCGATCAGCTTGCGCAGCATCGCCCGGGCATCGGCATACAGTGCGGTGGCCGCTTCGCCAACCACTTCGTCGGTGAGAATGCGCGGGTATTTGCCGGCCAGGTCCCAGGAGATGAAGAACGGTGTCCAGTCGATGTACTCGGCCAGCACGTTCAAGTCGATGTCGTCCAGCACCCGTGCGCCGGTGAAAGTCGGTTTGACCGGCTGGTAGCTGCTCCAGTCGAACTGCGGCTTCTTGGCCACGGCGGCGGGGTAGCTCAGGCGTTCGGTGCGGGCGCTGCGGTTGGAAGTACGCTCGCGCACTTCGATGTAGTCCAAGCGGGTTTTCTCGACGAACGCCGGCTTGAGTTCCTTGGACAGCAACTGGGTCGCCACGCCCACGGCACGGGAGGCATCGGTGACGTAGATCACCGCGTCGTTGCTGTACTTGGGCTCGATTTTTACCGCCGTGTGGGCCTTGGAGGTGGTGGCCCCGCCAATCATCAGCGGCAGGTGGAAGTCCTGGCGCTGCATCTCCCGCGCCACATGCACCATCTCATCCAGGGACGGGGTGATCAGGCCGGACAGGCCGATGATGTCGCACTTCTGCTCCTTGGCCACCTGCAGGATCTTCTCCGCCGGCACCATCACGCCCAGGTCGACGATGTCATAGCCGTTGCAACCGAGCACCACGCCGACGATGTTCTTGCCGATGTCATGCACGTCGCCCTTGACCGTGGCCATCAGGATCTTGCCCTTGGCCTCCGGCTTGTCGCCTTTTTCCGCCTCGATGAACGGGATCAGGTGGGCCACGGCCTGCTTCATCACGCGGGCGGACTTGACCACCTGGGGCAGGAACATTTTGCCGGCGCCAAACAGGTCGCCGACGATGTTCATGCCGGCCATCAGCGGGCCTTCGATGACCTCGATCGGCCGGGCGAACGACAGTCGCGACTCCTCGGTGTCTTCAACGATGTGGGTGGTGATGCCCTTGACCAGCGCATGCTCCAGGCGCTTGTTCACTTCCCAGCCGCGCCACTCCTCGGTTTCCGCTTCCTTGACACTGCCGTCGCCCTTGTACTTGTCGGCGATGGCGAGCAGGGCGTCGGTGCCTTCGGGGGTGCGGTTGAGGATCACGTCTTCCACGGCGTCGCGCAGTTCCACCGGGATCTGATCGTAGATCTCCAGTTGGCCGGCGTTGACGATGCCCATGGTCAGGCCCGCGCGGATCGCATAGAGCAGGAACACCGAGTGGATCGCCTCGCGCACCGGGTTGTTGCCGCGGAACGAGAAGGACACGTTGGAGACCCCGCCCGAGGTCAGCGCGTAGGGCAGTTCGTCGCGGATGTAGGCGCAAGCGTTGATGAAATCCACGGCATAGTTGTTGTGCTCTTCGATACCGGTGGCGACGGCGAAGATGTTCGGGTCGAAGATGATGTCTTCCGGTGGGAAGCCGACTTCATTGACCAGGATGTCATAGGAGCGTTTGCAGATTTCCTTCTTGCGCGCCTCAGTGTCGGCCTGGCCGGCTTCGTCGAAGGCCATCACCACCACGGCGGCGCCGTAGCGCTTGCACAGCTTGGCGTGATGGATGAACTGCTCGACGCCTTCCTTCATGCTGATGGAGTTGACGATGCCCTTGCCCTGGATGCACTTGAGGCCGGCTTCGATCACTTCCCACTTGGAGGAGTCGATCATGATCGGCACGCGGGAGATGTCCGGTTCGCCGGCAATCAGGTTGAGGAAGGTCACCATGGCCTTCTTCGAATCGAGCATGCCCTCGTCCATGTTGATGTCGATCACCTGGGCGCCGGCCTCGACCTGTTGCAGGGCCACTTCCAGGGCTTCGGTGTAGTTGTCCTCGCGGATCAGCCGGGCGAACTTGGCGGAACCGGTGATGTTGGTCCGCTCGCCGACGTTGACGAACAGCGAACTGCGATCGATGGTGAACGGTTCCAGGCCTGACAGGCGGCAGGCCCGTGGGATCTCCGGGATTGGCCGCGGCGCGTAGCCAGCCACGGCCTTGGCGATGGCTTCGATGTGCGCCGGGGTGGTGCCGCAGCAGCCGCCGACAATGTTCAGGAAACCGCTCTGGGCGAACTCTTCGATGACCTTGGCCGTTTCGGCCGGCAGTTCGTCGTATTCACCGAACTCATTGGGCAGGCCGGCGTTGGGGTGGGCCGATACGTGGGTGCTGGCCTTGTTCGACAGCTCTTCCAGGTACGGGCGCAATTCGCTGGCGCCGAGGGCGCAGTTCAGGCCCACGGAGATCGGCTTGGCGTGGGCCACCGAGTTCCAGAAGGCTTCGGTGGTCTGGCCCGAGAGGGTGCGGCCGGAGGCGTCGGTGATGGTGCCGGAAATCATGATCGGCAGTTCGACGCCCAGTTCTTCGTAAACGCCTTGCACGGCAAAGATCGCCGCCTTGGCGTTCAGCGTGTCGAAAATGGTTTCGATCAGGATCAGGTCGGCGCCGCCTTCGATCAGGCCCTTGGTGGCCTCGGTGTAGTTTTCCACCAGTTCGTCGAAGGTCACGTTGCGGTAGCCGGGGTTGTTCACATCCGGCGACAGCGAGCAGGTGCGGCTGGTCGGGCCGAGCACGCCGGCGACGAAGCGCGGCTTGTCCGGGGTTTCCAGGGTCTTGGCGTCGGCCACTTTACGGGCCAGGCGCGCGCCTTCCAGGTTCAGCTCGTAGGCCAGGCTCTGCATGCCATAGTCGGCCTGGGACACCTGGGTGGCGTTGAAGGTGTTGGTCTCCAGGATGTCGGCGCCGGCATCCAGGTAGGCTTTTTCAATGGCACCGATCACGTCGGGGCGGCTGAGCACCAGCAAATCGTTGTTGCCCTTGACGTCGCTCGGCCAGTCGGCGAAGCGCTTGCCGCGGTAGTCCTGTTCTTCCAGCTTGTAGCTCTGGATCATCGTGCCCATGCCGCCGTCGAGGATCAGGATGCGTTCCTTGAGGGCTTGCTGGAGAAGATAAAGGCGAGCGCTGCGATCAGACATAGGACTACCTGGAAAAAAAGACCATTACGAAGGCCGGGATGATAGCAAACCTGTGCAGGATTTGATCATGATGGGCTTTTGCATGAATATCGCTCATGTTTGCAAGGCGATGCTGGCCCGGTAGAATCGCCGGACTATCTCTTAGGGACCCGAGACATGCCGTACCGCGTCTTATTCGGCAGTCTGTTGCTGCTGTTGTGTTTTACCGCAGCCGCCGGGAGTCCCGCTCCCACGATCTCCTACACTCGCGATGTCCAGCCGATCTTCACGGAAAAATGCGTGGCCTGTCACGCCTGCTACGACTCCGCCTGCCAGTTGAACCTGGGCAGCGGCGAAGGCGCGGCACGGGGCGCGAGCAAACTGTCGGTGTACGACGGCGAGCGGCGCCAGGCGGCCGATCCGACCCGCTTGTTCTATGACGCCTCCGGCCAGCGCGCCTGGCAGCGCAAGGGCTTTTATTCAGTGCTCGACGCCCAAGGCAGCCAGGCTGCCCTGATGGCGCGCATGCTGGAGTTGGGCCACCGCACACCGTTGCAGCCCAACGCCAAGCTGCCGGAAGAGATCGTGCTGGGCCTCAATCGTGAAAACAGCTGCGCGATGCCGGATCAATTCAACGAATACGCAGGCGCCCATCCCAAGGAGGGCATGCCCCTGGCCGTCACCGGCCTGACCGATCAGCAATACCAGACCCTGCAACGCTGGCTGGCCGCAGGCGCCCCTATCGATCAGCAGGCCCTGGCGCCGAGTGCCGCCGAAGCCTTGCAGGTGGTGCAATGGGAAAACCTGCTCAATGCCCCTGGCGCCCGGGAAAGCCTGGTGGGCCGCTGGTTGTTCGAGCATTGGTTCCTGGCGCACATCTATTTCAAGGACGGCGAGCCGGGGCATTTCTTCCAGTGGGTCCGTTCGCGCACGCCCAGCGGCCAGCCGATCGACCTGATCAATACCCGTCGTCCGAATGATGACCCCGGCACCCGCGTCTATTACCGGCTCTGGCCGGTGCAAGGGGTGATCGTGCACAAGACTCACATCACCTACGGCTTGAGCGCGGCGAAGATGGGGCGCATCAAGAGCCTGTTCTACAGCGGCAAATGGCAGGTTTCCGCGTTGCCGGGCTACGGTCCGGAGCGCCGGGCCAACCCGTTTTCCACCTTTGAAGCGATCCCGGCCCAGGCTCGCTACCAGTTCATGCTCGATAACGCCGAGTATTTCGTGCGCACCTTCATTCGCGGGCCGGTGTGCCGGGGCCAGATTGCCACGGACGTGATCCGCGACAATTTCTGGGCGCTGTTCCAGGCCCCCGAACATGACCTGTACATCACAGACCCGAACTACCGCGGCCAGGCCACGCCGCTGCTCGCGATGCCGGGGCAGAACGACGATGTGGGCAGCGTCGTCAGCCTGTGGCTCGACTACCGGGACAAGCGCAACGAGTACGAAGCCTTGCGCCGCGACGTCTATGCCGATGCGCCGGCGCCGAGTTGGTCGACGCTGTGGGCCGGGAATGACAATGCGTTGCTGAGCATTTTCCGGCACTTCGACAGTGCCTCGGTCAACAAGGGCCTGATCGGTGAAGTGCCGCAGACGATGTGGCTGTTCGACTTCCCGTTGCTGGAGCGCACCTATTACCAATTGGCGGTGAACTTCGATGTATTCGGCAACGTGTCCCACCAGGCCCAGACCCGGCTGTATTTCGACCTGATCCGCAACGGTGCGGAGCAGAACTTCCTGCGCCTGATGCCGGCCGACTCCCGGGAAGGCTACCTTGACGACTGGTACCAGGCCGGCGGCAAATTCAAGATGTGGCTCGATTACGAGGCTATCGACGATGACAAGCCGACCGCCCTCAAGCTTGACGAACGCGACCCCAAGGGCGATTTCACCCAGCAACTGCTGGCCCGGTACGGCGAGCTGAATGCCCGCCCCGATCCGATCAATCGCTGCGACGGGGCCTATTGCTCGCGCCCGAACATCGACCCGGCGCTGCAAAACGCCGAACAGGCCCTCAGTCGGCTGGTGTCGCGCCCGGCGGCGGGGCTCAAGGTGATCGACCAACTGCCGGAAGCGACCCTGCTGCGCGTCGAAACCGCCAGTGGTCAGCGTGAGGTCTACAGCCTGCTGCGCAACCGAGCCCACAGCAACGTGGCGTTCCTGCTGGGCGAGGAGGCACGCTACCAGCCGGGGCTGGACACACTGACGGTCTACCCGGGCGTGCTCAGCAGCTATCCGAACTTCATGTTCAACATTCCGGCCGGGCAAGTGCCGGCGTTCGTCGAAGCCATGCAAGGCGCCCAGGATGGGCCGGCGTTCGAGCGAATTGTCGAGCGCTGGGGCATTCGTCGCAGTCACCCGCAGTTCTGGTACTACTTCCATGACCTGAGCCAGTACATCCAGGAGACGGAGCCCGTGGAAAGCGGTGTGTTGGACATGAATCGCTACCAGAACCTCTGATCGACAGCTCCGGCGGCAAACTCCGTGCCGCCGGGCGCTTTCCTGACAAAAATACTGGGACTTTGTCCGGCGCGATGATTGGCGTAAACTGCTGGCAAGCCTGCGAGGAGTTTCCATGACCGCCATTACCATTACCGATGCCGCCCACGATTACCTGGCCGACCTGCTGTCCAAGCAGAATACGCCTGGTATCGGGATCCGCATCTTCATCACCCAGCCCGGCACCCAGTACGCCGAGACGTGCATTGCCTACTGCAAGCCGGGGGAAGAAAAACCCGAAGACACCGCGCTGGGGCTCAAGAGCTTCACCGCGTACATCGACTCGTTCAGCGAAGCCTTCCTGGACGATGCGGTGGTCGACTACGCCACCGACCGCATGGGCGGCCAACTGACCATCAAGGCGCCAAACGCCAAGGTGCCGATGGTCAATGCCGACAGCCCGGTCAACGAGCGCATCAATTACTACCTGCAAACCGAAATCAACCCGGGGCTGGCCAGCCACGGCGGCCAGGTTTCGCTTATCGACGTGGTGGAAGACGGCATCGCCGTGCTCCAGTTCGGCGGCGGCTGCCAGGGCTGCGGCCAGGCTGACGTCACCTTGAAGGAAGGCATCGAGCGCACCTTGCTCGAGCGCATTCCGGAGCTCAAGGGCGTACGCGACGTGACCGACCACACGCAGAAAGAAAACGCCTACTACTGATAGGCGTGCGCTGCGAGCAAAAACTGTAGCGAGGGAGCTTGCTCCCGCTCGATTGCGAAGCAATCGCCAGGTAATCGATGCATTTCCGTGATGGTGCATGGGTTGCCTGGGGACCGCTTCGCGGTCCAGCGGGAGCAAGCTCCCTCGCCACAAAAGCTTCAGCGATCAGCTCGTAATCTTTGGTAGCCCGCCGCCCCCTTTGGGAGCGAGCTTGCTCGCGAAGGCGTCGGCACATTCAGCATCATCGTCAGCTGACCCACCGCTATCGCGAGCAAGCTCGCTCCCACATTTGATCTGCGGTGACCGTCACTTTTCCTATCGCTCCCACAGGGGGGGCAGGCTGGTTCTTGCTGAGCCTCAGGGCCTGTAGAGATGCGCATGCCCGGCGCGGTACAGCGAAGATTCGCTGAACACATCGTTGCCCAGCACATGTCCCACCAGAATCAGCGCCGTACGGCGAAAGCCCTTGGCTTGCACCTTTGCTGCGATATCGTCCAGCGTCCCCAGCACCCAATCCTGATCCGGCCAAGTCGCCCGGTGGATCACCGCAATCGGGCAGTCGGCGCCGTAATGGGGCCGCAGTTCGTCGACGATTTTTTCCAGGTGATTGACCCCCAGGTGAATCGCCATGGTCGCCCCGTGCTGGGCCAGGCTACCCAGTTCCTCCCCGGCGGGCATTGGGGATTTGTCGGCGTAGCGGGTGAGGATCAGGCTCTGGGAGATGTCCGGCAAGGTCAGTTCGGTGCCCAGCAGGGCGGCACAGGCTGAGGTGGCGGTCACACCCGGGATGATTTCGAAAGGGATGCCCAGTTCCCGCAGGCAGCGAATCTGCTCGCCAATGGCGCCGTACAGGCTTGGGTCGCCGGAGTGCACCCGGGCCACGTCCTGGCCCTTGAGATGGGCGCTCTTGATCAATTCGATGATCTGTTCCAGATGCAGCTCCGCGCTGTTGATCACCTGTTCGGCACAGTGGCCTTCAAGGACGGCGGTTGGTACCAGGGAACCGGCGTAGATGATCACCGCGCAGTGGCGGATCAGTCGCTGGCCTTTGACCGTGATGAGGTCCGGGTCGCCGGGGCCGGCGCCGATGAAGTAAACGGTCATGACCGGCTCCTGTGAAAGGTGGGTGAGCGTCGCCCAGATGAAGATCGTTCATGATCCTGGGCGCCGATTATCGGGATTTACGCCACGACCGCCAATGCCAACGTGCTCTTGGGGCCTTTTTGGCGAGTAATCAGCAGCGTCGCGGGCGTTGTGCCCAACTGCTCGCCCAAGGCCAGGGCGGCGCTTTCGGCGATGCCGTAGCAACCGGTGCGCTGGAAGGCGATCTCGGAGCGGTGACTGAGCCGCTGCTCATAGCCGGCCAACTGTTCGACACTGAAGCAGGTCAGCGGCAGGGCCAGTTGCCCGGCCAGCTCCAGCAGCCCGGGCTCGTCACACTTGAGGTCGATACTGGCCAGGGCCCGTACCCGATGAAGTTCGATGCCGTGGGCCAGCAGCGTCTCGTCGAGCAAGGCCCGCAGCGTGCTGGCCGGGCAACCACGCTGGCAGCCCAGGCCGATCACCAGGATCGGCTCGGCGCTCATGCGTCGTGGTGGGCTTGGCCGTCACGGCGAAACAGCCAGGCGCTGATCAGGCCCAGGGCCAGCCAGAACGCGACGTTGGTCAGCTGCGAGGCGATCTTGAACTGGCTCTCAAGCGCTTCGGGCGCCAGCATCGAGTGGACTTCGGGCTGCGGTGCGCCGATGACGTGGGGCACCAGCAACGTCGCTACGCCCAGTACCTTGAGCAGCCAATGCCGGCCGAAGGCGATCAAGGCAATGCCCACCGCTGTGGACGCCGCGGTGCCGATCCACCACATCTGCCGTTGGGCCAGGTCGGCCGCGGCGGTGCCAGGCAGTTCCGGCGGCAGGCCAAGTGTCGGCGCCAGGACGAAAGTGGCATAGCCGGCCAGGCCCCAGAGCAGGCCTTGGGATGTGCGAGTCGGTGCGCGCAAGGTGTACAGGCCCGCCAGCATCAGGGCAAAACCCACGGCGACTACCAGGTTGCCGCCTGTGGTGGACAGCACGCGCTGCCAACCGTCTTCCGGCTCCCAGGCCTCGGCATCATGGGTATGAGCCGCCCCGTCGGCGTGTTCATGGACCTCGGTCGCCGGAGCCTTCTCGAAGGTTTCCGCCTGGAGAATCAGCGGCGATACCCAGAAACTTTGCAGCAGGGTCAGCAGCAGGGCGGCCAGCAAGCCGCTGAAACCAGCGGTCTGCGCGATACGCTTGATCATGTCGTCAGTTCTCAGTGGCACGGGAAAGCGGCGCTGTGACGGGTATCGTGAGCGGCGTTGTGCACCGCTTCGATGTGGGAGAAACCGGCGAAATAGACCAGCCCTGCGCCCAGGATCGAAGCAAGGATCGCGGCGCTCAGGCGTTGGCTCAGGGTGGTGGTGCTGCTGGCGGTGCGGGCGGTGCTGCTGATGGTCGACATGGCGCTTCCCTCTGTTCTTGTTCAGTGGGCATTCGAGCGCGATGAGACCCCGGGCAAAAGCCCACCAAGGTTCGAACAGCGCCCGCCCACCGCGGGTTTGTTGATGCATGAGTCATGGGCCGGTCTCCGGGCTCGCGAGGGGCGGGGCTTGCGCCTGGCCTGCAAGCGTCACCTTCCCATGCGCCCTTTTTGTAGCAGGGCCTGCACAGTGGTTCAGACGCTTCGCTCGCTTACCGTTGCGGGGGCAGCACCGGACTGACGTGGCCTTGAAGTAAAGCACACGATTCACCGGTTTCCCGTTTCACCCTGTGAAGGGCACCCGTAACTAGGCGCACAGGAGAGCATGGGCGGGGGGCGGGCGTCAATGCGAAGGGAGGGCGGCTGCGCTGCCCAATCGCGAGCAAGCTCGCTCCCACACAGGATCTGCGCCGGGCCCAAAATTCAAGGCCAATGGAGACCCACTGTGGGAGCGAGCTTGCTCGCGATGAGGCCCGTCCATACACCACAGAGCACTCTGGCGATTGACCCGCCCCCACACCCTGCGTAGCCTTGCGCCTTCGAGGTTCTTCGGCGTGCGCCGAAGCTAAGAAGGGAACGCGGTCCAAGCCGCGGCTGCCCCCGCAACTGTGAACGGCGCTGTTTCTGCAAGGCCACTGTGCATGCCCTTATTAAACGGGCGCACGGGAAGGCGCAGCAATTGCCAGTCGAAAGATTGGCCCGCCGTCAGCCAGGAGACCTGCCTCGAGACAGATTCTCACTACAACCGGGCGGGGTGATCCGGTGGCGAAATCTTCCGCGCACGCCTGTGCCAGCGGTTGTCGTCCCGTTTGCCCGCCACCTTGCCAAAGGGCATCCGATGAAAACACTGGCCAAACTCCCCGTCACCATCGTCACCGGTTTCCTCGGCTCGGGTAAAACCACCTTGCTGCGGCACATGCTCGACAACGCCCAGGGCCGCCGTATCGCCGTGATCGTCAACGAATTCGGCGAGCTGGGCATCGACGGCGAGATCCTCAAGCAGTGTTCCATCGGCTGCACCGAAGAAGAAGCCAACGGCCGCGTCTATGAACTGGCCAACGGCTGCCTGTGCTGCACGGTGCAGGAAGAGTTCTTCCCGGTGATGCGCGAACTGGTGGCCCGGCGTGGCGACCTCGACCACATCCTCATCGAAACCTCCGGCCTGGCCCTGCCCAAGCCGCTGGTCCAGGCCTTCCAATGGCCGGAAATCCGCAGCGCCTGCACCGTCGATGCGGTGATCACCGTGGTCGACAGCCCGGCCGTGGCCGCCGGTACCTTTGCCGCGTTTCCCGACCAGGTCGATGCCCAGCGCAAACTTGACCCGAACCTGGACCACGAATCGCCGCTGCACGAACTGTTCGCCGACCAACTGGCGAGCGCCGACCTGGTGATCCTCAACAAGGCTGACCTGATCGGCCCTGAAGACCTGGCCAAGGTTCGCCTGGAAGTCGCCGAAGAGCTGCCACCGGCGGTCAAGGTCATCGAAGCCAGCAGCGGTCGCCTGCCGCTGGACGTATTGATCGGCCTGGGCGCCGGTTCCGAAGAACACATCGACGGCCGCCACAGCCATCACGATCATCACCACGATGGCGACGATGATGACCACGATCATGACGCCTTCGATTCCATTTCCATCGAACTGCCCCAGGCTGACGAAAGCCTGCTGCTCGACGCGCTGACGCAACTGGTGGTCCAGCACGGCGTACTGCGAGTCAAGGGTTTTGCGGCGATCCCGAACAAGCCGATGCGCCTGTTGATCCAGGGCGTCGGCACGCGTTTCGACAAGCATTTCGACCGCCAGTGGGGCGCGGAGGAAGCGCGGGTCACCCGTCTGGTTCTGATCGGCCAGGCGCTTGACGCCGCGCTGCTCGAAGCGCAGTTGCGCGCCGCCCTCGGCGCCTAAGCCATGCACCTGCTCAGGACCCAGCCCGGCGGTTTCGTGTCGGATGACAACATCGCCGACCTGGGGCAAACCCCCGCCGAACTGGTGATCCTGTGCAGCGGCGACTCCAGCCTGGCGCTGTTGGCCGAAGCGGCGAAGCAGTTGCCGGGCGATTATCCGCAGTTTCGCCTCGCCAACCCGATGCAGGTGCAGAACCACGCCTCGGTGGATCTGTATGTCGAAGACGTGCTGCAACACGCCAAGGTCATCCTGTTGTCGCTGCACGGCGGCATCGGCTATTGGCGCTACGGCATCGAGCGCCTGATGGAACTGGCCGGGCGCGGGGTGAAGCTGATCCTGGTGCCAGGGGATGATCGTCCGGACCCGGAACTCAGTGACCTGAGCAACGTGCCCTGCGAAGACCGCGACCGGCTCTGGCAGTTCTTGCGCCAGGGCGGGCTGGGCAATGCCCTGGACCTGTTTTACAACCTCGGCAGCCAATGGTTCGGCCGCGATTATCCGTGGGCCGAGCCGCAGGCCTTGCCACGCACGGCCATCTATCATCCGGCGAAAACCAGCGCCAACCTCGACGATTGGCAAGCCGACTGGAGCGCCGGGCAACCGGTGGCGGCGGTGCTGTTTTATCGCTCCCACCTGCAAGCGGCGAACACCGCGTTCATCGACGTGTTCTGCCAGCGCCTGCAAGCGGCGGGGCTCAATCCGCTGCCGATTGCCGTGGCAAGTCTCAAGGAGCCTGGTTGTCTCGCACTCGTAGAGGACTGGCTGGACGAGGTGCAGGCGGGTGTGATCCTCAACACCACCGGCTTCGCTCAATCCAGCCCCGAAGCTCCGCATCTGCGACCGTTTCGCCGCAACATCCCGGTGATCCAGGCGATCTGCGCCCAGGACAACGAACCCGGCTGGCGTGCCAGCGAGCAGGGCCTGGGACCGCGGGACCTGGCGATGCACATTGCCTTGCCGGAACTGGATGGACGGATCATCAGCCGCCCGATCAGTTTCAAGGACCTGGCCTGGCGCAGCGAGCGCAGCCAGAGCGACGTGGTCTGCTACCGGGCCGCGCCCGAGCGCATGGATTTTGTCGCCGAACTGGCCCGGCGCTGGACCACCCTGGCGCGTTTACCCAATGCCCAGAAGCGTGTGGCGCTGATCCTCGCCAACTACCCGACCCGCGACGGTCGCATCGGCAATGGCGTCGGCCTGGACACCCCAGCAGCGGCGCTGAATATCTTGCGGGCCCTGCAGGTCGAAGGTTATCCATTGCCGGCTGAACTGCCGGCGAGCGGCACTGCATTGATCCAGCAATTGCTCGGCGGGGTCAGTAACGACCTGGACAGCCTCGACTTGCGTCCCTGCCACCAGAGCCTGGCCCTTGCCGAGTACCAGGCCTTGTTCGACGCACTGCCCGAAGCCAATCGCCAAGCGGTGCTGGCGCGCTGGGGCTCGCCCGAGCAAGACCCGATGTTCCGCGACGGGCGCCTGATGGTCGCCGGCCTGCGCCTGGGCCTGACGTTCGTCGGCATCCAGCCGGCGCGGGGTTACCAGGTCGATCCGAGCGCGGTGTACCACGACCCGGACCTGGTGCCGCCCCACGGTTACCTGGCGTTTTATTTCTGGTTGCGCCACACCTACGGCGTCCATGGGGTGATCCACGTCGGCAAGCACGGCAACCTTGAATGGCTGCCGGGCAAGGGCGTCGGGCTGTCGGAAAACTGCTGGCCGGACGTGCTGTTGGGGCCGCTGCCGAATATCTATCCGTTCATCGTCAACGACCCGGGTGAGGGCGCCCAAGCCAAGCGTCGCACCCAGGCGGTGATCATCGACCACTTGATGCCGCCCCTGACCCGGGCCGAAACCTATGGGCCGCTGCGTAACCTCGAGCTGCTGGCGGACGAGTACTACGAGGCGCAATTGCTCGATCCGCGCCGTGCCCGGGAGCTGCAACGGGACATCCTCAACCTGGTGCGCGAGACGCACATCGACCGTGAGCTGCAACTCGATACCGGTCTGGACAGCGACGCCGACGCGGCGATCTGGTTGCCACGCCTGGACACTTACCTGTGTGACTTGAAGGAGTCGCAGATCCGCGACGGCCTGCATATTTTTGGCGAGTCGCCCAGCGGACGGCTGCGCATCGACACCTTGCTGGCGTTGCTGCGCATTCCCCGGGGCGACGGCAAGGGCGCGCAGTCGAGTCTGTTGCGGGCGCTGGCCAAGGCGTTCGGGCTGGGTTTCGATCCACTGGATTGTGCCTTGGCCGAGCCCTGGACTGGTGAGTGTCCCGAGGCGTTGCGACGGGTCAGCACCGAGCCTTGGCGCACCGCCGGCGATACCCGCGAGCGCCTGGAGCTGTTCGCTGTGCAGTTGATCGAGCAGGCGCTGGACGGTGCGGTGGAGCAGCTCGACGCGCCAGGCTGGGAGCTGGTGGGCAGCATCATTGAAAACCTGCGATCCGTCGTGGCCCCGCGCCTGGACGCTTGCGGCCCGGCGGAAATGCGCGGCCTGCTCGATGCCTTGAGCGGGCGCTTCGTGCCGGCCGGACCCAGCGGCGCACCGAGCCGCGGGCGCCTCGATGTGTTGCCCACCGGGCGCAACTTCTTCTCGGTGGACGTGCGCAACCTGCCCACCACCACGGCGTGGCGCATCGGTTTCCAATCGGCGAACCTGATCCTTGAGCGGCATTTGCAGGACCACGGTGACCACCTGCGTCAGCTCGGCCTGTCGGTGTGGGGCACCGCGACCATGCGCACCGGCGGTGACGACATCGCCCAGGCCATGGCGTTGATGGGCGTACGTCCGGTGTGGGCCACGGGTAGCCAACGGGTCGATGACTTCGAGATCCTGCCGTTGAGCCTGCTGGACCGGCCTCGGGTCGATGTCACACTGCGCGTGTCCGGCTTCTTCCGTGACGCCTTTGCCAACCTGATCCGCTTGTTCGATGCTGCCGTGCAGGCCGTCGCCGCCCTCGATGAGCCGGACGACCTGAATCCCTTGGCGGCCAAGGTGCGCAGTGAGCGCGAAGCCTTGCTGGCATCGGGTCTTGAGCCGGACGCCGCGGCGCGCCAGGCCGGCTGGCGGATCTTCGGCGCCAAGCCCGGTGCCTATGGCGCGGGCGTGCAGGGCGCGATTGACGGGCGCTTGTGGCAGAGCCGCGAGGATCTGGCCGAGGTGTACCTGAATTGGGGCGGTTACGCCTACGGCGCCAGCGATGAAGGCACGGCCGCCCGGGAGTCGTTCTCCCGGCGCTTGAGCCAGGTTCAGGCGGTGTTGCAGAACCAGGACAACCGCGAGCACGACCTGCTCGATTCCAACGATTACTACCAGTTCCAGGGCGGCATGCTGGCGGCGGTCGAGACCCTCAGTGGTGATGCGGCGGCCAGTTACCATGGCGATCACAGCCAGCCAGACTTGCCCAGGATCCGCACCCTGAAAGAAGAGCTCAACCGCGTCATCCGTTCTCGCGCAGCGAATCCGAAGTGGATCGACGGCGTGAAGCGTCACGGCTATAAAGGCGCGTTCGAACTGGCGGCGACGGTGGACAACCTGTTTGCCTTCGACGCCACCACCCGGTTGATCGACGATCACCAGTACGCCTTGCTGGCCGATGCCTACCTGCTCGACCCGGATACCCGGGATTTCGTCCGCCAGCACAACCCCGACGCCCTGCGGGACATGACCGAGCGCATGCTCGAAGCGCAGCAGCGGGGGATGTGGCAGGATCCAGGCGAGTATCGCGAGGCGTTGGAAAATTTGTTGTTGGACATCGAAGAAGATGGCTGACATGCCTACTGAGCAGGCGAGACACAATCCCTGTGATGGGTTGACCTGTGGCAAAGGGATTTATCTCCACCCTGTGGGAGCAAGGCTTGCCCGCGATGGTCGCGCCGCGGTTTAGCAGCTAAACCGCGTTTTCGTTCATCGCGGGCAAGCCTTGCTCCCACAAGTCCCCTTTTGACATTGACGTTACCGACCACCCTTGAGAATTAGATATGACCCACACCCCGCATTTCCCGCTCTGCGCCGTGGTCGGTGCCGATGCTCTGAAACTGGCCCTGTGCCTGGCCGCGATCGATCCGAAAATCGGCGGTGTGCTGATCGAAGGGCCGCGGGGCATGGCCAAGTCCACGTTGGCCCGGGGGTTGGCGGACCTGCTGGCCAGCGGTCAGTTCGTCACCTTGCCCCTCGGTGCTACCGAAGAGCGGCTGGTGGGCACCCTGGACCTGGACGCAGCGCTGGGGGAAGGGCGCGCGCAGTTTTCTCCCGGCGTGTTGGCCAAGGCTGACGGTGGCGTGCTGTACGTCGACGAAGTGAACCTGCTGCCCGATCACCTGGTGGACTTGCTGCTCGATGTGGCCGCCAGCGGCACTAACCTCATCGAGCGCGACGGCATTTCCCATCGGCATCCGGCGCGCTTTGTGCTGATCGGCACCATGAACCCGGAGGAGGGGGAGCTGCGCCCGCAGTTGCTCGACCGGTTTGGCTTGAACGTCGCCCTCGACGGTCACACTGCACCGACTGAACGCGGCCAGATCATCCGGCGGCGGCTGGATTTCGACAGCGATCCGCTGGCGTTCTGCGTGGCGTGGGAGACGGCCCAGCAGCAGTTGCGTGACCGTTGCCAACAGGCGCGCGACCGCTTGGCCGGGATCGCCCTGGATGACGCGGCGCTGGCGCAGATCACCGAGCGCTGTTTTGCCGCCGGGGTCGATGGCTTGCGCGCCGACCTGGTCTGGCTGCGGGCGGCCCGGGCCCATGCCGCCTGGCGCGGGGCTGCTGCAATTGCCGATGAAGACATCGATGCGGTCGCCGAGTTTGCCTTGCGGCACCGGCGGCGTGGGCATTCGGCACCGGCACCGGCACCGTCCCAGGCGCCGACCGGCGCGGAAAAAACCACTGAACCCAACGAAGGCCAGGGCCAGTGGGGCGATCTGCCGGCCCGGGCATTGCCGACCGGTGCCCGGCGTGACGTGCCGAGCTGGCCAAAAAAGCCCTAGGCATTCGCCCTCGTTCGCCAGCGGGGGCGAATGCCAGACCCCGTGCAGGACGGCTCGACCAGGGCCGCCAGGGCCGCAGCAAAGCGGCGGCCTGCGGTGCGGTGAACTGGCCGGGGACCTTGCTCAATGGTCGGCCACGTCTGTACGAAGACCTGCGCTTTCACAGTCGCCAGCGTTCGTCCCATGAGTTGTGGCTGGTCATCGTCGATGCGTCAGCCTCGACCCGTCGTCATCGTGCCTTGAGTGACGGCAAGGGCCTGCTGGCGCAACTGTTCGACGACGCCTACCGACAACGCGCCCGCCTGGCGCTGTTGACGGCCAGCGGCACGCTTCCCCATTGGCAGGTGCAAGGTCTCAAGGCCTCGGCCGGCCTGCGCGACTGGCTCGATGGGCTGGGTGCCGGTGGCGGAACGCCGTTGCTGGCGGCGCTGAACGAGGCCGGGCGCTGGCTGGTGGCGCGACGCAAGCGCTACCCGGCGGAGCAGCAACGGGTCTTGGTGATGACTGACGGACGAGTCAAGGAGGGGCTTTCACTGCCGCTCCTCGATTGTCCATGCCTGTTGATCGACATCGAGAGAGGCCCGATCCGCCTGGGCCGGGCCCGGCAGTTGGCGGGACAGTTGCAGGCGGAGTATCGGCATATCGATGAAACCACTTGAAATGCTCTTTGGCTGTGAAGGCCTCATCGCGAGCAAGCTCGCTCCCACATTTGCTTTCGTTGTGCACACATAACTGATGAACACCACGGCCCCCCTGTGGGAGCGAGCTTGCTCGCGATCAGCATCACCTCGACCCCTGATCTGACCACCTGACCCGCATCACTGCACTATGCTCAGGCAGCCCCCTCACAGGAGTGAACCATGCGCGTACTCGTCACCAACGCCCAGGACGATTTTCGGGTCAAGGCCTATGCCGGCACCAACGGCGTGCTGCTCGCCATGGACCTGGCGGAATCCCGGCGCAAAGGGCTGCTGGGCTTTGCCATCGAGAAGCAGCAGGGTGAGAAGCCCTGGCTGTTCCTGTTCAACAGCCTGACCTTCCCCGACAAGGCCCACACCTTTCCCCAGTTCCACGCCACCCCCAGCGACAAGGCCCCCTTGCAGAAATTTCGCTGGGCCGACTACGCGGTCAACCCTGGCGTGACGATCCACTACCGCGTGCACCTGGCCTACGGCAGCCCCGATGCACCGCAGTTGGGCGAATCCCTGGCCGTCACCGTCACCAGCGACGACGGGCAGCCGGCCAACCAGCGGGTGATTTTCAACCGTGCCGTGGCCGCCAGCCAGGCGTTCCAGCGCAAGTTTCCTGAAGTGGACGCGCTGATCGGCGCCAACAAGCACCTGTCCATCGATGACTGGCCCGACGCCCCGCGTCGCTGGCTGGAGAATGGCCTGCTGGGACGCCTGACCGGTTTTATCGATCGGGCGCTGGATGCCAACTGGGCGCTGGATGTCGCCATCTATGAATACGAACTGCCGGTGATCGTCGACGCGGTGACCGCCGCTCATGCTCGCGGCGCCCAGGTGCGCGTGCTGTATCACGCCGAGCCAGGCGACGACACCACGGCGCGCAATGAAGCCAGCCTGGAGAAAATGCCAGCAGCCAACAAGCGCGGACGAGTCACCCATAACATTTTCCACGACAAGTTCATTGTGCTGAGCAAGGTGGACGGTAACGGTTCATTGCAACCGGAGGCGGTGCTGTGTGGCAGCACCAACTTCACCGCCAACGGTGTCTACCGCCAGGCCAACGTCGTTCATGTACTGGACGACCCTCGGGTGAGCGGCAGCTACTTCCAGGTGTTCGAGCAAATCTGGGCCGAGCCCCAGGACGTCGATGCCACTCGCCAGTGGCTGACCGACAACAATGCCATGGCTCCACAAGAAGCGTTGTTCGCCGGGTTCTCGCCGCGCACCGGGGAGGGCGATCTGGATCGCTTCGTCGACATCATCAAGGGCGCGCGAAAGGACCTGTTGTTCGTCACCGCATTCGTCTTGCCCGAGCGCATTCTCGACGCCGTGCTCGGCCAGCCCAATGACGACGTGTTGCGCTACGGCCTGCAAAACACCAAGAGCCGCATCACCGGCTTTCACGCCGACCGCACCGCCGAATTCGCCGCCACCGCGCTGCTCAACACTGGCCTGGAAGGTTGGCTCAAGGAAAACATGAAAGGCCAGAAGGGCAACCTGCTGGTGCACACCAAAGCCATCGTCACCGACTTCACCAGCGATACGCCGACCATCATCAGCGGCAGCCACAACCTGAGCGCCGCGGCCAGCTGCGGCAACGACGAGAATTACCTGATCATCCAGGGCAACACCGACCTGGCCGACCGCTACGGGCTGGAGTTGCTGCGTTTCTATGAACATTACCGCTTTCGCTACTTCGCAAAAAAACTCGCCCTCAAACAGGTCAAGCCACTGGCGGTGGATGACAGCTGGAGTGATGACTATTACCGCGAGGGGGATTTGCGGATGTTGTCCAGGGTGAGGTTTTGCGGGCGCTGAGCAGTGGTAAGAGATGTTTTAGAGTGCTACTTTTAGCGCTATTAAGAGTGCTTAAGGACTCATCTCATGACACATATCGTGCTTTCTCAGGTTGTAGCCAGCATTTCCGAGCTTAAGAAAAATCCGATGGGCACTGTCGCTGCCGGGGGAGGATTATCGGTAGCGATCCTCAACCGCAACGAGCCGGCTTTTTATTGCGTCCCCGCTCGGGAATATGAAGCCATGATGGATCGGCTTGAGGACATGGAGTTGGTCGCTCTCTGCCGCGAGCGTGAAAATGATCCAACGATCAAGGTTTCTCTTGATGACCTATGAGTTGGAGTTTTCCGATAAAGCATGGAAGGAATGGCAAAAGCTGGGAGCAACACTCAAGGAGCAATTCAAGAAAAAGCTTGAGGAGCGACTGGTAAATCCGCATGTCCAGGCAGACCGACTGCACGGGTTGGGCAATGCCTATAAAATCAAGTTGCGTAACGCCGGCTATCGATTGGTTTATCGGGTAGTAGATGACTTGCTGGTTGTTACGGTGATCGCAGTAGGTAAACGCGAGCGCGGCCAAGTGTATGACGAGGCTGCCAAGCGGTAAAATAGCCATGTTTCCCCGTCAGCGGGATGTTATCCAGGGTGAGGTTTTGCGGGCGTTAGGTGCGGTAGATTATCCGGTGCTAGCATAGGGCCATCTATCAGCCTGGAAGCTGTCATGAATCTCTGTCACGGAACGTCTGCTTTACTTCGCATCTGCGTCACGACCCTGTTGTTGGTGCTGTGTACTTCAGCCCTCGCCGCCAACCAACCGTGTTCCGGGCGCAAGGGCGGGATTGCCGGGTGTGACGGCGATACCTTCCTGTGCAACGACGGCTCCATCAGTGCTTCGAAGAAGTCCTGTTCCGCTGAGCTGGGCCTCCGGAACGAGGCCCGGCCGCAGTCGTTGCTCAAGTCCGCCGACGGTTGCCAGTGCGGCAGTGGCAATTACTGCGTCGGGCCTCGAGGTGGGGTCTATTGCCTCACACCTGGCGGCAGCAAGAGCTACAAGCGCAAATAGCCCAGGTACGCCGCCGAACCCTTGTGGGAGCGAGCTTGCTCGCGATAGCGTCAGGTCAGTCGCCATCGATATTGACTGATGTACCGCCATCGCGAGCAAGCTCGCTCCCACAGGCTATCCATTTACACATTCCACAGTGGCTCCGTTTCGGTGCGCCGAGTACCCGGCTTGGGGCCTTGTTACCCGTGCGTCGTGGCCAACGGTAGCAACAGTGTTCGCACGCAGATGCCACTGTCCTGGCGCCTGTTTTTCCCATATCCCTGATTTCATTCACTTTCCATTTTCCTCACCTACGCGCTGCAAGCCTGTGGCACACTTTCTGCTGTCTATTCCGTTGTTACATACTGTGTTCCGGTATAGCGGAATAAACTCACTCAGGAGTGCTTGCCATGCAACGCCGACCTTCCTTGTTCAAAGCGTGTGTTTTTCTCTTCGCGGCCATGACGGCTGC
The DNA here is from genome assembly GCF_052114545.1 of Pseudomonas sp. KB_12. Taxonomy (NCBI): domain Bacteria; kingdom Pseudomonadati; phylum Pseudomonadota; class Gammaproteobacteria; order Pseudomonadales; family Pseudomonadaceae; genus Pseudomonas; species Pseudomonas sp. KB_12. The sequence goes on along the minus strand of NZ_JBFREY010000006.1, from coordinate 310,297 downwards.
CATGGGGGTCGCTCAGGCGGCCGACAGCAAGCTCGACAGCGTGCTGCAGCGGGGGAAATTGATCGTGGGCACGGGCAGTACCAATGCCCCGTGGCACTTCCAGGGAGCGGATGGCAAGTTGCAGGGCTTTGATATCGATATTGCGCGGATGGTCGCCAAGGGTCTGTTCAACGACCCGGAGAAAGTCGAGTTCGTGGTGCAGTCTTCCGATGCGCGCATTCCCAACCTGTTGACCGACAAGGTCGACATGAGCTGCCAGTTCATCACCGTCACCGCCAGCCGCGCCCAGCAAGTGGCGTTCACCCTGCCGTACTACCGCGAAGGCGTGGGCCTGCTGCTGCCGGCCAACAGCAAGTACAAGGAAATCGAAGACCTCAAGGCCGCCGGCGACGGCGTCACCGTGGCGGTGCTGCAGAATGTCTACGCCGAGGAGCTGGTGCACCAGGCGCTGCCCAAGGCCAAGGTCGACCAGTACGACAGCGTCGACCTGATGTACCAGGCGGTGAACTCCGGCCGCGCCGATGCCGCCGCCACCGACCAGTCCTCGGTCAAATACCTGATGGTGCAGAACCCTGGCCGCTACCGCAGCCCGACCTACGCCTGGAGCCCGCAAACCTACGCCTGTGCGGTCAAGCGCGGCGACCAGGACTGGCTGAACTTCGTCAACACCACCTTGCATGAAGCGATGACCGGCGTGGAATTCCCCACCTATGCGGCGTCCTTCAAGCAGTGGTTCGGTGTCGAGCTGCCGTCGCCGGCGATCGGTTTCCCCGTTGAATTCAAATGACCCTGTGAGCCCGGGGCGTCACTTGCGGGCGCTCCGTCGAAGGTACTGCCGACCATGAATTATCAGTTGAACTTTGCCGCCGTCTGGCGCGATTTCGACACCCTGCTGGCGGGGCTGGGCCTGGGGCTTTCCCTGGCGCTGGTGTCGATCGCCATCGGTTGCGTGATCGGCCTGGCGATGGCGTTCGCGCTGCTGAGCAAACACCGGGTCTTGCGGGTGCTGGCGTCGGTGTATGTCACGGTGATCCGCAATACGCCGATCCTGGTGTTGATCCTGCTGATCTACTTCGCCTTGCCGAGCCTGGGCATCCGCCTGGACAAGCTGCCGTCGTTCGTCATCACCCTCTCGCTGTACGCCGGGGCCTACCTGACCGAAGTGTTTCGCGGCGGACTGTTGAGCATTCACAAGGGACAGCGTGAAGCCGGGCTGGCCATCGGCCTTGGCGAGTGGCAGGTGAAGGCCTACGTCACCGTGCCGGTGATGCTGCGCAACGTGTTGCCGGCCTTGTCGAACAACTTCATTTCGCTGTTCAAGGACACCTCCCTGGCGGCGGCGATTGCCGTGCCGGAGCTGACCTATTACGCCCGCAAGATCAACGTGGAGAGCTACCGGGTGATCGAAACCTGGCTGGTGACCACGGCCCTGTATGTCGCGGCCTGTTACCTCATTGCCATGCTGCTGCGGTATTTCGAGCAGCGCCTGGCGATCCGCCGTTAGGAGTTCCCATGTACGAATCACCCAGTTGGTTGCATGAGTTATGGGTTGCCCGGGACACCCTGTGGGCCGGCTTCCTGACCAGTGTGCAGTGTTCGCTGCTGGCGATTGTGTTGGGCACGTTGATCGGCCTGGTCGCCGGCCTGGTGCTGACCTATGGCCGGACCTGGATGCGCGCGCCGTTTCGCTTCTATGTCGACCTGATTCGCGGCACGCCGGTGTTCGTGCTGGTGCTGGCCTGCTTCTACATGGCCCCGGCCCTGGGCTGGCAGATCGGCGCGTTCCAGGCCGGGGTCCTGGGGCTGACGCTGTTTTGTGGTTCCCACGTCGCCGAGATCGTGCGCGGGGCCTTGCAGGCATTGCCCCGCGGGCAGATGGAAGCGAGCCAGGCCATCGGCCTGACCTTTTTCCAAGCGCTGGGTTATGTGCTGTTGCCCCAGGCCTTGCGGCAGATCTTGCCGACCTGGGTCAATTCCTCCACCGAGATCGTCAAGGCCTCGACCCTGCTGTCGGTGATCGGCGTCGCCGAACTGCTGCTCAGCACCCAGCAGATCATCGCTCGGACCTTCATGACCCTGGAGTTTTACCTGTTCGCCGGGTTTCTCTTTTTCATCATCAATTACGCCATCGAATTGCTCGGGCGACACATTGAAAAGCGGGTGGCCTTGCCATGACTGACGTCTCGACTCTTTCCAATACGAACTTATCCAACACCCAGCCGCTGCTGGACATTCGCGGCCTGCGCAAACAATACGGCCCGTTGGAAGTGCTCAAGGGCGTGGACCTGAGTATGCAGCGCGGCAACGTGGTCACGTTGATCGGCTCCAGCGGTTCGGGCAAGACCACGCTGCTGCGCTGCGTCAACATGCTGGAAGAATTCCAGGGCGGGCAGATCATGCTTGACGGCGAGTCCATCGGTTACGACGACATCGACGGCAAGCGTGTGCGCCACGCCGAGAAAGTCATCGCCCGGCACCGGGCCATGACCGGCATGGCCTTCCAGCAATTCAACCTGTTCCCGCATTTGACCGCGTTGCAGAACGTCACCCTGGGCCTGCTCAAAGTGAAAAAACTGCCCAAGGACGAGGCGGTGGCCCTGGCCGAGAAATGGCTGGAGCGGGTGGGCTTGTTGGAGCGGCGCGATCACTTTCCCGGCCAGTTGTCCGGCGGCCAGCAGCAGCGCGTGGCGATTGCCCGGGCGATTGCCATGAACCCCAGCCTGATGTTGTTCGACGAAGTGACTTCGGCCCTGGACCCGGAACTGGTCGGCGAAGTGCTGAACGTGATCAAGGGCCTGGCCGAAGACGGCATGACCATGCTGCTGGTGACCCACGAAATGCGCTTCGCCTTCGAGGTCTCCGACAAGATTGTGTTCATGAACCAGGGCCGCATCGAAGAACAGGGGCCGCCGAAGGAATTGTTCGAACGGCCACAGTCGCCACGCCTGGCGGAATTTCTCAAGAACACGCGTTTTTAATCCATTCAGCTTTCAATCGATTCAAGAAAGGAGATAACCCATGAGCATTACGCGCTACGGCACCGGCAGCACCGCAGGTGGCGGTCAGCCTCGGCCATTCGCCCGCGCCGTGGAAGCCGATGGCTGGCTGCACGTGTCCGGCCAGGTGCCGGCGGTGAACGGCGAGATCATTGTCGGCGGGATCGTCGAGCAGACCCACCAGACCATGAAGAACCTGGTCGCCATTCTCGAAGAGGCCGGATACGGCCTGGAAGATGTGGTGCGCTGCGGCGTGTGGCTGGAAGACCCGCGGGATTTCTGGAGTTTCAACAAGGTCTTCGGCGAGTACTTCAGCCCGGAACACGCCCCGGCCAGGGCCTGCGTGCAGGCGAGCATGATGGTCGATTGCAAGGTCGAGATCGACTGCGTCGCCTACAAGAAAAAAGGCTGAACAAGATATTCTGGCGAATTCGCTTCTGTGGCGAGGGAGCTTGCTCCCGCTGGCCTGTGCAGCAGGCCCATCTTTTTGCGACTGCTGCGCAGCCGAGCGGGAGCAAGCTCCCTCGCCACAATAAAGATACATGCGACTATGAGTGAAACTTCAGGAACCAAAGACATGACCGAAGACACCATCAAACGCCGGGCCCGGGGATTGGATCGGGCGTTCGATATCCTCGACTTCCTCAAGGAAATCGGCCAGCCGCTGCGCCCGAACGATATTGCCAGCGGCATCGGCAGCCCCAAGTCCACGGTCTATGAACTGGTGGCGTCGCTGCTGGAGCGGCGCATCCTCGAGCCGGTGGGCAAGGACGGCCATGTCTACCTGGGCCGCCAGTTGTACTTTCTCGGGCAGGCGCACCTGCGGCATTTCGACCTGAGCCGCGAGGCTGACCATGCCTTGCAGGAGATCGTGCGCCAGACCCGGGAAACGGCGCAGATGTGCCTGCTCAACGGGCGCAAATACACCGTCGCGCTGATGAAGGAAGGCGAGCGGCATTTTCGCATTTCCTCGGACATCGGGGAAAACGCGCCGATCCCGTGGACGGCGTCCGGGCGCCTGCTGCTGGCGCATCTGAGTGACCAGCAGATCGTCGACCTGATCGACCCTGACGACTTCATTTTGCCGGACGGCGAGCGCCTGCCCCTGGAGCAATTCCTCAAGGAAATCCGCCAGGCCGGCCTCGATGGTTTTTTCTCCTTCGACAGTGTCGCCGACACCTTCACCCACTGCTTCGCCGCACCGGTCAAAGACCCGAATGGCGTGGCCATCGCCACCCTGTGCATCGTCGCCCCACGGGCCGACGCGAAGAACAATTACGCCGACTACCGCCGGGTGCTGATCGAAAGCGCCAACCACCTGGCCCGTCGTATCAATGAATAGACAGCAACGGCACTAGCGGCCGTGTGCGAGGAGTTCGAACATGCCTTCCGCCATCCTTAATGCCGGCGTCGAAAAGGGCGCCGCCACCGTCGGCGCCCACCTGCTACGGGACGTCAGCCTGCCGGCGCTGGTACTGCATCGCGCGGCGCTGGAGCACAACATCCGCTGGATGCAAGATTTCGTCACCCGCAGCGGTGCCGAGCTGGCGCCCCACGGCAAGACCAGCATGACCCCCGCGCTGTTTCGCCGGCAACTGGAGGCCGGCGCCTGGGGCCTGACCCTCGCCAGCGCCGTGCAGACCCGTGCCGCTTACGCCCATGGCGTGCGCCGGGTGTTGATGGCCAACCAATTGGTGGGCACGCCGAACATGGCGCTGATTGCCGATTTGCTCGCCGACCCGGCGTTCGAATTCCACTGCCTGGTCGATCATCCGGACAACGTCGCTGACCTGGGCGCTTACTTCGCCTCTCGCGGCGTACGGCTCAATGTGATGATCGAGTACGGCGTGGTCGGCGGGCGTTGTGGCTGCCGGACCGAAGCCGAGGTGTTGGCCCTGGCCGAGGCGATCCAGGCGCAACCGGCGTTGGCGTTGACCGGCATCGAAGGCTACGAAGGGGTGATCCACGGTGACCACGCCATCAGTGGCATTCGTGCGTTCGCGGCGTCCCTGGTGCGGTTGGCGGTGCAGTTGCAGGACAACGGCGCGTTTGCCATCGACAAACCGATCATCACCGCCTCGGGGTCGGCCTGGTACGACCTGATCGCCGAATCCTTCGAAGCCCAGAATGCCCACGGACGGTTCCTCAGCGTGCTGCGCCCTGGCAGCTACGTGGCCCATGACCATGGCATCTACAAAGAGGCCCAGTGCTGCGTGCTGGAGCGTCGCAGCGATTTGCACGAAGGCCTGCGCCCGGCGCTGGAAGTCTGGGCCCACGTGCAATCGCTGCCGGAGCCGGGCTTCGCGGTGATCGCCCTGGGCAAGCGCGACGTGGCCTACGACGCTGGCTTGCCGGTGCCGCTCAAGCGCTACCAGCCCGGATCGGACACGCTGGTGGGTGATGATGTGAGTGGCTGCAAGGTGACGGCGGTGATGGACCAGCATGCGTTCATGACGGTAGCGGTGGGGGTTGAGTTGCGGGTCGGGGACATCATCTCGTTCGGTACTTCACATCCGTGCCTGACGTTCGACAAGTGGCGGGTGGGGTGCCTGGTGGATGAGCAGTTGCGGGTGGTGGAGAGCATGGAGACTTGTTTCTAGCCTTTGAACCGAGTTGCGGCTATCGCGGGCAAGCCTTGCTCCCACATTGATCGACTGTGAACACAAAATGGGTGTTTACCCAAGATCCCCTGTGGGAGCAAGGCTTGCTCGCGATAGCAGCCTGCCAGACACCACCAAATCCAGGATCATCCATGAGCAACCCCAAACCCCGCATCGCCCTGATCGGCGAATGCATGATCGAACTGCAACAACGCGCCGACGGCAGCCTGCTGCAAAGCTTCGGTGGCGACACCCTGAACACGGCGGTGTACCTGTCCCGCGCCTTGGGCGACAGGGGCGCGGTGGATTATGTCACCGCCTTGGGCGACGACAGTTTCAGCGATGCCATGTGTGAAAACTGGGCCGCCGAGAACATCGGGCTGCAACGGGTCCAGCGCTTGCCTGGACGCCTGCCGGGTTTGTATTGCATCCAGACTGACGCGGCGGGGGAGCGGCGATTCCTGTATTGGCGCAACGAGGCGGCGGTGCGCGATTGTTTTACCACCCCGGCCGCCGGGCCGATCCTGGCCGCGTTACTGGATTACGATGTGCTGTATTTCAGCGGCGTGACCCTGGCGGTGCTCGGCGAGCAGGGGCGTGGCAAACTCATCGAAACCCTGGTCGAAGCGCGTCGGCGCGGGGCGCTGGTGGTGTTCGACAATAACTTCCGGCCCCGGCTCTGGGCGTCGATCGAAGCGGCGCGGGTGGCGTATCGCAGCGTCTTGCCCTATGTGGAACTGGCGCTGCTGACCGTAGAGGATGAACAGGCATTGTTCGGTCATGCCGACAGTGAGGCGGTGTTCGCCGCCTATGCGCAGCTCGGCACGCCCGAGGTGGTGCTCAAGCGCGGTGCCGAGGCCTGCCTGATTCGTTGCGACGGCCAGTCTTATGAAGTTCCTGCCTTGCGGGTCGAGCGCGTCGTGGACACCACGGCGGCGGGGGATTCCTTCAGCGCCGCGTACCTGGCGAGTCGTTTGCTGGGCGGTAGCCCGGCGGAGGCGGCCGAGGCGGGGCATCGGTTGGCGAGCCGGGTGATCCAGGTGCCGGGGGCGTTGATGCCCAAGGACTGACATCTCCCTGGAAATCAGGCTATGCCCTTGTGGCGAGGGAGCTTGCTCCCGCTGGCCTGCGCAGCAGGCCCATTTTTGCGACTGCTGCGCAGCCGAGCGGGAGCAAGCTCCCTCGCCACAAGGGCCGGTTGGCAGTCCGGAATCGCTTCAATCGCGATAAAAAACCTGCACCAAGTGATACCCGAACTTGCTCTTGATCGGCCCATGCACCACCCGCAGCGGTTTCTTGAAAATCACCGCATCGATCACGCCGACCATCTGCCCCGGCCTGACTTCACCCAAATCGCCGCCGCGTTTGCCCGAAGGGCAGGTGGAGTATTTCTTGGCCAGCACGTCGAAAGCTTCGCCCTTGGCGATGCGTTGCTTGAGCTGTTCGGCTTCTTCGGCGGTTTTCACCAGGATATGGCGGGCTTGGGCTTTCATTGCTGCGGTGACCTGAACGGTGCGACGGGGCGGCGATTATGCCTCAAGTCAGTTGCCATGGTTGATCATCGTCCGAATCTTGTGGGCCAGCAGATCGAGGGTGAAGGGCTTGGCGACCATGTCCATGCCCTGGTCGAGGAATCCCTGGCGTTCGGCGGCTTTCTGCGCGTAGCCGGTCATGAACAGCACTTTCAACCCCGGGCGGTGCTGGCGGGCGATTTCCGCCAGTTGCCGGCCATTCATGCCCGGTAGCCCGACATCGGTCACCAGCAGGTCGATGCGCTGGTCCGATTCCAGCACGGGAAGCGCGGTCACGGCGTCCCGGGCTTCGAGAGCGGTGTAGCCCAAGGCCTGCAACAGGTCGAGCACCAGCATGCGCACGGCGGGTTCATCCTCCACCAGCAACACGGTCTCCCCGGCGATGGCCGGCGGTACGACGACCGTCTCGGGCGTCTCGGGTGGTTGGGTCGGCGAAACGTGCAAGCGCGGCAGGTACAACTGCACCCGCGTGCCTTGGCCCGGCACACTGTCGAGGTTGAGGTGCCCACCCGACTGCTGGGCAAAGCCGTAGATCATCGACAAGCCCAGGCCGGTGCCCTGGCCGATGGGCTTGGTGGTGAAGAACGGATCGAAAGCCTTGGCCAGCACGGCGGGGGTCATGCCGCTGCCGTTGTCGCTGACGGCGATCATCACGTAATCCCCGGCCTTGACCGGCTCCAGGGTGTTGATGTCCGTAGCGTCGAGATAGACATTGGCGGTTTCGACGATCAGTTCGCCGCCCTCGGGCATGGCATCGCGGGCGTTGATCACCAGGTTGAGCAGGGCGTTTTCCAACTGGCTGGCGTCGGTGTTGACCGGCCACAGCTCGCTGGCCAGTTGCAGCCGCAGCACGATGTGATCGCCAGTGGTGCGGCTCAACAGGTCTTCGAGCGAGTGCACCAGCTCGTTGGCGTCCAGCGGTTTGCGGTCCAGGGACTGGCGTCGGGAAAAAGCCAGCAGCCGATGGGTCAGGGCCGCGGCGCGGTTGGCCGAGGACACCGCCGCTTCGGTGAAGCGCCCGATCTCGTCAGTGCGGCCAGCGGCGATGTAGCGTTGCATCAGGTCGAGGCTGCCGAGGATGCCGGTGAGCATATTGTTGAAGTCATGGGCAATGCCGCCCGTGAGCTGGCCCACGGCTTCCATTTTCTGCGCATGGCGCAGGGCTTCCTCCGCGCGCTCGCGTTCGAACATCTCGCTTTGCAGCCGGTGATTGGCTTCGGCCAGTTGCTGGGTACGGGCGATGACGCGTTCTTCCAGTGTTTCGTTGAGGTTGCGCAGGGCCTCCTCGGTTTTCCGGCTCTCGGTTTCGTCGATCACGAAGATGTAGAAACCGTTCACCGCACCGTCCGCCCCATGGCGAGGCAGGTAGTTGATCAGCGAATGGCGCGGGCGCCCGTCGCGATGGTCCATCTGCACGGTGAAGCTGCACGGCTTGCCGGCCAGGGCATCGGCGATCTGTTGGGCGCGGGCGGCATAGGCCTCTTCACCGAGCACTTCGCGGATGGTCTTGCCGTAGAGTTCCTGCGGGGTCAGGCCGTACCAGTCCAGGTAAGCGCTATTGTTCAGCCGGAAACGCTCTTCGCGGTCCACGTAGCTGATGAGGATCGGCATCGCATTGATGATCAGCTGCAGCTCGGTCTGGCTCTGGCGCAGGGCTTGCTCGGTGCGCTTGCGTTCGGTCAGGTCCAGCGCCGCGCCAAGAAAACGCTTGGGCCGGCCGTGGCGATCCTTGTAGCAACGGCCGCGCACGTATACCCAGCGCAACTCATCGTCGGGCTGCAGCAGTCGGTACTCCTCGGCGTATTCGGTGCCGTGGGTGATGCAGTGCTTGATGCTGCGGGCAACCATCGCCCGGTCCTCGGGGTGCACGCCTTCGAGGTAGGCACTGATGGGCAACTGGCGGGACAGGCTGGGGTCGACGCCATGCAACAGGGCGAAGTGCGCATCGGCAATAAAGCGGTCTTCGCTGATGTCCCAGTCCCAGGTGCCCAGCGCGTCGGCGGCGGCCAGGGCCAGTTGCAGGCGCTCTTCGCTTTCATGTTGGGCCTTGAGGCTGGCCTCGGAGCGGCGTTCGAACTCCATGGCCAGGCGGCGTCGTTCGCTGGTCTCGATGGCGGTGACCAGGATGCCGGCGACGCTGCCGCTTTCGTCACGCACCGGGCTGTAGGTCAGGTCCAGCCAGACATCACAGAGACGGCCGGCGAAGGGCACGCGCCATTGCTGGTCGCGGCAGGAGTGTGTCTGGCCTTGCAACACACGGTGATAAATCCCTTCGGTCGTACTCTTGAGTTCGGGCCATGCTGTATGGGTCGGTCGGCCGAATGCCCGGGGGTGCTTGTCACCGGCCAGTCGGCCGAAGGCGTCGTTGTAGAGATGGGACAGCTGCGGTCCCCACAGCAAGGCCATCGCCATGGGCGAATGGAGCATGATGTCCACGGCGGTGCGCAGGCTCTGGGGCCAGTTCTGGGCAGCGCCCAGCGGGGTCAGGGCCCAGTCCATCTGGCTGATCAGGCGCTGTGTATCGCTGCCGGCGGGTGTCGCGTTCATCAGGCGACCCCTGGCTGTCGTGTCTGTGCCACGGCGTCGACTATCCTCAGAAGAGGGTACATGCGGGTGGGTCTGAAGGGGTTCATGTTCGGCTCAGCTTGTTTCATTGATGTCTCGCGGAAGTTTCAGTCCATGGAAATCGATCCGTTGTTGCGAATCCTGGCGAGCCAGAATGGTTCCGACCTTTACATGTCCACGGGTGCGCCACCGTGCGCGCGCTTCGAGGGGGTGATCAAGCCCTTGGGTAACGAGGCGTTCAAGGTCGGCGACATTGCCAGGCTCGCCGAGTCTCTGATGGACGCCGAACAGCGCCTTGAGTTCGATCGGGAGTTGGAAATGAACCTGGCGATCTCCCTGGCCGGTGTCGGGCGGTTCCGGGTCAATATCTTCAAGCAGCGCAATGACGTGTCCATGGTGATTCGCAACGTCAAGCTGGACATCCCGCGCTTCGAAGACCTGAAACTGCCTCGAGTGCTTTTAGACACCATCATGCAGAAACAGGGGCTGATGCTGTTCGTCGGTGCGACAGGCTCGGGCAAGTCGACCTCCCTGGCGGCGCTGATCGATTACCGCAATCGCAACAGCAGCGGCCACATCATCACCATCGAGGACCCGGTGGAGTATATCCATCGGCACAAGAAATCCATCATCAATCAACGGGAAGTCGGTGTCGACACCCGCAGTTTCCATGCAGCCCTGAAAAACACCCTGCGCCAGGCGCCGGACGTGGTGCTGATCGGCGAAATCCGCGACCGGGAAACCATGGAGCATGCCTTGGCGTTTGCCGACACCGGGCACCTGGTGATTTCCACCTTGCATGCCCATAACGCCAACCAGGCCCTGGACCGGGTGATCAATTTCTTTCCGGAAGAACGCCGGCCGCAGTTGCTCATTGACCTGGGCAACAACCTCAAGGCGTTCGTCTCCCAGCGCCTGGTGCGTACCCGCACCGGCCAGCGACGAGCGGCGGTGGAGGTCATGCTGGGCTCGCCGACGGTGGCCGACCTGATCCGGCGCAACGAGCTCGGCGAGCTCAAGGGCATCATGGAGAAGTCAGAGGAACTGGGGATGCAAACCTTTGATCACGCGTTGTTCAACCTGGTGGTCGAAGGTGCCATCGATGAGGAAGAAGCGCTGAAGAATGCCGACTCGGCGAACAACCTGCGGTTGCGGTTGAAGTTGCATAGCGAGTCGGGGGCGGTGCCACCGGCCGATCCGGCGGCGGGTAAGTGGGGGCTTATGGACTGAACACCTATTGGAGTAGCCATTGTGGGAGCAAAGCCTGTGAGAGCAAAACCTGTGGGAGCAAAGCTTGCTCGCGATGAACGATGACGCGGTAGGTCTGGAAAACCGCGTTGCTTGTATCGCGAGCAAGCTTTGCTCCCACAAGTGTTTTTGCTCCCCACAGGTCTGAGGCCTGCTCAGTTCAAGTAGCAAGCTCCGGCCGATCCCGGAACTGCTCCAAAGCCCCAGGGTTGGCCAAGGCATCGGTGTTCTTCACCACCTCGCCATGCACCACATTGCGCACCGCCAGCTCCACCACCTTGCCGCTGATGGTTCGCGGAATATCACTGACCGCGAGGATCTTCGCCGGTACATGACGCGGTGTGGTGTTGGCCCGGATAACCTGGCGGATCCGTTGCGCCAAGGCTTCATCCAGTGTCACGCCATCGCGCAGGCGCACGAACAGCACCACCCGGACATCGCCCTGCCATTGCTGGCCGATGGCGACGCAGTCCAGCACTTGCTCGACTTTTTCCACCTGCCGATAGATTTCCGCGGTGCCGATGCGCACGCCGCCAGGGTTGAGCACGGCATCGGAGCGGCCATGGATCAGGAAACCGCCGTGGGGCAGTTCCTCGGCGTAGTCGCCTTGGGCCCACACGCCGGGAAACTGGGCGAAGTAGGAGGCGCGAAGCTTTTCCTGCCGAGGGTCGTTCCACAAACCAATGGGCATCGCCGGGAAATGCCGGGTGCACACCAACTCACCTTTTTCACCAATGACCGGGTTGCCGGCCTCGTTCCAGACCTGCACGGCCATGCCCAGGCTCTTGCCCTGCATCTCGCCCCGGCGCACCGGCGACAGCGGGTTGCCGTTGACGAAGCAGGACACAATGTCGGTGCCACCAGACATCGAGGCCAGGCAGACATCGGCCTTGAGGTCGCGGTACACGTAATCGTAGCTATGGGGGGCCAGCGCCGAACCGGTGGAGAGCAGGGTTTTCAGACTGTCCAAACGGTGCGTCTGGCGGGGCTTGAGGCCCTCGCTTTCCAGGGCAGCGAGGAACTTGGGGCTGGTGCCGAATACGCTGATGCGCTGCTGGTCGATCAGGTCCAGCAAGCGCTCGGGGCCGGGGTGGAACGGCGAACCATCGTAGAGCACCACCGTGCTGCCCACGGCGAGGGCCGACACCAGCCAGTTCCACATCATCCAACCGCAGGTCGTGTAGTAGAACAGCCGATCCTCGGGCCCGAGGTCCACGTGCAGGCCATGTTCCTTGACGTGTTGCAGCAGCACGCCACCGGTGCCATGGACGATGCACTTCGGTACGCCGGTGGTGCCGCTGGAGTACAGGATGTACAGCGGGTGGTCGAAGGGCACGCTGACGAATTCCGGTTCGCCACCGCGTTGATAAAAGTCGTTCCACAGCGCGACAGCGGCCGAGGTCTTGAATGCCTCGACGCGCACGTCCGGCTGCGCATAAGGCAACACGATCAGTTGCTGCAGCGACGGTAGCCGTTCGAGGATTTCATTGACCTTGGCCTGCTGGTCGATGACCTTGCCAGCGTAGCGATAACCGGCGCAGGTGATCAGCACCTTGGGTTCGATCTGGCCGAACCGGTCGATGACGCCTTGGGTACCGAAGTCCGGTGACGAGCACGACCAGATCGCGCCCAGGCTGGTGGTGGCGAGCATGCCGACCAGGGTTTGCCAGGTGTTGGGCAGGCAAGCGGCGACTCGATCACCCTGGGTGACGCCGGCGGCCTTCAGGCTTGTTTGCAGGCCAGCGACATGGGTGGCGAGTTCGGCCCAGGCCAGTTGTTCCTGGCCGCCGTTTTCGTCGAGCGCCACCACCGCGACGGCGTCATCGCGGCGGCGCAGCAGGTGCTCGGCGAAGTTCAGTGTGGCGCCAGGGAACCACTGGGCGCTGGGCATTTGCGAACCTTCCACCAACACCGCGTCGGGCGCTTGGTGAAAGCGAATCTCGAAGAAATCGACAATGGCCTGCCAGAAGGCTTCGCGCTGGTCGATGCTCCAGGCGTGCAGGGCCGGGTAGTCGTGCAGTTGCAGGTGATGTCGCGCGTTGACGAACTGGCGAAAGGCGTTCATGCGCGACTGGGCGATGCGTTCGGGGCTGGGTTGCCAGAGGATGTCGGACATGGGGTGCCTCTTGTTTTTTTGTGTACACGCAAACTATAGAGCGACCCAATCTTGTGGCGAGGGGATTTATCTGTGGGAGCAAGGCTTGCCCGCGATGAACGAAAACGCGGTTTTGCTGTTAAACCGCGGAGCGGCCATCGCGGGCAAGCCTTGCTCCCACAAGTCGGGGATAAATCCCCTCGCCACAAGGGATCGCAAGGGATTTATTGAGCCAACCACCCACCATCGATATTCCACGCCGCGCCGCGCACCTGGCTGCCGGCTTCGCTGCACAGGAACAGCACCAGTTCCCCCAGTTGCGGCGGGGTGACGAATTCCAGGGACGGCTGTTTCTCGGCCAATAGATCGTGCTGTGCCTGTTGCGGATCGACGCCGGCGGCAATGCGATCGTCGATCTGTTTTTGCACCAGTGGCGTCAGCACCCAGCCCGGGCAAATGGCGTTGCAGGTCACGTTGCTGGTGGCGGTTTCCAGGCCGACCACCTTGGTCAAGCCGATCACCCCATGCTTGGCCGCGACATACGCCGCCTTGCCCACCGAGCCGACCTGGCCGTGCACCGAGGCGACGTTGATAATCCGCCCCCAGCCCTTGGCACGCATGCCCGGCAGGCTCAGGCGGGTGGCGTGGAACACCGAGGACAGGTTGATGGCAATGATCGAGTCCCAACGCTCCACCGGGAAATCCTCCACGGCGGCCACGTGCTGGATTCCGGCGTTGTTCACCAGGATGTCCACGCCGCCGAACTCGCGCTCGGCGTAGGCGAGCATGTCGGCGATCTGCGCCGGGTCGCTGACATCGGCCGGATGATGACCGACCTTGCCACCGAACTGTTTCACCTCGGCGATCACCGCCGAGGCATCGCCAAAGCCGTTGAGGATCAGGTTGGCCCCGGCCTTGGCCAGGCTCAGGGCGATGCCCAGGCCGATGCCGCTGGTAGAGCCGGTGACCAGGGCGGTCTTGCCCGAAAGAGTGGTTGTCATGGGAACCTCACACAATGCCAGTGGCGTAGAACACACCGATCACCACGAAGACCGCGAGGGTCTTGATCAGCGTAATGCAGAAAATGTCTTTATAGGCTTCGCGGTGGGTCAGCCCGGTCACCGCCAGCAGGGTAATCACCGCGCCGTTGTGCGGCAGGGTGTCCATGCCGCCGCTGGCCATGGCCGCCACCCGGTGCAATACCTCCAGGGGAATGTTGGCGGCGTGGGCAGCGTTGATAAAGGTTTCGGACATCGCTGCCAAAGCGATGCTCATGCCTCCCGAGGCGGAGCCGGTGATGCCCGCCAGCAGCGTGACGGTCACTGCTTCGTTGACCAGTGGGTTGGGAATGCTCTTGAGCCAGTCGGCCAGCACCAGGAAACCCGGCAAGGATGCGATGACCGCGCCGAAGCCATATTCCGACGCAGTGTTCATCGCCGCCAGCAACGCGCCGCCCACGGCGCTCTTGCTGCCTTCGGCCAGCTTGCTGCGAATGGCCCGGAAACCGAACAGCAGGACCATGATGATGCCCACCAGCAACGCCGCTTGCACCGCCCAGATCGCGGTGAGCTTGGCGATGTCGCTGGTCACTGGCGTCGCCATGCCCGGCAGCGCGAGGCTGTGGGTCTTGCCATACCACTGGGGAATCCACTGGGTGAACAACAGGTTCATGAGCCCTACCGCCAGCAGTGGCGAAACGGCGATCCAGGGGTTCGGCAGCTTGATGTCTTCAGCGGTTTCCGGCTCGTTGCGCAACTCGGTGCCATAGCCTTCGCCCACGCGCTGGGCCTTGTTGCGCTGGCGTTGCAGGAACAGCATGCCGAGGCTGAACACGAAGATCGTGCCGATCACACCCAGCCACGGTGCGGCCCAGGCCGTGGTGTTGAAGAACGTGCTGGGGATGATGTTCTGGATCTGCGGCGTGCCGGGCAGGGCGTCCATGGTGAACGAGAACGCGCCGAGGGCGATGGTGGCCGGGATCAGGCGCTTGGGGATATTACTCTGGCGGAACATCTCGGCGGCGAACGGGTACACCGCGAACACTACAACGAACAGCGACACGCCGCCATAGGTCAGCAAGGCACAGACCAGCACGATCACCAGCATGGCCTGGCGCGTCCCCAGCAAGCGAATCGCCGCGGCGACGATGGAGCGGGAGAAGCCCGACAGCTCGATCAACTTGCCGAACACTGCGCCGAGCAGGAACACCGGGAAATACAGTTTGATGAAGCCGACCATTTTTTCCATGAACACCCCGGTGAAGGCGGGAGCTACGGCGGACGGGTCGGTGAGCAGGACGGCGCCGAGAGCGGCGATGGGGGCAAAGAGGATAACGCTGTAGCCACGGTAGGCGGCGACCATCAGCAGCGTGAGGGCTGCCAAGGCAATGATCACACTCATGGTGTGTCTCCTGGATTGTTATTGTTGTGGTGAAGCTGTGGAGGGGGCTTTAGCGAGTTTTGTGCCAGGTGTGTAACTGGCTGAAATATAAAGACTTTATTTGCTGTTTTAGGATGAGGAGGGACTGTTTGTCTCTGTTTTGAGATTTTTTTGGGTGTGCAGGCCTCATCGCGAGCAAGCTCGCTCCCACAGTTGACCGCGTACTTCAGAAGAACCCCAATACTTTGTGGGAGCGAGCTTGCTCGCGATGAGCGCAAAGCGCTCCAAAAGCACAAGTCTATATTTTGAGAATTGAGTCTCTCTATTGAGACTCGGCAATCCCCAACGCCACCATCTTCTTGTACAACGTCGACCGTCCCAACCCCAACCGCTCGGCCGCTTCAACCACTTTGCCCCCGCATTGCGCAAGGGTGGTTTCGATCAACTGTCGGTCGAAGCGCGCCCGGGCCTGGCTGAAAGTTTCTTGCGGCAACGGTTCCAGGCTCGGGCTTGCCGTGTGGGTTACCGGTATGAACGTGCCGATGGCAGCGCGGATGTCTGGCGCCGTGAGCACCAGGTCATCACTGAGCAGCGCGGCCCGTTCCAGCACGTTGCGCAGTTCGCGGATGTTGCCCGGCCAGGCATGTTGCCGCAGCAGGTCGAGGGCGGCGTGGTTCAGTTCATGCTGGCTGCGCAGTTCTTCAAGGATCGCTTCGCTCAGGGCCGGCAAGTCCTCCAGGCGTTCGCGCAACGGCGGGACCTGGATCGGCAGCACGTTGAGGCGGTAATACAGGTCGGCGCGGAACTCTCCGCGCTTGATCGCCGCTTCCAGGTCCATGGAGGTGGCGGCGATTATGCGCACGTCGCTTTGCAGCACCTCGTTGGAGCCCACCGGTTCGTATTCCTTTTCCTGGAGCACGCGCAGCAGTTTGCTTTGCAGCGGCAGCGGCATGTCACCGATCTCGTCGAGGAACAGCGTACCGCCCTGGGCGATCTGCAGTTTGCCGGCGCGGCCCTTGCGGTCGGCCCCGGTAAACGCCCCTGGCGCGGTGCCGAAGAATTCGGCTTCCAGTAGCGATTCAGGAATCGCTGCGCTGTTGATGCTGACGAACGCCTTGTGGGCGCGCGGCGAAGCACTGTGGATGGCCTGGGCCAGCAGTTCCTTGCCGGTGCCGGTTTCGCCGAGCAGCAGCACCGGCGAATCGGCGCTGGCGCTGCGCCGGGCACGGCGCTTGACCTCAAGGCCGGCGTTGCTGGTGCCAATGAAATGGGCAAAGTTGTACTTGGTCTGCCGCGCCCGCAGCAGCGAGCGGGTGGAGGCCAGTTCTTCCTGCATGCTCAGGTAGCGCTTGAGCATCGGGGACAGGCTGCGCAACTCATCGAACAAGGCAAAGCCGATGGCGCCGATCACCGCACCCGCGCTGTCGTGGATCGGCAGGCGCATCACCACCAGGGGTTCCTTGGGCGTGTCCTGCATGTCCAGCAGGATCGGGCGCCCGGTGCGCACAACCTCGCGCAACAGGCTGCCGGGAATCACGCTTTCGCACGCCCGGCCAATCGCCTCCTGCGCCGAGTTCAGGCCGAAGCGGCGGGCGTAGCGTTCGTTCATCCAGACGATATTCGCGTCACGATCGACAATCACCGTGCCTTCGCTGGACTGCTCGATGATTTCGAACAACGAACGGATCGCCAGCGTGCGGACGCGCTTGTAATCCTTGAGGCTTTCGGTGGGGTTCATGGTCGGGTCCGGATTGTGTGTTGCTTGTCAGGTCCTCATCGCGAGCAAGCTCGCTCCCACAGTTGATCTTCAGTGCGACGCAGACCACTGTGGGAGCGAGCTTGCTCGCGATGGGTGCGACACGAAGCTATGCCATGCGCCGCATTATGCCCACCCCGGATGCGCCGCCGCCAACAGCTCCTTCGTATAAGGATGCTGGGGCGAGTCGAACACGTCATGACTGGCGCCTTGTTCGACCACTTTGCCGTCCTTGATCACGATCATGTCGTGGGCCAAGGCACGGACCACCGCCAGGTCGTGGCTGATGAACAGGTAGGTCAAGTCGTACTTCTCCTGGAGCTGACGGAGCAGGGCGACGACTTGTTTCTGCACGGTGCGGTCCAGTGCCGAGGTGGGTTCGTCCAGCAGAATCAACGCTGGCTTGAGCACCAAGGCCCGGGCAATGGCGATGCGCTGGCGCTGGCCGCCGGAGAACTCGTGGGGGTAGCGATGACGGGTCGAAGGGTCGAGGCCGACCTCCTTGAGGGCCTGGATCACTCGGGCTTCACACTGTTCGGGGCTGGAAGGCTGGTGGACCTCCAGGCCCTCGCTGATGATCTGCTGCACCGACATGCGCGGGCTGAGGCTGCCGAACGGGTCCTGGAACACCACCTGCATCTGCTTGCGCCATGGCCGCAGCGCCTTTTGCGACAGCTGATCGAGGGCCTGGCCCTGGAAGTGGATGCTGCCTTCGGAGTCGATCAGCCGCAGGATCGCCTGGCCGAGCGTGGACTTGCCGGAACCGGACTCGCCGACGATACCCAGGGTCTTGCCGCGCTGGATGCTCAGGCTGATACCGTCCACGGCGCGCAAGTATTCCTTGCGCCGGAACAGCCCGCCGCCCAAGGGAAAGCTCACGCGCAGGTCCTGTACCTGCAACACGTTTTCGCGCTCGTCCCGGGGCAGGGCTTCGCCTTCCGGTTCGGCGTGCAGCAGTTCGCAGCTGTAGGGATGTTTCGGTGCGCTGAACAGGGTTTCGCAAGGCGCCTGTTCGACGATTTCTCCCGCCTTCATCACGCACACCCGTTGGGCGATGCTGCGCACCAGGTTGAGGTCGTGGCTGATCAGCAGCAAGGACATGCCGAGCCGTTGCTGCAACGACTTGAGCAGCAGCAGGATCTTGCGCTGCACGGTCACGTCCAGCGCGGTGGTCGGTTCGTCGGCGATCAACAGCTCCGGCTCGCAGGCCAGGGCCATGGCGATCATCACCCGTTGTCGCTGGCCGCCGGACAGTTGGTGGGGATAGGCCTTGAGTCGTTCGGCAGGTTTCTGGATACCCACCAGGGCCAGCAGTTCCAGGATGCGCTGGCGCGCCGCTTTGCCGCCCAGGCCCCGGTGCAGCATCAGGGTTTCACCGATCTGCTTCTCGACGCTGTGCAGCGGGTTCAGCGAGGTCATCGGCTCCTGGAAGATCATCGCAATCCGGTTGCCGCGCAACTCCCGCAGGGTCTTGGCCTCGGCGCCCAGCAGTTCCTGGCCGCGATAGCGAATGCTGCCGGTGGTGCGGGCCTCTGTCTCGGGCAGCAATTGCAGGATCGAGTGGGCCGTCACCGACTTGCCGGAGCCGGACTCGCCGACCAGGGCCAGGCACTCGCCGGGGCGGATGTCCAGGCACAGGTTGCGCACCACCGTCTGGTCGTTGAAGGCCACGCTCAGGTCGCGGATTTCGATCAGGTTGTCGCTCATCTCAAGGTTCTGCTTCATGGCCGTTTCATGATCGTGGGTCGAACGCGTCTCGCAACGCCTCGCCGATAAACACCAGTAGAGAAAGAATCAGCGCCAGGGTGAAAAACGCCGTCAGCCCCAGCCACGGCGCTTGCAGGTTTTGCTTGCCCTGGGCGATCAGTTCCCCCAGCGACGCGCTGCCGGCCGGCATGCCGAAGCCGAGGAAATCCAGGGCGGTGAGGGTGGAGATCGCCCCGGTGAGGATGAAGGGCAGATAGCTCAGGGTGGCGTTCATCGCGTTGGGCAGGATATGCCGCACGATCACCTTGCGGTCCGACAAGCCCAGGGCCCGGGCGGCTTTCACGTATTCCAGGTTGCGCCCGCGCAGGAACTCGGCGCGGACCACGTCCACCAGGGCCAGCCAGGAAAACAGCGCCATGATCCCCAGCAGCCACCAGAAGTTCGGCTCCACGAAGCCGGACAAGATGATCAGCAAGTAGAGCACCGGCAGCCCGGACCAGACTTCCAGCAAGCGTTGCCCGAGCAGATCCACCCAGCCACCGTAATACCCCTGCAACGCACCGGTGGCGATACCGATCAGCGTGCTGATGGCGGTCAGGGCCAGGGCGAACAGGATCGACACTCGCGCACCGAAGATCACCCGGGCCAGCACGTCCCGGGACTGGTCATCGGTGCCCAGCCAGTTCACGGTCGAGGGTGGGCTAGGGGCCGGCTGGTTGAGGTCGTAATTGGGTGTGTCGTCGCTGAACGGGATCGGTGGGAACCACAGCCAGCCGCCGTCCTTGTGGATCAGGTTCTGCACATAGCTGCTGCGGTAGTCGGCCTGGAACGGCAGCTGCCCACCAAATTCCTGTTCGGTATGGCGCTTGAACACCGGGAAATACAGCGAACCCTGGTAGCTGACCACCAGCGGCTTGTCATTGGCGATCAATTCGCCGCCCAGGCTCAGGATGAACAGGCCGATGAACAACCACAGCGACCACCAGCCCCGACGATTTTTCTTGAAACGTTCGAAGCGCCGACGGCCCAAGGGGGAAAACTTGAACATCAGGCGTTCCTCGCGGCGAAGTCGATGCGCGGGTCCACCAGGGTGTAGCAGAGGTCGCCGACGAGTTTGATCAGCAGGCCGAACAGCGTAAAGATGAACAACGAGCCGAACACCACCGGGTAGTCGCGAGACACTGCGGCCTCGTAGCTCATGCGGCCCAGGCCGTCGAGGGAGAAGATCACCTCGATCAGCAAGGAGCCGGCAAAGAACACGCTGATGAACGCCTGGGGAATGCCGGATACCACCAGCAGCATCGCATTGCGGAACACGTGACCGTAGAGCACCCGCTGTTCGCTCATGCCCTTGGCTCGCGCGGTGACCACGTACTGACGGGTGATTTCATTGAGGAACGAGTTCTTGGTCAGGATCGTCAGGGTGGCGAAGCCGCCGATCACCAGCGACGTGACCGGCAGCACCAGGTGCCAGAAGTAATCGGCGATCTTGCCCAGCGTCGACAGTGACTCGAAGTTATCCGACACCAGCCCGCGTACCGGAAACCAGTTCAGCGAGGTGCCGCCGGCGAACACCACGATCAGGAACATCGCGAAGAGGAACGCCGGCATCGCATAGCCAATGATGATCGCCGTGCTGCTCCACACATCGAATGCCGAGCCGTGACGCACCGCCTTGCGGATGCCCAGGGGGATCGACACCAGGTACGTGATCAGCGTCGCCCAGAGCCCGAGGGAAATGGTCACCGGCATCTTTTCCAGGATCAGGTCGGTGACCGTCGCGCCGCGGAAGAAACTCTTGCCGAAGTCCAGGCGAGCGTAGCTGCTGAGCATCAGCCACAGGCGTTCGTGAGCCGGTTTATCGAAGCCGTATTGTTTCTCGATGTCCTTGATCAGTTGCGGATCCAGGCCGCGACTGGCGCGGGAGCTGTTGGTCATGGTGTTGCCTGAACCGCCGACACTGGTGCCGCCGATGCCTTGCAGGTGGGCGATGGCCTGTTCCACCGGGCCGCCGGGTGCGGCCTGCACGATAACGAAGTTCACCAGCAGGATAATCACCAGCGTGGGGATGATCAGCAGCAGGCGCCGCGCGATATAAGCCCACATCAATGCGGCCCTCCGGGTGTGCCGCGCTTGATGCGTTCGGCGCGCATCTGCTCGTTGGTCAATGGTGTGGTGCTCACTTCCCACCAGCTTTCGATGGCTTCGTCATTACTGGCCTGAACTTTCGGGATGCCGAAGCGGTTCCACCACACGGTCGAGCTGCCCGGCGGGTAATAGTTGGGAATCCAGTAGTAATTCCATTGCAGCACCCGGTCCAGTGCACGGGCGTGGTGGAGCATGTCGGCTTTGGTCGTGGCCTTGACCAGGCCGTCGATCAGGGCATCCACCGCCGGGTTCTGCAGGGCCATGTAGTTGTTGGCCCCCGGGTCGTTGGCCGCCGCCGAGCCAAAGTAGTTGTAGAGTTCCAGACCCGGCGAGGTGCTGACCGGGTAGCCGGTGATGATCATGTCGTAGTCACGGCTCATCAGGCGATTGACGTATTGGGACGCGTCGATGCGCCGGATGCTCATGTCGATGCCAATCTGCGCCAGGGTGCGCTTGTAGGGCAGCAACAGACGATCCAGGCCGTTCTGGCTGTTCAGGAAGGTGAAGCTCAGCGGCTCGCCCTCGGCATTCACCAAACGATCGCCGTCGGGTTTCCAGCCGGCCTGTTCGAGCAGCGCCAGGGCTTGCAATTGTTTGTCGCGGATCACGCCGCTGCCGTCGGTTTTCGGGGCCTGGAAGACTTGGGTGAAGACTTCGTCGGGAATCTGTCCGCGCAACGGCTCGAGGATCGCCCGTTCGCCGGCATCGGGCAGTTCTCGAGCAGCGAGTTCAGTGTTGGAAAAGTAACTCTGCTGACGCACATAGACGTTGCGCATCATCTGGCGATTGCTCCATTCGAAATCCCAGAGCATCGCCAGGGCCTGGCGCACACGACGATCCTGGAACTGCGGTTTTTGCAGGTTGAAGACGAAACCCTGGGCGGTCTGGGGAGCCTCGGTGGCCAGGTGAGCCTTTTGCAGGCGACCGTCGTGCAGGGCCGGGCTGTCATAGCCGATGGCATAGCCGGTGGCGGAGAACTCGCGATTGTAGTCATAGGCGCCGCCGCGCAGCACCTGGCGGGCCACATCGGTGTCGCCAAAATACTCGATGCTGAAATGGTCGAAATTGTAGAGACCACGGCTGACCGGCAGGTCCTTGCCCCACCAATCGGCATTACGTTCGAAGGTAATGCTACGCCCGGAATCGACTTTGCTTACCCGGTAGGGGCCACTGCCCAGCGGGGCCTCGTAGCCGCCGCCGTTAGCGAAGTCGCGGGTCTTCCACCAATGTTCGGGAAAGACCGGCAAGGTAGCGATGTCCAGGGGCAGGGTGCGGCTTTCGTTGTTCTTGAAGTTGAAGCGCACGGTGCGCTCGTCCTCGACCACGACGTCCTTGACCGCCGCGAATTGGGTGCGATAGCGCAGGCTGCCCTGGGTCATCAACAGCTCGAAGCTGTAGCGCACGTCCTGGGCGGTAATGGGTTTGCCATCGGCGAAGCGCGCCTTCGGGTTCAGGTAGAAGCGCAGCGACAGGCCATCGTCGGCCCGCTCCATCTTCTGCGCCACCAGGCCGTAGACGGTATAGGGCTCATCCAGCGAGCGCTGGGCCAGTGGCGAATACAGCATCCCGTCGATCTGGCTGACGCCGATGCCTTTGTCGATGTAGGGCAGGATGTGGTCGAAGTGGCCGATCTCGACGGCCGAGCGGCGCAGGGTCCCGCCTTTGGGGGCCTGGGGATTGGTGTAGGCGAAGTGGCCGAAGCCTTCGGCGTATTTGGCCGGTTCGCCATAGACGGTCAGGGCATGTTGCGGTGCTGCATCGACGCCGACGGCGCCTGTCAGCAGGACCACGGCAGTCAATAGCAGGGAAGGGAACGCCAGTCGCATTGTCAGCCTTAAAGCCGGGTGATCGATGACACGATTTGTACGCGAGCGGCGCCTGGATCGCCAGCCCTTATGGAGAAGGGATTTATCTGTGGGAGCAAGACCTGTGGGAGCAAGGCTTGCCCGCGATGGCCGCGCCACGGTCCAACAGCTAAGCCGCGTTATCGTTCATCGCGGGCAAGCCTTGCTCCCACAGCGGGGATAAATCCCCTCGCCATAATGAATCACATCACCCTTGAGTGAAGGGTATCTGTACCGGGATCAGTCCTGGCGGCTGGTGACTTCCAGCAGGTGGTAGCCGAACTGAGTCTTGACCGGGCCCTGGACCACATTGATCGGTGCGCTGAATACCACGGTGTCGAATTCCTTGACCATCTGGCCCGGGCCGAACGAACCCAGGTCGCCGCCCTGACGGCTGGACGGGCAGGAGGAGTTGGCCTTGGCAACTTCGGCGAAATCGGCGCCAGCTTCGATCTGGGCCTTGAGTTCGTTGCACTTGTCTTCGCTGGAAACCAGGATGTGGCGGGCAGTGGCTTTGGCCATGGGGGAAATTCCTTTCGCTGTATTTAAAGGTGCTGAGCCTACCGGATTCATTGACGGGTTGTTGTCAAAATTGCGTCAAAACCATGGGCCCGGCGATCAAAGGCCGGCTTTGCGCAGGCGCTCGGCGTGGCGCAGGTAAAGCTCTGTGGGGTCTGTACCCTTGCGTGATGTGCCGGCTCCTGGGCTGATGGCCTCCATATGGTCCATTGGATAGTCGGAGCGAATGACCTTGCCCAGGTGCGAACTGAAGCGCCCGACCAGACCGTCGTTCTGCTCGGCTTCGGTGATGAAGTAGTCGGAAAAGGCCCGGCAGAAACCCTGCAAAGGCTCCGATGCTTGCCCCGTAGCCTCGCGCAACGTACCGCTCCATGAGTAGTAGCGCACGCCATTGACCCGGTCCGGGCCGTTCCCACCCCAGCTCTTTGGCAGGCCTTGGGGGTATTTGTCGTTGAAGGCGCCCACGCCCTCAGTGGTCAACGTCGCCAGCGCCGCGACGGCGGCGGGCGATAGCTGCGCCTGCCCGTCAAGCAGCGAGATGAAATCGGCGAACAGTGTGGCGACGCCTCTTGCCACATGCCCTGGCAAGCGTCCGGGGATAAGGGCCTTGCGCAGGAAGTCGGCCAGTTCGGAACCATGGTTGGGACCGCTGACCGACGTGACCGAGGCCACTTTGTCGGGTGCCAGCGCGGCGGCATACCGGGCGGACAGCGCACCCTGGCTGTGGCCGATCAGGTTGACCCGGGCGGCACCGGTGCCGACCAGGACCCGATCGATTTGCGCCAGTAGTTGTTCGCCTCTGGCCTCGTTGCAATGGGTGGCCGACAGGTACGGGATGAACACCCGGGCACCGCCTGCGCGTAGGGCTTGTTTGATGCCATGGAAAAGTTCGAAACCGCCGATCCTGTCAAACCCGAACAACCCATGGACCAACAGGATGGGAAATTGAGTGGTTGCATTCCGTTGCATGTTCGTACCTTTTTCGAAGAGGTTCACGATGAATTTGCGACTTCACTCTAATCCAGGCCCGTAATGGGCGGTGTAGGAAGAAACCGCGCTGAACCGGGGAAACCGGAATAGAAAAAGTGGGAAGAATGGGAAATAGCCCGGCGCTGGCTAAAGGTGTAGGAGGTCTCCTATAACCCGAGTCGTTTGCAGCTACAGCTTTGAACGCCAGGGACCACCGCCGTTGTCGTCTTGTCTGGCTGTGGGTTTGGTGCGAGCGGGTTTTAATGGGTCCATCGAGCGCCGTTATGCAAACGGTGCCTTCATCCAAGGACTGGAGCCTGCACATGATCACTTATCCTTCTCTTCAACGATCCCGTTCAACCTCAGGAACAAGGCTGCCGCCACCGGTCCTGGCAGCAGCCAGGGACGGGGTGATCGACCCCGCTTGGCGCAAGGCCGTCGTTACCGTCAAGCCTTATCCAATGATGGCGTGCGGGGATGAGGTGCTGCTGCGTTGGCATGGGCTCAACAACGAGGGAGAGCCTTACCAACATGAAGTGGCCGGGTTCGTCACGGAGCGGCAAGTAGGGCGAGACGTCGTGTTTGTCGTGCGCGAACCGCATATCGCCGAGTTGGACGGTGGCTCGCTGGAGCTCTCCTACCAGGTGACGGGCAAACAGTTGCCGGCCATCCTGGTTTCGCAACACCTGCAACTGGACATCGGCGATGTATCACCGCAACTGCTGCCTGCCATTGCCAACGATGCGGTCGGTGGCAGCCTTGATCCGAGTCGGGTACCTGATGGAACGTGGGTGACGATTCGGCCCTACGCCAGGATGGCGGTCGGCGATCGGTTGATCCTGGCGGCCAGCAAGGACTCCAACGCGCTTTGGCGCGATGTGCTGGAGATAGAAGCCCATGCGGTTGGTCGTGAGGTGTCGCTCTGGGTCGATCATTCGCTGATCGCTCCCCATGTAGGACACAACCTGGCCTTGGCCTATGTCGTCAGGCGCGGACATTCGGTGCGCCGCGCCGAACCCTTGTCGTTGCACATCGGTCCTCTGCTGCGTCCTGCGTTGAAGGCACCCAGGATTCGGGAGATGAACGACGGGTGGCTGGATGTCGACGATTTGCAAGAGGGGGTGACGATTGTCATCGATGATCCCGGGCTTGAGGCGGGCGAGCTGGTCTGGTTGCAGTGCAACGGAAACTCGTCTTATGTCCTTGAACGCGAAGTCACCGAGGCCACGGCAGGCCAACCGCTCGCTTTTGTGATTCCTGCGGTGTATTGGCAGGATCAAGGCGACAGGTCGGTGGCCGTGTTCTATCAGGTCGAGCGCCTGGATGACGTCAGCCAGCGTTCCGAGTGGGTGACGGTCCAGGTTCGTTCCAGTGCGCCAGGCTGAACGAGGCGCTCCCAGAGAAGATAATGCTGTTCACTTGGGAGGGGCGATAGATCTGTGGCGAGGGAGCCTGCTCCCGCTGGGCTCTGTAGGAGCTGTCGAGCGAAGCGAGGCTGCGATCTTTTGATCTTTCGCTCCAGACTCAATTGGCAATGGAAAGATCGCAGCCTCGTTTCACTCGACAGCTCCTACAGCGCAGCCCAACGGGAGCAAGTGCTCACCACAATGATCCAGACAAGCCACAGTATTTATCCCAGAAGAGGGCGCATTCGGACCTCAGGCTGGCAATTGCAGCTTGCGATGGGCTTCGCGCAGCAGCAGCTCGGTGGACTCCCAGCCCAGGCAACCGTCGGTGACCGAGACGCCGTAGCGCATCGACGGGCCCAGCGGCTGGCAGCCTTCGAACAGATGGCTTTCGAGCATTATGCCGACCAGGGAACGGTTTCCTTGCAGCCGTTGTTCCAGCACGTCATTGAACACCTGCGGTTGGCGCAACGGGTCTTTGCCGCTGTTGGCGTGGCTGCAGTCCACCATGATCCGGGCCGGTATCTTGAGGCGGGTCAGGTCGTGGTGTATCTGCGTGACGCTCTGCTGGTCGTAGTTCGGCCCGCGATGGCCGCCGCGCAGCACCAGGTGGGTGTCGGGGTTGCCCGGCGTCTGAATGATCGCCGGATGCCCCTGGCTGTCCACGCCGAAATGCCGATGGGGGTGGGCGGCAGAGCGCATGGCATCGCAGGCGATGCCGACCCCGCCGTCCGTGCCGTTCTTGAACCCCACGGGCATGCCCAGGCCGCTGGCCATTTCCCGATGGATTTGCGATTCGGTGGTGCGCGCACCGATGGCGACCCAACTGAGCAGGTCGTCGAAGTAACTGGCGGCCATGGGTTGCAGCAGTTCGGTGGCGACGGGCAAGCCCAGTTGCAACATTTCGCGCATCAGTTCCCGGGACAAAGTCAGCCCGGCCGCCATGTCATCGCTGCCATCCAGGCCAGGGTCGTAGGCCAGGCCTTTCCAGCCAACGGTCGTGCGGGGCTTTTCCACGTAGGCTCGCATGACCAGCAGCATGCTGTCGCTCACTTCGTGGGCCACGCGAGCCAGGTTGGCGGCGTATTCGAGGGCGGATTTCGGGTCGTGGATCGAGCAGGGGCCGACGATGACCAGCAGGCGGGAGTCCTCACCGTCGAGGATCGCGCGGATGGCTTGGCGATGGGTGCTCACTTGATGGCTCAACGCGGTGCTGAGCGGTAATTGGTGCTTGAGTTGCAACGAGCTCGGCAGACGCAGGGTCAGGGCTTCGTTGGCTGGGTTGAGCGTGGACAGCGGCAAAGCGGAGACGGACGAATTCATGATCTGGCTTCCTGGACGGGCAGCGGGTTCATTCCCGCGCGCCGGTCCTAGTGGGGTGTTCGACAATTGGCCGGATTGGCCCGCAATTGAGGCTTGCCACCGGTAGGTGACCGATCGGAGGCGGCAGGCTGTCCCGAGCGGTGGCTGGTAAATCGCCAGGCGGAAAAACTGTCGTAACGGTAATAAGTGGCGTAGTTCATGGCTCAATCCTCAAGTTGTCTGGTGCTGCAAATGTATGGGGCCTGAAAAAACAAAACCCCCGGTCGGGAGGCCGACCGGGGGTTTGGAAAACTCTGGAAGGCGACCCGTTTAAAGTGGGCGCCGGTTGGGTATCAGGCGCGCCAGTGGCTAAACCAATACCCAAAATAAAAGCTGACCGGAGTTTGAACACTATTCGCCCGGGCAGCCGCAACCGAGCGCGGGGCGCTGGCGGTTTGAAGCGGTGAGAGGGCGTTGAACATGGTCTGTCTCCGATGAATGGCCCTGAGCTTACTAGAGGGCGGGGCACCGGTTCAATCAGAAAATTCTATCGAGGGCATGCAATTGTTTACCCCGGCTTGAGTCCGCTGGGCTTTATGACAAACTTCAGGTTTGCAGCGCCTCCCAAGGATGACCCATGACCGCTCCAGCCTTCGCCGCCGCCCAGTCGATCTCCATCGCGGGGGACGTTCGCGCCAACCTCCTGCGTCATCAGCATTTCATGCAGGCGGCCGCTGAGCAGGGCGTGCAGTTGCTAGTGTTTCCTGAGTTGTCACTCACCGGCTACGAACGCGGCCTGGCGGCGGATCTGGCCATCCTGCCGGAGGATGCCGTATTACAACCGCTGCGCGACTTGGCGCAAGAACTCGGCGTGACCGCCGTGGTGGGCATGCCCATTCGACTGTCGGCCGACGCTCCGGTGTTGATCGGCGCGTTGGTCCTTGGTGCCGATGGCTCCCTCGGGGTGTACAGCAAGCAGCATCTGCATCCGGGGGAAGAAGTCGCCTTCGCCCCGGGCCATGGCGGCTTGATGCTGACGATGGGGCAGGATCGCATCGCGCTGGCGGTGTGTGCCGATTTCTCCCACGCCAGCCATGCTGCCGCGGCAGCCGGGCAGGGCGCTACGCTATATGCGGCGGGGGTGTTGATCACCGAAGGTGGCTACGTGCCCGATACGACCTTGCTACAAGGCTATGCCCGGCAGCATGCCATGACCGTGCTGATGGCCAATCATGGCGGCGCCACCGGAGGCTGGGAATCGGCTGGTCGCAGTGCCATCTGGGGGCCCGGCGGTTCGCTGCTCGCGGCAGCGCCTGGCACGGGCGAGCTGTTGGTGATCGCCCGCCGCGACGTCAACGGTTGGGTAGGGCAAGTCGTGCCGGTGGCAGTGCTTGGATGAGGTGTTCATGAGCTTCGAGTGGCGTGCGGCAACGGCAGGGGACATCGACTTCGCCCGGCAGCTGACCTGCGACAACATGCTTGCTTATTACCTCAAGCATGATTTGCTCTGGCAGGACGAAGCGTTCGACTTGGCCTGGATCATTCGCCAGAACTGGATAATCAGTCGTGCCGGCCAGGCACTGGGCTTTGTCAGTCTCAGTCGTGACGCCCGGGCGTTGTATATCCGGGAGCTGCAGATCGACGAGGTGTTTCGCGGGCAGGGCGCCGGGACCTGGGCGATCGGACAGGTTTGGGACCTGGTGGGCCTGGAGCGTCGCCCGGCGCTGCGCCTGACGGTGTTCAAGGATAATCCGGCCAGGGCGTTGTACGAACGCATGGGCCTGCGTGTCGTGGGCGAGGATGAATGTTTCCTGAGGATGCAGCGAGACGCCGGTGCTTGACGCCTCGGATGTCGTGTTGATAAAGATGTGTTGTAACTTTTATCTGTCCCTTTGCGCTAGGTCTGCGGGATGCTTTTTTGCTAAGGTGTTGTGCAATCCAAATAAGACCAAATCGTGAGGTGTCTGCTTGATTAGGGTGTTAGTGGTCGATGACCATGATCTCGTCCGTACGGGCATTACACGAATGCTGGCTGACATCGACGGCCTGCAGGTAGTTGGCCAGGCTGAATCCGGGGAAGAATCCCTGATCAAGGCGCGTGAATTGAAGCCCGACGTGGTGTTGATGGACGTCAAGATGCCTGGCATCGGCGGCCTTGAGGCCACGCGCAAACTGCTGCGCAGTCACCCGGACATCAAGGTGGTCGCGGTGACCGTGTGCGAAGAGGATCCGTTTCCCACCCGGCTGTTGCAGGCGGGCGCGGCGGGCTACCTCACCAAGGGTGCTGGCTTGAACGAGATGGTCCAGGCCATTCGTCTGGTTTTTGCCGGGCAACGCTACATCAGCCCGCAAATCGCCCAGCAATTGGCGATCAAGTCGTTCCAGCCAACCAACGATTCTCCCTTCGACGCACTGTCGGAGCGGGAAATCCAGATTGCGCTGATGATTGTCGGTTGCCAGAAGGTGCAGATCATCTCCGACAAGCTGTGCCTGTCGCCAAAAACCGTCAACACCTACCGCTATCGTATCTTCGAGAAGCTTTCGATCAGCAGTGATGTCGAATTGACACTGTTGGCGGTGCGCCACGGCATGGTCGATGCCAGCGCCTGAAAATGACTGATTTGTTTGATCCAAGCGCGTTCCTGTCCACTTGCAGCGGTCGCCCTGGCGTGTACCGCATGTTCGACGGCGACGCACGCCTGCTGTATGTCGGCAAGGCCAAGAACCTCAAGAAGCGCCTGGCCAGTTACTTTCGCAAGACCGGCCTCGCCCCGAAGACCGCCGCCCTGGTGGGGCGCATCGCGCAAATCGAAACGACGATCACCGCCAATGAAACCGAGGCGCTGCTGCTTGAGCAGACGCTGATCAAGGAATGGCGCCCGCCGTACAACATTCTGTTGCGCGACGACAAATCCTACCCCTACGTGTTTCTGTCCGACGGGGCGTTTCCGCGCCTGAGCATTCATCGGGGCGCCAAAAAGGCCAAGGGTCGGTATTTCGGTCCTTACCCCAGCGCCGGGGCGATTCGTGAAAGCCTCAGCCTGCTGCAGAAGACCTTCTTCGTTCGCCAGTGTGAAGACAGCTACTACAAGAACCGCACTCGGCCCTGCCTGCAATACCAGATCAAGCGCTGCAAAGCGCCTTGCGTGGGGTTTGTCGAGCCGCAGGTCTACGCCGAGGACGTGCGTCACTCGGTGATGTTCCTGGAGGGCCGCAGCAATGCGCTGACCGATGAACTGTCGGCAGCCATGGAAGACGCGGCGGTCAACCTTGAGTTCGAACGGGCCGCCGAGCTGCGTGACCAGATTGGCCTGCTGCGCCGCGTGCAGGACCAGCAAAGCATGGAAGGTGGCAGCGGTGACGTCGATGTGATCGCCGCGTTCATCAACCCGGGCGGCGCTTGCGTGCATTTGATCAGCGTGCGCGGCGGTCGCGTGCTGGGCAGCAAGAATTTCTTTCCCCAAGTGGGCATCGAGGAAGACGTGGCCGAGGTCATGGCGGCGTTTCTGGGCCAGTACTACATCAGCAGCCCGGAACGCGACTTGCCTGCCGAGTTGATCGTCAACGTGGTCCACGAGGATTTCCCGGCCCTGATCGAAGCCATCGACAAGCTTCGCGGTCGTGAACTGACCATCAGCCACCGCGTTCGTGGCACCCGTGCCCGTTGGCAGCAACTGGCCGTGACCAACGCCGAACAGGCACTGGGCGCGCGCCTGGCCAACCGTCAACACGTCGCAGCGCGGTTCGATGCCCTGGCCGATGTCCTTAACCTGGACGAGCCGCCGCAGCGGCTGGAGTGCTACGACATCAGCCATTCCAGCGGCGAGGCAACGGTGGCGTCCTGCGTGGTGTTCGGTCCGGAAGGCCCGATCAAGTCCGATTACCGCCGGTACAACATTGAAGGCGTCACCCCCGGCGATGACTATGCGGCCATGCATCAGGCGCTGATGCGCCGGTTCGGCAAGCTCAAGGACGGGGAGGGCAAGTTGCCGGACATCCTCTTGGTGGACGGCGGCAAGGGGCAGTTGTCCATGGCCCGCGATGTGCTCAATGAACTGATGGTGCCCGACCTGATCCTGCTGGGCGTGGCCAAGGGTGCGACACGCAAGGCCGGTTTCGAGACCTTGTACCTGAACGACGCCGCCCATGAGTTCACCCTCAAGGGCGATTCACCGGCGCTGCACCTGATCCAGCAGATCCGTGACGAAGCCCACCGTTTCGCCATCACCGGACACCGTGCCCGCCGTGGCAAAACGCGCCGCACGTCTACACTGGAAGGTGTGGCAGGCGTCGGCCCGACGCGCCGTCGCGACTTGTTGAAACATTTTGGTGGATTGCAGGAACTGTCTCGTGCCAGCATCGAGGAGATAGCCAAAGCACCCGGTATCAGTAAAAAGCTCGCAGAGTCGATTTATGCAAACCTGCACAGCGAGTAGAATGCCCGTCAACCTTGTAGCCAGTTGTGCCGATGAATATCCCAAATCTGATTACCGTCCTACGCGTCCTGCTCATCCCGATCTTCATTTTGCTGTTCTATTTGCCGTACCACTGGAGCTACATGGCCTCCGCCTCGGTCTTTGCCTTCGCCGCCGCGACGGACTGGCTGGATGGTTACTTGGCTCGACGCTTGGAGCAGAGCACGCCGTTCGGCGCGTTCCTCGACCCGGTGGCCGACAAGCTGATGGTCGCGGTGGCCTTGGTGCTGCTGGTACAGGAACACGGCAACCTCTGGCTCACCTTGCCAGCGGCGGTGATCATTGGTCGTGAAATTGTCGTCTCGGCGCTGCGTGAGTGGATGGCCGAGCTGGGTGCCCGCGCCCAGGTCGCCGTGTCGAACCTGGGCAAATGGAAAACCGCCGCGCAGATGCTCGCGCTGGTGATCCTGCTGGCCAACCCTTCGGATTTCAGCTTCTGGGTGCTGTTGGGTTACGCACTGCTGCTGGTTTCCGCTGGGCTGACGCTGTGGTCGATGGTCCAATACTTGCGCGCCGCCTGGCCGCATCTGCGGACGGATGTAGAGCCTAAATAAAACTTTTTTGAATCAAGGGGTTGACGGCGTAATCTGAATCTATAGAATGCGCCACACCAAGACGCGGGAATAGCTCAGTTGGTAGAGCACGACCTTGCCAAGGTCGGGGTCGCGAGTTCGAGTCTCGTTTCCCGCTCCAAGATTCAAAAAAAAGCCACTCAGATGAGTGGCTTTTTTTTGCCTGATATTTGTGTGCTGAGGCAGGATCAGGCATTGGAGCCGGTGCACGGGCACATCGTTGTGGCGCTGTTGAACAACGAACCTGTTTGCAAGCGGCTGTGCCTGCGGGGGGAAGGAGGTGATTCTCCTGTCGGAGAACCCAAAGTACCCACCGAGGTACGTGCTCGAGGGAGACGAGTTGGTCATTTGTGGGGTAATCACCTGCAGCGTGCGCAGCCATGTCTAAAGCCCAGTCGGTGTTCGCCCTGATCGATTGCAACAGCTTCTACGCCAGTTGCGAACGTGTGTTTCGTCCAGACCTGGCCCGGGTGCCCATCGTGGTGCTGAGCAACAACGATGGCTGTGTGATCGCCCGCAGTTACGATGCCAAGCCCTACGTGAAGATGGGGGAGCCGTACTTCCAGATCAAGCACAAGCTGCAAAAAGCACGGCATTGTTCCGTTCTCATCGAACTACGCGCTTTATGGCGATATGAGTGAGCGGGTCATGACGCTCATTGAGTCGATGGTGCCGGCAGTTGAGGTTTACAGCATCGATGAAGCTTTTGCTGATCTGACTGGCGTTGATGGTCTGGATGCACGGGGTCGCAGGAGCTCCTGCCAGAGCATCAACCGCTTGCTCCAAGCTGCATTCTTTATCATCAATGTGGCCTGCCTAGCCCTGCTTGCCAAGTCCAACAACAGCGAAGCTGTCTGGAGCGGGTACAGGATATAGTTCCTTGCTCACGATGCCTGAAGTGCCGGGCTGCAGATTCGGAGGTCTCTTACCTTTCGATGCCCGGAATTGTAATACAGTCTCCGCTATTCACCGCCCGCCACCATCCCACGGCTCGTAGCGCCAACCCGTTGGTTGCCAGATCATCTGGTGCGTCAATTCCAAGGCCTGCAGAAAATCAGGGTCGTGAGCACTCACGATGAGCGCGCCCCTGAATTGTCTGAGCAACTGCTCGACTGCTTCCAAGGCCGCGATGTCGAGATGGTTGTTCACTTCGTCGAGCAGCAATAGTTGCGTCTGTTCGGGGCCGCCTGCTAGCCAGGCGAGCGCTGCGCGCAGGCGCTCGCCACCACTGAGCCGACCGAATGGCGTAGCCATCTGCCGAGCGTCGAGCCCGGCGTTGGCGAAGACCTGGCGAAAGCGGCCCTCCTCGACAGTGCCCAACTCATTGCGCAGTACCTGCTCGATACTGTGCTCGGGGTCGAAGGTTTCAGCGTGCTGGTCGATCAGGCGAGTGCGTAAGACATGCCGGGCGATGCCGCTGGCAGGCGCCAGTTGCCCGGCTATCACCTTCAGCAGGGTTGATTTTCCGCAGCCGTTCGGCCCGATCACCGCGACTCGCATCGGGCCGTGCAGGGTGAGATCGATGAAGCGGCTGTCGGAGGGACCGTAGGGGAGCTCGCAGTGTTCGAGCGTGACCATCTGGGTCGCATTGGCGACCAGGCCGGTAGGTGCGAGCAGTTGGCTTGAGCGTACCGGCTCGACGTTCGCACTGGCCTGGTCGACCCGCTCGCGCGCCATCTGGCTCAGGCGCGCCTGCTGGATGCGCTGATGGCCGCTGTGCTGTTCGGCGCGCTCTGCCTGCGCATTGGCGACGATGGCTGGGGTACCGGTGGCACGCGCCACCTTGCGACCATGACTGGCACTTTGCACCTCGCGCTGGCGGGCCATGGCTATCTGCTGCTCGACTCTGTCGCGTGCCGCGCGTGCCCTGACCAGTGCAGCCTGGGCGTTGTTCTGCTCGGCCTGGCGCTGCTCGCGATAGCTGCTGTAGCCGCCGCTGTATTGAACCAGAGCGTCGCTGCGAAGCTCGAGGATACGATCGGCATGTTCCAGCAGCGCCCGGTCGTGGGAGATGATAATGCGGGTTTCCTTGCCCTGGCGCAGCTCTTTGCTCAACTGCTCGCGGGCCTGGCGATCCAGATGGTTGGTGGGCTCGTCGAGTATCAATATCCGCGCTCCGCCAAGGCGCAGACCGGCGAGCATCAGGCGTACAGTCTCGCCTCCGCTCAAGGCCTCGCTCGCGCGATCAAGCGGCAGATGGGCCAGACCCAGGCGCGTCAGACAGGCATAGATATCGCCCGGCAGGTTCCAGCGGTCGTCGATCAGGTCGTACAGCGCCGGGTCGCAGGCGCCCGCCTCGACCTCGGCCAGGGCCTGCAAAGCGCTATGTACCCCCAGCAGGTCGGCAACGGTGCCGCTGATGGGCCCGAGCCATTGCGGCAAATAACCGACACTGCCATCACACTGGACGCTGCCTTCGCTCGCGGCTAGGCGACCCGCCATGATCTGCGCCAACATCGATTTGCCGCTGCCGTTGGGCCCGACGATGCCGGTGAACTGCCTGGAGAACGTTGCGTTGAGCCCCGAGAACAGCGGCCTGCCGTCTGGCAGGCGCAAGGTCAGGTTCTTGAGGATCAAGGTGGCGTTGTCGCTACTCATCTCGATCTTTTCCCGAACCCAGGATGACCCAGCTCAGGACCAGCGCACCCACGCTCAGCGAGGCCAGCAGCAGGTTGCCCCAGACGCCGATTACTCCGCCCAGCAACGCCGTGACGGCTGCGGCGCCGGCAGCCAGTGAAGCGGCGATGCCCAGTACCGTGCCACGCAGGCTTGCCTGCTCGCATGCCAGGGCATGCCCGATCAAGGCAGTGTAGGCCACCCCATAGGCGATCGCGGCAAGCGCACCGAAAACCAGGGCAAGCGAGTTGTCGAGCGTGGCCGCGAGCAGTGCGCAGCTTACCACCAGCATGGGGATGGTAGCGCGTGCGATCCGTGGCGCTGGATACCGGGTTTGCAAGGCTCCGGCTACCCAGATGAAGGCGATGCACATGCCGATCCCGACCACTGTCAGCAGTAGGCTGATGCTGCCTACGGTCTGGCTCTGGCGCGCGAGCATCCAGGGCAGGTACTGGTAGAAGAGGTTCCAGCCAATTTGCAGCCAGAGCAGTGCAAGCAATGGTCTGCGCGTGGCTGGCGAGGTAAAACCGTTCAAGACCTGCCTGATCAGCGATGGGCCCGTTGTTGCCGCCGGAGCTGGGGTAGAGGGCAGCAAGAAGGCCATCAGCAGGCACAACACGCTGAGGGTCAGCGCGACCTGCAAAGGCAGGAGCAGGCTTGCTCCCGGCGTATGACCTGCCAGCAGGATGCCGGTGAGCGCGGGACCGGCGAAAAAACCCGCAGTCATGGCAAACATTACCCAGCCAATGCGTTTCATTGCGCTGTCGGGGGTCTGGACCAACATGGCCTGTGCCACCGGGACGCTACCGGCGAAGGTGCCTCCCAGCAAGCGTCCGGCGATCAGCAAGCCCACGCTGCCCAGGCTCACCGCCCAAGTGCTCAGGGCATACCCGGCGACCGACCCTGCCACCGCAAGCAGAAGCGTTGGGCGCCGCCCGATGCGGTCTGAAAGCGCACCCAGCAGAGGCGCGCCCACCATCATCGCAAAGGCGTAGCCTGCCAACAGCACGCCGTAGAGCCAGGCGGTCCGAGCGGCAGTCGGTGTGCTGGCGAAAACCACCCCCGCAGGGTCGCCGGGGTCGAGCAGCATCGGTAGCATCGGCAGCAGCAATGCCGTGCCCAGGCCGTCGATGAAAATGATCAGCAGCAGGATCAAGGGCGTGGCCTTGGCAGTGGCGTGTGTCTGCGAGAGAGCGGCGGTCATGGCTGGCTCCGTGCGAACAAGGTGCGAGTGGGCATGATGTCAGGTGCGGCAATCTGGGTCATTCGCCGTAGGTCCTCAGGTAGCGGCCATCGAGAAAGCGTTGGCTCAGCGCCAGGTAATCGGATCGCTCCGACTGCGCCATGGTTTCGAAGAACAACATCTCGCGGGTGATCAGCTCCACGCCGTGGCGTGACATGCGCGAGAGCGCGACCTCGTGATCCAGGGCGCTGCGGGACGACACTGCGTCTACTACCACCGAAACCTGGTCACCGCGTGCGCGTAGCGCCAGTGCCGATTGCAGGATACACACGTGGGTTTCCACACCCGCGAAAATCCAGTGATTGCCGGGCGGAGCGGTACGGAAGATGTCGATCCCCCGTTCATCGAGCACATTGAAGTGGCATTTGGAGAGTGTCGTGCAAACACCCGCTGCCTTGCATAGCCGTGCTGGCAGCGCGCCCAGCTTTTCATGGCAGACCAGAGCAACGGGCAGCTCGATTTCCTGGGCAAGTTCGGCCAGCCAGCAGCAATGCTCCAGCACGCGGCTGGCGTCCTGGATCATGGGCAGCAGATCGACTTGCATGTTGTTGATGATCAGGGTCGTTTTGCCATGGGCACGGGAAGGGATCGAAGATGTCATGCAAACCTCATTGCAAGTAATGGCGCATCACGCGCGGTGCGAGACGCTCGACGGCGCCCAGTTTTTCGGCGATGCGCAGCAGGCGCTGGTCCAGTTGGCGTATCAGTTTCCCGGACGCTGATTCCACGCCCATCAGGTCCTTGACCAGCTCGAACTGGATGCGCGCACTGGCATTGCTGCCTTGGTCCACCGACGCGCCGAAACGCTGGGCCAGTACCAGACCTGAGGTCAGGGCGCCTTCATGGCCGCCATAGGAGAAGTCGGTTCCGCAGTACCAGATTCGTTCACGGCCCTGGATTGCCCGTATCAGGGAGCGCCGATGCAGGTCGAGTGGTCGCAGCTTGGGCAGCTTCCACTGCTTGCGCAGGATCACTTTGGATGGGTCCAGCGCCATCTTCGGGTCGAACGTCACGTACAGCGGCGTGGACGAGGGTTCGAAGTAGG
The DNA here is from genome assembly GCF_052114545.1 of Pseudomonas sp. KB_12. Taxonomy (NCBI): domain Bacteria; kingdom Pseudomonadati; phylum Pseudomonadota; class Gammaproteobacteria; order Pseudomonadales; family Pseudomonadaceae; genus Pseudomonas; species Pseudomonas sp. KB_12. The sequence continues at coordinate 273,280 of NZ_JBFREY010000006.1, read as the reverse complement.
TGACTACCCGGGTCAGGGTCCCCCAGGCATGGTTCGCCTCGCCTGGTGCGTCCGCGGCTTTGACGAAGACGCAGTAACTGTCGGGCGAGCCGTGGGCGACCGCTGCGCTGTCACTGTGCAGGATGGCTTCGACCGGAACATATTCGTACGCCCCGAGCAGGGTTGTCTGTTCGGGCGTGGGCGTCTCGAGCAGGCGCAGCGCCTGATCGGCGTGGGTCGCCAGTACCACCTGGTCGAAATCCTGTGATCCTGCAAGTGTGCTGACCTCCACGCCCCGCTCGTGCGGACGGACAGCCGTCACTGGGGTATTCAGGCGTACCTGCGGGCCGAGCACGCGATGCATGATCTTCAGGTATCCATCGATCCCGCCTGTGGCCTTGCGCCAGTAGGCGGGCGAGAAGAACGACAGCAGGTTCATGTTGAAGGAGACCGCGCAGTACACCAGGCTGTAGTCCAGTGAGGGACCATTGCATCCGGAGTAAACGGTCAGCAGCGGGAGCAAGGCCTGGTGGACAAAGCTGGAGTCGTAGCCCCGCTCCCTGACGAAATCCCCCACCGACCAGCTCTTGTAGCGTTCCTGGTGGAGGCTGACCTCGACCATGTCCTGATGAAACCGATCGAATGCCTGTCGCAGCGCCGGGCTCGATGCCTTGCCGGTGTGCTGGTTGCTCCATAGCACGGAGGCGTCGGCGTCCAGGCAACTGAACGACAAGGGCGCGACGAAGGTGTCCACATCGAGCGCCTTGAGATGCGCCATCAAGTTGGGTGCGAGCCGCTCCGTAAAATATTCGACACCCATGTCGGCATGGATTAGCTTGCCATCATGTATCAGGGTGTGGGTGAAGGCGTGGCCACCCAGCTGCTCGCCCGCCTCGAACAGGGTGACCTGGTGCAGCGCGGCGAGATGCCAGGCAAGCGTCGCGCCTGCGGTCCCGCCACCAACGATGGCGATTCGTTGTGGTTTCATCGCGATGCCTCTTTCGATGGGTGGTGGGCGTCTATGGCAGCGATAAGGCGCGTAAGTACTTGGCCTGGGCCCGGCTCGATGAAGTCGAGCAGTGGATAACGCTGCCTCAGCACCTGGATTGTCTGCAGCCAGCGCACCGGGCTGGTCAGCTGGAAAACGATCTCTTCGAGCAGATGGGTGTCGGGTACCGGTCCGCCATGGGTGGTGGAAATCAAGGGACAGGTCCCGGGGCTGAAAGTGACCCGCTCCACATAGCGACTCAGGGCTACGCGTGCGGTTTCCATGTAGCGGGAATGAAACGCCCCGCTGACATTCAGATGCACCGCGCGCAGGCCGCGTTGTTGAAGGTTGTGCGCCGCGCGCTCGATGGCCTGGCTCGGACCGCTGAGCACGGTTTGCTCCGGCCCGTTCACGTTGGCAATGTCGAGACTGTCCAGTCCCTGTTCGAGCAGACAGGCCTCCAGGCCCTGGGCGTCGATGCCCATCACCGCGAGCATCGCCCCGTCCCCGGCCGCCTTCATCAGCCGGCCACGCTCGATCACCAGTTTCAGGGTGTCTGCGAAACCGAGCCGGCCGCTGGCGTGGATGGCGCCGAACAGCCCCAGGCTGTGGCCAAGCATCAGGTCGGCTCGATCGATATCGCGGTCCTGGCGCATCGCCTCGAAGCTCATCGTGCTGACGACGAATACGGCAGGCTGGGTGAAGGCGGTGTCGGCGAGCCTGCCGGCATCTTCGAGCAGCTCGGCCAGCCGCAGGCCCAGCAGTGTCTCGGCGATTTCGGTCATCTCGCCGAACCTGGGCAGCAGCTCCAGCCCCATTCCGGGAAATTGCGAGCCTTGGCCAGGAAAGGCGATTGCCAGCGCGCCAGGTCGTTCAAAGTTCATGCAGCACCACCTTCGGGCGTGCCGCAGGCTTTTGCCTGCGTGCCACATCGTTGGTTGGGTTCAGCGAAACCAGGCCTTGGATACGCAGGACCGGACCCATGTCCTGAGCAAGAAACTCGAAGTCGTGGGTCACGCTCCGGGCGGTTTTTTCGCGTCGCTGGCAGCGCACGTAGGCAATCGCCGCGTGTGGGGACAGCCGCTCGACCCTCTCGGCCATCCAGGGTACCCAGGCCGGACCTGCCTCCCCGTCGTCGAGCAGGAGCGCGGTCTGCAGACCGGCGTCGATGATCGCGGGCGACAGTGGCAGAGCGAAGCTGCGCGCGGGCAGCACACTCGCCTGCACCTTGTCGTCTCCAACCCAGGCCCAGCGCAGCAGTCGCAGTGAGTCGCCGTAGCGATAGCCCATGCGTGCGAACTTCTGGTATATCGCTGTGCGCTGCAGGTAATGGCCCGAGTCCAACGTCCAAGGCTGCTGCTGGTCGTGGCTGTGCTGCTCCAGGGTGGAGGCGCTGGCGACAGTAGTGTCGGCGATGGTGACTGCAAACCGACCCGCTGCCTGCTCCGTGCGGACGGATTCGAACGACTGGGCGCGGGCCTCGAATCGCACATCCATCAGTCCAGCCGTTGAAGTGTCAGCCAACAGGCGCGCCAGGTAGTAGCCTGCCGGTACTATGGCCTGTCCGTCGATGTTGTGGTCAGCCAGCAGCGTGTCCAGGCTTTCGAAACCCGACTCCCGAGCCTGCACCCAGAGTGGCGTGCCGTCGAAGCAATAGTCCGGCAGCTCGAGCGGTTCATCGGCTGCGAACAGGGCGTGCCAATCCGGCAGTGCGCCACCCAGATAAGCCAGGCGAACGCTGTCCAGGTCCATGTCTTGCTGCAGGCCCGGCATGCGCATCGAGTTCATCACGCCTGCATCACAACCCGCCACTGCAGTGCTTTCACCGTTACCACGCAGGTCTGCCAGAGACAGCGCCAACTGGCGGCGCAGATCCTGCGTCGAGTCGCTGCACACGGCCAGGCGATGGCGCAGGTGATCACGCTGGTGGGCAAGGCTGGCGGCCAGGCGTGGCAGAGGCACATCGTTTTGCTCCAACCATTGCAATAGCGCGATACGAGAGGTATCCAGCGCCTGGACGCTATGGGCCGACAGCACGATCAACTGTTTCGCCGATGTCGGATGTTTCGCCGGCCTCGAGGCCCGGATCGCAGAGCTCAGCAGCACGTGTGCGTTGGCACCTCCTGCGCCAAAGGATGACAACGCCGCGCGATAGGGTTGGTTATCGCGTGCAGGCCATGGCCTGACATGACGATTGACCATCAGCCCGGTCGCCTGAGACTCCAGCAATGGATTGGCCGGGTGTGCATGCAGCGACGGGAGCAGTGTGCGATGACGCATCTGCAGCAGGATCTTCACTGCACCCGCCAGTCCGGCTGCCGACTCCAGATGGCCGATGTGGCCTTTTATCGAGCCGATCGGCAGACGCGAGGCCTCTGTGCGTCCCTCGCCAAGCACCGCTGCCAGGCTCTTGAACTCGATCGGATCGCCGAGCGCGGTGCCGGTGCCGTGAGCCTCGACGTAGTCCAGTTGTGTCGGAGCCCACCCGGCCTTGTCCAGGGCCTCGCGAATCAAGCGGGACTGCGCCTGCGGGTTGGGTGCGTTGTAGCCGTTGGATTTGCCTCCGGCATTCAGTGCCGAGGCTTCTATCACCCCGCACAACGGATCCCCATCCGCGAGAGCCCGGTCGAGCGGTTTGAGCAGCATGGCGCACACCCCTTCGCCGTCGACGAAACCGTCGGCGCCCTCGCCGAACGGTCGGCATACGCCCTCTAGCGAGAGCATGTGCAAGCGGCACAAGTCGTCGTACTGTCGAGGGTGTGAGATCACGTTCACGCCTCCGACCAGGGCCACGTCGCAGTCGCCCAGGCGCAACGCATTCACCGCAGTGTGCAGAGCGGTCAAGGAGGCAGAGCATGCGGTGTCGACCGCCATGCTCGGACCGTGCAGATCAAAGTGGTATGACACCCGATTGGCGATCGACCAATGCAGCGATGTCGGCTTGGGGCCGTCGCTGTCTATCGGTGTCAGGTTGGCATAGCCGGTATTCATCACGCCGACGTACACCCCTGTTCGGCTGCCCTTGAGTCGCGAGGCCGGATGAGCACCATGCAGGAAGGTCTGGTACGCGGTTTCCAGGAACAACCGTTCCTGGGGATCCATCAAGGTCGCGTCCATTGGCGTGATGTTGAAGAACCCATGATCGAACCTGTCGACGTCACTGAGAAATGCACCGATACCGGCATAGGTCGACGTTTGCATGTGCTCCAGGGGCCAGCGTGCGGGCGGTACCGGACTGCTCAGAGGCACGTCCTGCTGCAGTCGCTCCCAAAGCTGTGCGGTGTCCTCTGCACCCGGGAAACGTCCGCGGTAGCCGATGATGGCGATCGCTCGCGCCTGCGCAGGTTGATCGGTGCGCAGGTCAGCAGGCTGTTGTCGTTGCCCGGTCGTGGCGTGTGCATGACCCGCAGCTGTTGCCTCGGCTTGCGCGCTCGTGGCGTGCTGGCTCAGGTGACCGGCCAGTTGCGCTATGCTTGGGTATTCGAACAGCAAGGTCGCGGGCAGATAGCCGTAACGAGCCTGCAACGGCTTGATCAACTCCAGGCTGATCAACGAGTCGATGCCGTAGCTGGCGAATGCAGCGTCATCGTCGAGTTCGTCGAGGGACATGTGCATGACCTTGGCGATGCTGTCACGCACGAAGTGCAGGGTGTCGCACTCCCCACCAGGCTGCGCGGCACGTGCAACGGGTGCAGGGACGCTGCTGTCCGCAACCTTGAAAGCTTCTGGGTGGTATTGCTCCAGATAGCCGGCCAGGTCGGCGAGGGTGGGGTATTCGAAGAACAGTGTGGCTGGCACGTATCCGACCTTGTCTTTGAACGGCTTCACCAGCTCCAGTGCAATCAGGGAGTCGATCCCATAGTCTTTCAGCGCTCGCGTGGGATCGAGGTCAGAAGGGGCCAGGTGCATGACCGAGGCGATCGCGTCCCGAGCGAACGTCATCGCCGAGCTCAAGCGCGCCTCGTCGAGGTTCGCGGCTGCTGCGCCCGAGGTTTGGCTGGCGCTGGCGGCAGGGGCCCTTTCGGCTGGCGCGGCTGCCGTGGCCGATACAGGAACGCGGGCGACGATCAGCCTTGGGTCTGATTGCCGTGGTGCTCGGTGTGTTCGAATCCGGTTTCGCGCAACAGGCGCTGCCAAGTGGCTGCGTCGAGCAACGGGCTTCCTTCTATGCGCTCGGGGCCGGTGTTGAGCCACCATCCCTTGGTCAGGCCGAACGTCAAGGTTGCATAGTGCTGCAGTGCCGTCACCTCGTTGAGCACGATCACGCCGCCTGGACGCAGTGCGCGACGAATATTGCGCAGTGATTCGCGGATGTCGCGGGTGGCGTGGATCACGTTGGTCGCCAGCACAATGTCGAATGTGCCAAGCCATTGGGCAATGACGATGGGATGCTCTGGCGGGATGTCGTCGAGTGCGCGCTTGCAGGCTTGTACGAGGGTGGTGGTACGGGGAGCGCCGCAGGACGATGTTGGCGCCGGGTCGACTGGGTCCAGCACGACGGTCCGATGCCCATGGCCTCGGAGTTGTCGATCCAGCTCCGGATCGACAATCAAGGTCAAGGGGCTGGTGAACGTGCGCGTTGTTTCGGACGCATTGGACATGAAGTCCGCAACTGCGAGCAGAAGCCGATCATCGGTCTCTGGTGGTGGATTCGAGCTTTGTGGTTCGTGTGATACACGTAGTTCGTTGGCCCACAGCGGTATTTTCTCGAAAGGATAACTCGGCAGGTCGAGCATCTTGCCCGGTGGGTTGTGGTGCCGCCAGTCGATGCTTTCCCCGGCCTGAAAGCGGCTGGCCGCCTGCTCAAGCTGTGCGCTGACGGTGGCCTGGTGCGCAGTCGACGATGCCAGTGCGTTTGCCAGGTCGTCCAGGTCGGTGACCAGGGCGCAGAACCTGTAGCGCATGGTCGGGCGTGTCACGTTCAACGTGTAGGCAACGTCCGCCAAGCACAGCCCCTGCTGCTTAAGCAGGTAGTCGAGGATGGCGGCCTTGAGCGTATTCAACGACGCTTCGCTCTGCGCGCTGATGGCCACTGCCATGGGTACGGCGTCATGTCGTGCCGGTGCATCCACCTGCGGCGGCACGTATTCGCCCACGATCACATGGGCGTTGGCACCTCCAGCGCCGAAGCTACTCAGACCGGCGTAGCGACGCTGGCCGGCGGGTGTGTTCCAAGGCACAAGTTCGGTCTGCGGACGAACTGTTCCCTCACCGACGGGTATCAATGGATTGGCGATGTCGCAACCGATCGTAGGGGCGAGCGAGCGGTGACGAAGTTGCAACACGATCTTGGCCAACCCCGCCAGACCGGCGGCAGGCTCCAGGTGACCGATATTGCTTTTGATCGATCCTACGGCGCAGTGCCCGTAATCACGTGCCCCATAGATGCCGTTCAGCGCTTCGATCTCGATCGGATCTCCCAAGCGAGTGCCGGTTCCATGCGCCTCGATGTAGGTGATGTCGTGTGCCTGGCGGTCGGCATCGCGCAGTGCGGCTTCGATGACCTTGGTTTGCGCTGCTGCCGAGGGTACGGTGAAACCGCTGCTGCGCCCGCCTGCGTTCACCGCGCTACCATGGATGACCGCATGGATGCGTGCGTTGGCATCGATTGCCTCCTGCAAGGGCTGGAGAACGAAGACCACGTGCCCTTCACCTGGCACATAGCCGTCTGCCTGGGCACCGAAGGTATGACAGCGGCCCGTCGGGCTGAGGAACTTGCCCTGGCTTAGCACCCGATATTTATGTGGGCTGACCATAATATTGGCTGCGCCCACGATTGCCTGACGGCACTCGCCGCGGCGCAGCGCTGCGATGGCCAGATGCAGGGCCGTCAGCGAACCTGAGCACATGGTGTCCAAGGTCAGCGATGGCCCACGGAAGTCGAAATGATAGGAAAGGCGGTTGGCCTGGGCAGAGAACGAGGTGTCGATGGGCTGGGACGTTTCCAATTGCTGGTAGTGTCCGTACATCGCTGCTATGAAAACCCCTACGTCTGGAGTCGGCGCGGCGAAGAATCCTGAGTTTTCCAGCGCATGGTGAGTCGTCTGCAGCAGCTTGCGCTCGGCAGGGTCCATGCGCTCGGCAGCTTTGAACGTGGTTTGGAAGAACAGCGGATCGAACATCTCGACATCGTCGATGAAGCCGCCATGGCGGGCATAGCTGCGGCCAGCGGCGCTGGCATCGCTGTCATAGAATGCGCGCCAATCCCAGCGTGGCGATGGGACGGGGCGCACGGCCAGTTGTGCTTCTGCCAGCAGCGGCCACAATTCTTCCATGCTGGCAGCACCCGGAAAGGAGCCCGCCATACCGACGATGGCAATATCCTGCGCCCGCCAGCGCGGCTCGTCCTGGGTGTGAGCGCGCACCTGTGGGGAGGGGGCTCGCCAGGTGGACTCGGGAGGGGACGGGGGGGCTGCCGCGGGTTCGGGCTGAAGTCCAATGATGGCCGCGCGAGTCTCTATGTAGGCCGACAGGCTCGAGATACTCGGGTGCTCGAACAGGATGGAGCGGGGGATTCTAGTGACCATGCCGGCCTCGGCCAGGCGGCGTTCGATCTCTGCGGCAATGCTGATCGCCGCGACTGAGTCAGCGCCGTGATCCATCACGTTTTCAGCGTCTGCGAGATTTTCCAGGCCAGTAAACCTGGCAATGGCCTGGCGCACCAGCAGCTTGGTATCCAGCGTTGGCGCGCGACTGGCTGTCGCCGCTTGTCGACCGGAGTGTGCCTCAGTCAGCAGCCTGCCAGCGTAAATCACGGCGTCGGCGCAGCGGGCGGCAAGCAGCTCATCCATCGCCGCCAGGGCTTTATCCGGGGCCATTGGCCATAGCAGTCCGCGGTCCTGGCCCATCGCCATACCGCTCACATCCCAGATGCCCCAGCCTATGGTTGACCAGCCCGGATGGCCTTGCAGGCATTGCCGCTCAGCCAGAGCATGCAGGTAGGCGTTGGCCGCTGCGTAGGCCGTCTGTCCGGCCAGGCCGACGGTTGCCGATAGCGAGCCGAACATGACTACGCGGCGTATCGCCATCTCGTTCTGCAGATGCGCAAGGGCAAGGGCTGGCGCGATTTTGGTCTTCATGACCTTTTCCAGGGAGGAAGTCGGCTTCGATTGGAAAAGGCCATCTTCCAGATGACCGGCGAGGTGAAAGACTGTATCCACCTGACCGTAGCGTTCATGGAGCGTCGAAAGCGTCTGTCGCAGGCTCTCGGTGTCCGTCGCATCGCCCTGGAAGTAACCTGAGCAACCCAGCGCTTTCAAGCGCGAGCGTCGTTCATCGCTCAAGGACGAGCGGCCCATGACAAAAACCGGTTGCTGGCCGACCACATGTTCCAGCAGGTGCTGGCCGATGCCACCCAGGCCGCCGATGATCAGCACCGGCCCGTCCTGGCTTCTGGGTTCGTTCGCGACCTTCGGTGCTTGTTGGTGAAGATGAGCCACTAGGCGCTTGCCACCCTCGACTCGCAGGCGTCGAAGCCCTTCCTGCTGCGTCAACCCGCAGATGGTGAGTGACTGTGCCAGGCTCGCATCGCTTTCCAGCCAGGTGTGAGCCAGTTGTTCGGTTTCGCAGCGCAGGGATTGCAACAAACCGTGCGCAGCAGCTGCGTCGGGGTTGGCGATACGACTGAAAAGCAACAGCTTCAGAGGCGTGCCCGTCGCCAGCAGCGCGGCGATGATGCGATGAATCGACTCGAACTGGCTTTGCGCCAGCTGCCATCGGCCAGAGGTTTCGGTGTCGGCTACAGGCACCAGCACAGTGTCGCCCGCCGCGAGGGCGCTGCCTGCGATCTGGTTGGCATCGATCGGCATCCAGCCATCGGGGGTATCGCAGTGTTGGCCATCTGCTATTGCAAGCCACGTTCTACCGGTCGAGCCAGGACTGCAAGATTCGGCGGACCATACGATTTTCGCGGTGTGGCAAGTCAGACGCTCGTCGGATTGCATGGCATTGCCTTCTGGCTGCGGGCGGGAACAGGGATGCTAGGGCAGTGGCCAGATGCAAGAAATTACAAGAATTGGTAGGTGATTGATCTCGGCGTTTCTTCGTATACGCGACGTATGGTCTGACCGGGGCTGCGGGACAGGCAAAAGCGCTCTACACTGTTCGACCGGTGGATGACCAGGAGGGGTCGTCAATGGGATTAAGAATGTTGGAGTGGTATAGCGACATCATGCGAGAGATTTCGGCGGCTCGTGAGGTCGAAGCCCTGGTGTCGATCCTGCACCGTGAGGCCATGGAGTGTGGCTTCGAACATGTTGGCCTGGCCTTGCAAGCGCCCACGCCGTTCACTCGGCGCAAGACTCTCATGATGGGCACCTATCCGCTTCAGTGGCAGGAGCGCTATGACGAGCAAAGTTATGGTGCGATCGATCCTGTGATCGAGCACAGCATGGCCAAAGCGGATGTCGTGAACTGGAGTGATGTTCAAGCCAACTGCCACCGACATTTCTTCGCCGAGGCCGCCCAGTTCGGCTTGGTTCATGGAATGACCTACAGTGCCTTGGCGGCCAGCGGTGATACGCACGTCATCTCTTTTGCTCGAGACCGTGGCCGGGTCAGTCAGATCGAGCAGTTGGAGCTGGGGGTGAAGCTGCGTTGCCTGAGCGATACCTGCCGCCAGGCGTTGGCGCGGTGGAACCTGTCGGCAGTCGAACGCTGCGCCCTTTCCGACAGGGAAGCGGAAATCCTCAGATGGACTGCAGACGGCAAATGCGTCAGTGATATCGCGCAGATCCTGTGCATCTCCGACAACACGGTGAATTTCCATATCAAGAAGATCGTCGGTAAGTTTGGATCGCCCAACAAGGCACACGCGGCCGCACACGCCGTGGCATTGAATCTGATCTGAACGCTTGCGCTACCAGAAGAGGTAGTTGTCGTTGATCGCGCGGCCATGGGGTAATTGCCCGCTTTCAAGCTTCGGGTGATGCAGATGCAGATTCTGGCGGGCAGCGCGAGTGAACTGGGCGACAGTGTCTACCAATCGCTTATACGTTTTCGTTACGAGATTTTCATTCGCAAACTGCGCTGGCGCCTGCCATTAGATCAGCAAGCAGCCCGTGTAGAGACCGATCAGTTCGATACGCCTCATGCGCGCTACATCGTTGGCCTGGAGGACGGACAAGTCGTGAGCTGCGCTCGTTTATTGCCGACGCTCGAACCTTATCTGCTGGGAGAGGTTTTTGGGTGGATCAGCGATGCTCCGTTGCCGGCCGATCCACATGTGTGGGAAGTATCGCGCTTCGCTGCTGCCAAACAGGCCAGTCCTGATGCAGGGGCTGCGCTCTTTCGCCATGCGCTAGCACAAGCGGGTGCATTGGGGGCCGATACCGTCGTAGCGGTCACAACGGTGCAGTTGGAAAGGTACTTTCGAAGGCACGGCATTTGGCATGAGCGTATGGGCCCGATGCACCAACACGAGAACGACTCACTGGTGGCGCTGCGTTTTCAGGCGAGGCAACAAGGTGCCTTGCCTTGCCGTGCCGACGGCATAAGATGTCGGCTTGAACCGAGTCTCTTGCGCGTTCATCAGTAACCGTCCGCCCATTACTCTCTCCTGACCCCCTCCAAATTGACCAAGATAGTGGACACCATTTTTTCGCGGACACCGTCTCGAATACAGTTGCCCCAGCCCGTCGAGCCGGTCGCCGTCCCAACTGTCCGTTGGACTTTAAACGCCAAGTCGTCGGGGCCCTCTTCCAGCCCGGCGCCCCCTTGTCGCTGATCGCTCGCGAACAGAAATAGCAGGTGAGTAATACGAGATTCCCGATCCTGATGGCTGGGGGCCGCCGGTGAATCCAGAAGCTCGCAAGGCACTGGTCAAAGCGCTTCGGCAAAAAGACATTTGACTACCTCCATGACTTTGGTGACAGCTGGGATCACCGAATCAAAGTCGAGAGAAGGCGTGTACAGGCCGGGGTTCAAGTACAGCAAGGCGGGGGTGCTGCTGATGAATCTTTGCCAGAAAGGGGAGTACATGGATGATCTGTTCGCAACCTCACAGCCGGCGCAAGCTACGAAACTGATGGCGGTACTGGATCAAATCAATGGGCGATGGGGTAAGGGGACGCTTTGCTCTGCCAGCGTTCCGGTCAATCCGGAATGGGAGATGCGGCGGGACATGATGAGTCGGAGTTTTACGACGAGGTTGGATCAGTTGTGGGTTGTTGCTTGTAAGTAGTGGGCAGCGCTTTTTGGGTTATGTGTGGTGGGTTTCTGATGTCGAGACGGAGTGAGAGTCCTGGTCTCGCGGCCTTCACTCTGATCTGTTGATACCCGGTTGACGAGATTGGGCAACGCTCTTCCATGGTGATCCATGGAAGGTGAGCCTCGGGCAGGGTCGGAGACAACCTGCGCGGAAGGCCTGCTTTATTCCAGTGAGTTGAATGTCCTGATCCATACCACGGCGTCCGCGTTGGACCACGCTCAAGAGGCCTTGGGGAGAAGAATGATGAATAATGAGCAAATTGAAACAGTGGCTGACGTGTTGGAGTCGATACAAGTGAATCAGAACGCTCTGGCCGCTGCTATCGAGGAGTTGGCCTTGTGAAGCAAGGCTAGTGGCTCAAGTCAGGCTCATCGCAATGTCGTTACGGCTCTGTGAACTCTTGATCAAAACGCGGAGGGCATTGCCAATGCGCTAAAGCTGCTACGCCTGGAAAAAGTAGGCGCCGATGATCGTTTCAAGAGTTGAAGTCGCAAGCCCAGTGATCAGGTTCAACCCATAACTTAATAAAGTTCCGACTGCGCGACTGGAAGCCCTAGTCGCAAGGGGGTTAAAAAATTCCGGGGTGGGATCTGATCTAGCATGGCGATCTACATTCGGGATAACAATTGCGCCGGAGAATCACCATTGCTCACGCCCTAGGGCCGAGAGGAACTGTTGACTTTAGGCTGGGGCATCCAAAGCATGCGAGACGAGTGCGGTCTTTTTGGGTTGGACCAGTGCCAGATAAACCCCCGCACCTTTTCCAGGAACGATGTAGTTGGCGTCGCACAGATCGGTCACCAGAGTCGGTGCCATAGCCAGCTCGAACTGGATAGCCGTGGCGTATTGGAAAGCGCTATTGCTCAGGCTTTCGCTGAAGGTGTTTAGGAACTCTTCACAGGTCGAGAATTTTCCATAGCTGTAGCCACCCTGCTGGTCCTGGTAAAAGCGTGAGTAGACCAGCAGTACGATACCCCAGCGTTCGATGATCTCGTTGGGCTTAGTCAAGGGAATGGGTTTGACCAAATCTTTACGAATACCCTTGATTTTGTTGTAAGCGTTCTTGTTGTTATGAACGATCTTGAACTCGATAGCTTTCGACGGTGCTTCGCCGTGGCTGTCCTCGATCCAGATATCCACCTTGCGCCGTTCGGCGGCGATCAACCAACGGGGAACGTTGACGCGGTCAGGCAGGGCGCTGTCCGGCTTGAACGTCTTACAATCATCCAACTGGCCACCGAGACCGAACCGATCGCGATGGATGTCCAGCAGCGCTGCCGACTCCAGGCTCAGCCACAGCTCCGGCGCTACGGTGACGACGATTGATTTGAGGATGCGTTTGCGTTCTTCCTGCTGCAGATGAGTCAGTAGAAAATGGGTAAAGGCAGGAACGAAGGACATGGGATCTCCGCATCAGGTCCGAGAGGTGGTGCAAGGTTGATCAGACGGCAGATTATCTATTCGGGGAGTTCATGTCCTGTTGACCTATGGAAATTACAATGCCAGCTTGATCATCGTTCATCCCATTGGCTTTTGGTAGCATCCAAAAGCCTTGCTTGGAATTACCCCTGTTTTCGCTCTTGAAGCACCTCGAAAACAAGTCCAGAATCAAGTCTTTTCCTGCCCCTTCAAGAAAATAAACCCCTTATATTTCAATGAGTAGGACGCCAGATACGAGTCTCGTTTCCCGCTCCAAGATTTAGAAAAAAGCCACTCAGATGAGTGGCTTTTTTTTGTGCCTGTGAAATGTTTGCACTCATGTCGACTAGCTGCTTTCGGCCGAAAGCTGTCTTGGCCGCTACGTGTCGTCTTCGCATCAAGGCCGTTTTTGATTGATCAGCGAGAAGATCGCGGCCTGCCAATCCTTGTTGTGCTGTTTGTAGTAGGCCAGTAGCAGCGAGAGGTGCGAGTTGAAGACCTTGTGGAGGCTAACCTCGCGTAACTGTTCCACTGGGGGACGGTGCAGCCAGAATCCGCATGGGAAGGTGAAGCGAAAATCCCAGGCGTGCTCGGGATCTGTGAGACTTAAGCCATCTAGCTTGTAGGCCCGGCTGAATCGCAAGGTATTGACGATGCCCGAGTGAAGGAAGCCTGTCAGGCAGACCACCACGGCATCGATGTTGGTCATTAGCGATAGATTGGGGATGACCGAGTTGGGTAGCTGGAGGCTGTTACCCGCAGCCCTGGAAGCTCTGATTAGGCCATAGGGCCCGTGCAGACTTTCCATGACATCAGCGTATTCATCCGGATCGTTGCAGCAAAGTAATACGACGTTCATGTCATTGTCACGGCGCAGCAACTGGCAATTCGCGTCTCCAAGAAAACGACCGATAGTAGGGGCAAGGGTAGCTTTCATTTCGATACCGACGTCGTATAGCTGCTGCTTGATCGGCTCTGGTAAGAAGTATTTCGTGCCTCCTTCGTCGTCTGTAGAGAAGGCCTTGGAGAAAGCCTTCACTTCGACGTTGAAGCGAATGCCCTCGGCTTGGAACGTGAAGTCGAAATTCTTGTCCGGGCCGGTGCTCGAACAGTCCGGATTCGGAACATGGTTTGCGAACCCTTCTGGATGGATTTTCCTGAAATACTCCGCTGCTCCCAGTTCCGATATCTGCGCGAGAAACTCCTCAATATTGTCCGCGCGAAGCAGGCCTGCTAGGCCATCAGCTATTTCCTGAGATGTCTTGTTTGGGTGCTTTTGATATTCGATGGCTGTGGCCAGGAGCGCACAGTACTGATCGAGGATCTCACCTTGAACGACATCCGGACGTTCCTGCAGAGCAAGGCGAATGACCCAGGCGGCGGCGTCACGACTTCCCGGCGCAGGGTCGACGGCTGGATCGTAGGGGATGAAGTTTTCCTTGTTGAGCTGCCACACTAGATCGGAGACCAGTTGCCTATCGCGCTTGCGATTGGCTGCCGCGTCGCGGAGGAGGGCGCCGAAGCGCAGGGGGGATATGTCGGGATAGTGCGTGGCACACCAGCGGAGCGCTTCGCTAAGGGAAAATGACTGGATTCCAGATGCTTTCCAATAACTCAGCATTTCCTTGAGGTGATTTTCTGTAGGCGCAACAGCAGATTTACTATCCATTGTGTCTCCTCCTTGGATAACACACGCATTGTGTCTACAGGGGTAACAGTTCAACCAGTGGGCGCGAGCTTTCCTGGAGAGCGGAAGAAGCGCAGAAGGTCCCACGGGCCTCATCCTTGTCTCTGACGCAACCGTCATGCATTGGAGCCAGTAATGGGCGGGGGACTATTTAAGATATTCCATGCGTCGTTTGGCCTTGTAACAGTCATTGGTATCGATAGCCTTCTGGTAATACTCCAAGCGGCGCGCACGATTGCTGTCGCCCTGTAGACGGTAGATTTCAGCTTGATAATCACGACCGTTGCCCCATTGCATGGCGAAGCCCACAGGTTCCTCAGGCTTGCATTCAAGCCGGACAACTGGCTGTGGAAAATACTTTTCGTAGAGCGGCATGCTGGTTTCCATGGCCTGCAAGGCTTTTTGGTACTCGGGCGTATCGCTAAACGCCAAGCACCAGGAGGCAATTTCAAGTGCTGGCGGAGCGAAGCCTTGGGCGAGGCTTCGTTCGAACAAGGGGCAAGCTTTCTCTTTGATCACTTCGCTCGGAGACAGCATCGCGTAAATCAATCCGAGACGATATTGGGCGACGGGATGATCAAGGGCCGCTGCTTGTTCAAGCAAAGTAAAGGCAGGTTTGAGTAGCGCACCTCCTTCTTCGGCTAGAGTTAGGGAGCGCTGCCTCTCCTCTTCGCTTGTTGTTGGGGTATCAGCTGTCACTGCTTCGAGCTTGTCATTCGCTTGTAATAGGTATGGAGCAGCTTCTTGGTAAAGGCTCTCGGCACGAGGGTCTATATGCAGTGTGCTGGCCAGGCTCAACTGTGGCAACAGACAAGTTAATAGGGTGTAGCTCCAACGATGTAGGTACACGGATTGGCCTTCTTGCATCAGCTATTGGGGGATGGTCTAGACCAACTGTCTGACGTTCTTTGCCACCATGGGCATCTGATTTTGGCGGACCGCCGGCTTGTATCGGCCGGTTCTGTTTAAAAATTAGCTCCGCTGTCTGACCGACAGCAAAATTTCTGCATTGGCCGGTGGGCGATCGCACTGCATGATGGGACAGCTATCGACTGGGCGGGAGCGACTGTTTCACCCGTTCAACCTTGGATTTCACATCCCCACCAATCACGTTCTGCACAACATTGATAAATGTCTCGATTTGAGCGATCTGTGCTATTAGCTGCTGCGTACAGTATGGCTTCGATGATCCGAACGACGGCTGAGTGTTGGTGCGGTTCAGGTCAGCTTGCAGGGCGCATGTGCATCGAACCCAGAGCTTCGCTACGGCAGAAGCGATGTTACAACTCCGACCTAGTTATCCAAGAAATCCGTGAGTATGTCTGTGGATAACCGCGCTGATGCCAGGTAGGTAGAGCGTTTTAACGGGCGCTCAAAAAATGTACAGGCAGGTTGGCATCATCCCGCCGTAGACCATTGATTTTAAACAGCGCTGAACACCGGGATCACCTTGCATGCATGTTCATGATGTCGACAGATTGGAGCCAAGTTTTTGAAATTCATATGGGCTATCAGCGTTGGAATACTGCTGGCGGGATGCACAAATACACCCGCTAATCTCATGTCTGATTCGGACAGTTACGATGGCTCGATCCAGGCGAACGTTACTGCTCAATCCGCTTATCGCAACATCCGTCAGGCCAGCCGAATTTGTTTGGAGCACTCGCCGCTGGGGACTCCGGTCACCACAGAAAGCGAGTTCGATTCGGAGGTCAGTAGCGGGCAGATCACCCAGCGTATGGTCGCCCAGGGCGTGAGGCTCAGTTTGGCGATCATCACTGTCGAGCCTACCCCTCAGGGCATCGCTGAGATAAAGCTATACACCCTCAAGGGCTGGAGTTCGATTGGGGTCAAGGCGCCTACGTTGGGCAAGCTTCGTTCGTGGATCAACGGCGATCAATCCTGCTAAACGTCGACTGCATTGTGAGGGCTGGCTGTTCTGCGCTCCTCGCGAGAGGAATCGGATGGCCTTGTGGTTTTATTAGATGATCGCGCTTCTGGTGTGCTTCATCCAACACACGCAGGCTGACCGAGCATTCAGCACCCACGGGGCGGTGCTTGATCTGCAGGTCGGGCTGGTGTCGCTATCGTTGCGGAAGGATCTAAATCATGACCTACCAAGCCCCTGGCATTCGCTTCTCTGATGTCGAAACAGCAGTGCCTACGACCTCCGGTCTTTATCAGATTGTCACTGACGTCGGCGAACTCCTGAAGGTTGGCATCAGCGGTAATCTTCGTAAGAGATTGATACAGCATCGACAGTCGAAACAGGCTCGATTGAAACTCAGGGAAGGAGGTGATTGGCGTAACCCGGCTGACGTCATCAGCAAACAATCAATCCTCGCCAAGCACCTTTATTTTTCACCACCAGTTTTGGGTTATGACTTACAGACCGAAATCGGCCGACAACGTTATCTGGAGGAGCGGTGTCACCTTCTCATCACGCTGACCAAGACTCGGGAGGAGGCAAGGGATTTGGAGCGACCTAAAGAAAAGAGCGGGGACTATCGATTTGGAGGGCGAGTTAAGGCTCTGCCGCTCGACTGAGGTTTAGGGTATGCCCCCCATGGACCGCGTTGCGCAGCCCGCCTCGATTCTACTGCCAGATTTTTTTCTATTCCTATTTCAGAACCAGACGCTTTCCGTTCAGACTGGCGTTTGGCCTCGTCCGCGGGACTGCATTGCTCAGTCTTCGCCGCCATCAAAGCTTTCAATTCGTCGTATGTATGGGCTTTCAGGGTTTGAGTGTCGAGTTGGCCTTTATTCAAGAAACTGCGGACCCAATGCTTTCAAGGCTCCGTGCAGAAACTCGGCGATGTTTGAAGCCCGCACTGAATCGCCTAACGCCCAGACGCTTCAATTCATCGGAGAGGGCAGTCCGTCTCGGGACGACAGATTGACTGGCAGTTTGGTGTCCCGCCAGATGGTGGCAATTTTGTTCGAATCGATCACGCCAGCAGCAAATAGTGAAAAAGCAGCAATTGGCCGATAGGTGTGCCTTAGGTGTCGATTTGCAGCTTAAGGTCAATGGTGCCTAATGCGAGAAGGTCTGGAGATCAACCGCTGGGTTACGGTCGATGAACGCTGCGATCATTGATGGACAGTCATAAGGAAGCTGGTTTTATTGTTACCTACAGGGGCAATGACTAAGTACATGCTTTCGATCGTCTGATTGGGGGTTGTTGGATTTGTTTTAACTTTCGCATGTCCAGAGCTAATGCAGGCGATATCATATGCTTGCTGTGCTTCTGCGTTGGTCTCCCAAAGCTCCTGCTTTGTGCTGTTAGGAACGTTGGCTTTTGAGTAATAATCTATAAATCTGAATTTGACCCTTATGTTTTTTTCGATAAGTCCAAACCTGCGGAGAAAGTCTGGTATTGTGGCGTCGGTGCAAGTGCGGCACGGGCTCCAGTATTGATAGAAAATAATTTTTGAGTTGGCCGGCAGGGTGTTAAGGCCTTCACCAAATTTTTTATGGAGCTCTATCATGAGCTCTTGTTCAATATGAGCGCCGTAATTGAATGTAATTGACTTAATAAAAAAAGGGTTGTCCTTTCCCAAGGCTGTCGTAAAGACGCATACTACTCCTGACATTGTTCCTGGTGTAAAACTGAATTTGGAATCATAAAATGATTCCGCAATTTGAGTTGATAACCCCATGATTGATATCTCCATGCATGAGTATTTCCTTGTTGCTCTTGATAGCACTTAATTAACGCCTGTCAAGCATTGGTGCAATATTTGCGCTGTCAGCTGTTAGGCATCCATCGACTAGGCGCTGTCCGAAAAATAATGTCGAAAACATCGCATAGCACAGGCTAACGAGACCATCGTCGCGTCTTTTTTCCGAGCTTGCCGAAGTGTGTAACGATGCGAAGACTCTCCTTCAGCCCGCCGAATGTACATTCGATGATGTTGCGTTGCCGATATTTCGGTCGAAAACGAGCGAGGCAAGCCGGGCTTGGATTTGCGCTTCATGGATCGTAGAGGGATCACCGGTTGCATCCGGTAACGATTGCTTAATCCCTGCTCGTTCAGCCTGAAATGCAGTCACTTGAGCATCAGATCGATACTCCAATCTCGGAACCGCTGGTAGACCGTTGACCAAGGGTCAAAGCGTTCCGGAATGTCGCCCCACGCAGCGCCTGAGCAAAGCATCCAGAGCAAGCCATTGAGCGTCATCGCCCTCGGCCGACCTCTGCGCCGAGGCTGTTCAAAAAGATCAGCAACCAACTCCCAGGCTATATCGGGGATTTCGTACCGCTTAACCATCGCTATTCCCTGCGTGCGATGGGCGCGAAGTCTACCGAATACGGGGGCTCAAGTGCCGCAACAGCGCCTTAAGGTGGTAGATACAAGACCCAATGCAAGCTCGTCGCGGCTCTGAGTTCCAGGCTGCAGAACATGTTGGCAATAGCTTGCGGTGAGATGTAGTTAGCGGTTCATTTATGAAGTGTCTTTTGCTGACCCGCGATTGTTTCTACGCTCGGCTCGGAAATATTCGTTTCTTTAAGTGGGACTTCACCTACCGAAAGCGCACGCTCGATGAGTAACTCGCTGCCCTTGTCTTTCAATAAGGCTTGCAGCCGCTGGAATTCGCCGCACCAGATGGTTTCAATGTCGCGATCCCGCGCCTTGTCGCGATCACTGCTGAGGGCTATGGCGCGAACCTGCAGACGGCCGTTATCGGCCTTGCCACCCACTTCCACTCCGTAGCCGGGGGTAGCGGCCTTGCGCAGCACGACCTTGCCGGTTTCTGCCCAGGCAGTCGCCATGCCTTCGCGCACTTCGTAACCGAGGCTGGCCAAGCCGCCGAGGACGGCTTCGCGGCGGGTGAGGGCGGCCTGGTCCTGTAAGTGGGAAGCGATAAGCGTTTTGCACTGCTCGATCAGTCCGGTCGTTACCGAGAGCTCGGTGTCGGTTGTACAAGCGCCAATATGACCGAGCAAGGTTGCGTGTTCGATGCCTGTGTAGGTTTTGACTTCGCTGGCCAGATCCTGCAGTTGTTCGAGACATTCGCGTTGGCGTCGGAAGTTTCGGGTGGACGCGGCGAGGTCGAGTACTAGGCTGTCGAGCAGCAGGTTGCGCCGCTTGGCATCGGTTTCCGTTTCAGCGCTTTCCAGTGCCAGGAGGAACGGTGCGGCACGCTCAGTGC
This sequence comes from Pseudomonas sp. KB_12, assembly GCF_052114545.1. Lineage (NCBI taxonomy): Bacteria > Pseudomonadati > Pseudomonadota > Gammaproteobacteria > Pseudomonadales > Pseudomonadaceae > Pseudomonas > Pseudomonas sp. KB_12. The sequence goes on along the minus strand of NZ_JBFREY010000006.1, from coordinate 253,845 downwards.
CTTGCAGCAGTTGCAGCTCCACGATGTGGCGGTCAGTGCGTAGCAGCCGTACGTCGCGCGTTGCATCCGGTTCCCGGGCCGCAATCCATTGGCGCAGGGAAACCTCGGGTTCGTCGACCTTGAGTTGCTGCGCCAGGGCGCGTTGGGTATCGCTCAGGGTTGGCTTCTCGCTTGCCTTGCTCAAGTGGGCGAAACCCTCGGCCAGTAGACGTTCGGCATCTTTCCGACTGGCACCGCTGGCCAATCGTGAGAGGGATTCCAGCAAGGCCTGGTCGACGCTTTCGGGGTTGGCTTGCAAAGCATCAAGCAGGGTTTCTGCGTTTTCCTGGACGCGTCGGTCGCGTTGGCGTCGTTCGGCGGCATGAATGATCGCGCGCTCTTCGCGGTCCTCCAAGTCACGGCGCAGGTGCTCGATCTCCACTGGCACGGCCTTCTGCAGTTCCGCCAATCGGTCTTCTGCCAGCAGGGCGCGAAGGCGAGCGTGTCGCTCCAGGGAGGCGGAGCGCTCCTGCTCACTGAGTTCGCCAAGCCTTGTGGCCTGTGTCTGCCAGCGGTCCACGGCGCGCTCCAGCCGTTGCAGGTGGCCTTCACAAATGGCGATGATTTCTTCGCGGGTAACAATGCGAACGACCTTGGGACCACTCATTGGCAGATTTCCGTATCAACTGAAGTAGGGCTGGGTTGCAGCGGCTGCTCGACTTGCATGGCGTGTTCGATTGCTTCACGCAGCCGTGAACGTTCGCTGTCGCCGCTGTGATACCAGGATTGCGACGACACACGATGGATGTGCGGGATGGCGCGGTGCAGCACGGACGGGCGCCAAATTTCCCGGGCGCGGGCACGTTCCAGCAGATTATGGCAAGGCGCATCGCACTCGATGCCTATTGCGTACAGGCCCGTGCCTGGATTCTCGATGGCGAAGTCGAGACCGAAAGCGTCGCCTTCACTGGCGGGAGCGGCCTGCCATCCCAGGGAATGAATGAATTCACCGACCAGCCTGACAAAGCCATCACTTTGCTGACCTTGCTCACGATGCTGGCTGCTGCGGTCGGTCTGCAGGCGCTCCAGCAACTTGGTGCTGTTGCTGAACTCGCCCGAGGAGAGGGCGCGAGCATATTCCAGATAGCCTTGCAGATAGTCTCGCGGGCTGTTGGGGGCACGGTGCGTGTTGAGCATGTCGGAGATATCGGCGATCGGCATCGATGTGATCATCACCACCTTGCGTCGCGCGCGGGTCACCGCCACGTTCAGGCGTCGTTCGCCCCCCGTCTGCCCCAGTACGCCGAAGCTACGGCGGAATGTGCCTTGGCTATTGCGACCGAAGGTGGAGGAGAAGACGATGATATCGCGTTCATCCCCCTGCACGTTCTCCACGTTCTTGACGAACACCGACATGTCCTCGCCGTCTTCGCTGCGCTCACGCTCCTGGGCGTAGGCGGCGCGGAACAGTTCATCCTGCTCTGCACGCTGCTCCAAGTGCTCCTCGATGAGGTCGGCCTGCTTGCGGTTGAAGGTGACGACACCCACCGAGGGGCGCTGGTCGTAGGGCTCCTGCCACAATTCGCTCAGGTACTCGACGACCCGTTCGGCTTCCTGGGCGTTACTCTGGTTCTGATACAGCCCGCCGACCTGGATCAGCTCCAGCGGCTTGATGCGCTGGATGTTCGCCTGCGGGTGACGGACCGGAACGTTTAGGCGATTGCCATAGAATGAGGCGTTGGAAAAGCCGATCAGTTCACGGTAGGCCGAACGGTAGTGGATCTGCAATGTGGTGCTGGGCAGGGCGTTGCGCGCCAGCTGCAGCAGGTCGGGGCAATCCTTGATCTCACGACGGTTCCAGGTGTCTTCGAACGCTTCGCGCTGTTCCTCATCCGCGTCTTCATCAGGTTCGTCGCCGTCAAACACTTCGGCTTCGTCGCTTTCGATGCGACTGGAAAAGAATGCCGTCGGCGGCATTTGCTTCTCGTCGCCGCTGACAACAGTGACCTGGCCGCGGAACAGGGTTGGCAGGGCGAACTCAACCGGCATCTGTGAGGCTTCGTCGTAGATAACGGTATCGAACAGGCCTGCCTTGAGCGGCAGCACACGGCTGGCGACGTCCGGGTTCATCAACCACACCGGGCGTAGGCTCATCAGGCCTAAGTTACTGCCCAGTTCAATGAATTCGCGCAGGCGTCGTGAGCGTTTGCCAGTCAGGCGAGTGACATCCTCCCATTGCTTGCGATTACCCAGGTGATCAAGGTTGATGGCTTTGGCCAGCAGCTCGCGATTGAGCAGCCGCATCTGCGCATCGGCTTGCGCGAGGCTGGCGACTTTGGCACGGGCTTCGTCCTGGCTGAACAGCAGTTCGGGATTGGTTTGCTCGACGCGGTGTTTCCAACCCAGTCGAGCTTCGCGGTTGAGCAGGCGCCGTACCGCGGCTTCAAGCTGCTCGGGCGCAATGTTGTCCAACTGTTCCTGGCGTTGGCGCAGCAATGCGAGCAGCTCCAGGTCGGCTGCTGTCAACTGAGCGGCGCGCCCGCGGAATGCCTGGTAGGCGGCCAGGAAGGGCAGCGCTTCATGCAGCCGATCAAGAGACAGTTGATTGCTCAGATTGTGCTCGATGGCGTGCTGCAGTTGCTGCACCAGTTCTTCGCCCAGCCAGTCGCCGAGTATCTTGAGTTGCTCGAGGCTGGATTGGCGAACGCCATGGCGCATCAGCGAAGCATCGAGATCGCTGAGCAGCGCCTCGAGATGTTGTTTGTCGCCGGCGAGGGCGGCCTCGTCGGCCTGCCGGGCGCGAGGCGATTGCGCCAACGCCATGGCCAGCGCCTGGATTTCCAGCAGGTGGCGGATGTCGCTCTTCGCGAAGCTGATCAATTCCAGGCAGGCTTGCTGACTCACAGCTTCCAGTTCCAACGCCTGGTGCAGCGTACTCAACTCGGCGCGCAATGGTCGCCACTGGCTTTCAAGGCGGATGGCTGCCTGTAGGGTTGGTAGTGCTTCAATAACACGGCTTTCCCCCTGGCCCTGAAGGAAGTTGCGCAGTCGGTTGCGCCGCAACAGATGTATCGGGTTGATGTTCGCCAACCAGGACCGGGCTGCCATGACCTTGGTGCAGTCTTGATCCAGATGCCTGAGGGCCTTGTTTTCGAGCAGGCAGAGGGCCGGTGACAAGGCGGGGGCGTAGTGGTCCTGATCCAGTTGGCCGAGTTGCTGATCCAGTTGCTGTAGTTCACCGAGAATCGACTCTCCCCGTGGAGGTTGGCCCGCTTCGCGGCTGCGGAAAAGCGGTAGCCACCGCGCAAGGCGCAGACGTTGCTCTTGCTTCAGGTCGAGCAGGGCTGCGACATGGGCCGCTATCCAGTTACGGTACGGCACCGGGTCGTCGATTTCGAAGCTGGCAGGGTGTGCTTGCAGCGTGGCCTGACGGTTGTGTTCGGCTTGGGTGAAACTGTGCAGATTGTCGGTGAAAGCCTGCAAGGTCGCCCGGTCGGCGGCGAACGACTGCAACTGGGCCAATGGACTGCCTTCGTAGCGTGCGGGTAACCACAGGCGAATCAGAGGGGCGCAGCTTTCCTCCAAACGGGTCAGGCTAGCGAGGTCCAGGGAGGCCAGGCGTTGGCGCAGGGCCGGAAACTCAAGCGGGGCCGGGCCGGATTCCAATTCAATCAACTCGCCGAGCAGCCTGCGATAACTGAGGCCGGTATTTTCATCCAGGCGATGCAGACTCTGGTGGAAGCGGTCGAGCTCGCCCTCCAGGGCCTCGATGCGGGCCGCGACCTGTTTGCGCTGGCGCTGCCAGCCCTGTGCCTGGTTGCCGTTCGTGAACAGGCTTTCCAGTTGTTCGCGAATACCGCGGATGACGGGCTCGCGGTCTCGGTTCACATCATTGAGCATGACGATGCGTTGGCCGAGGCCTTCGGCGACCAGGCGTTTGTACACTACCTCCAGCGCCGCATGCTTCTGGCAGACGATGAGCAAGCTGCGCTGGCGGCCAATGGCGTCGGCGACCATGTTGACGATGGTCTGGCTCTTGCCGGTTCCGGGCGGCCCCTCGACCAGCAGTCCCGGGCTTTGTCGAGCCTGGATCACGGCCGCTTCCTGGGATGGATCGCTGGCCACGGTGAAGTAACGTTGCAGCTCGCCTGGCGGTGCCTCGTGCGCGGTTTCGGCGGTAGTCTTGAGGCGCAACGCGGTTTCCAGGCCGGTACCGGCGGGCGACAGGGTTTTCAGTTGGCGCAGGTCTTCACCGATGGCTTGCCCCATGAAGGTCACGTGAAACAGCACCGCCGCGCAGTCCAGCTCGTCTTGGTAGGGCGCGATCTCCACGGTGCTGGCGGGAAGGTTGCCAAGGGCGCGTGAGCGAATGGTGGCAAGCATGCCGAAGGCATCCATCACATCCGCTGCACGAATTGACGAGCGGCCCAGCAGTTCATCGGCGGTCTTGCGCCAGCGTTTGCAGGTCTCCGCGCCGAGCACGCTTTCCAGCGCGGGGTTGAGCCGAACTTCCTCACGCTCACTGTCGAACGCTAAGGCGGCGTGACCTCGAGCACCCAGCTCCAGCAGCAGTTTCACGGGCCACAGTAGGAGCGGGATGATCCGCGTACGCGTGGTGCCGCGAGGGTCGCGATTGAGCAGGAACGGGAAGCCCAGGTACAGACCGTCGATGCCGGTGTCGCGTTTGTACAGCGCGCTTTGCCGGTACAAGGCATGCAGGCGCGATTCCAGCTGGCCGTTGAGCTGAAAACTCTCCGGGTCGAGGTTCACTGCCCGGGCATTACGTTGCAACAGGTGATCGAGCAAAGCCGCAGCCGGGCTGCGCTCGCTGTTCAGTTCGTTGACGTCGATCCGTGCGGTGCTCTTGCCGATGCTCATACGCACCAGTGGTCCGCGCATCACTGCGGTCACCACCTTCTTCTCGAAGAAGTCGAGGATCTGTGAGACGTACTGCTGTTTCTGTGGTTCCAGCCAATGACTGGACGGAATGGCGAGCAACACCAGCGCCTGGGCCAACGGCATACGTCGCTCCAGACGGAACTGCTCGGCCCACTCGTCCACTGCCGGCACGCCACAACGGGCAAAGCCTTGGATGCGTTCATCGACACTGCGGTACAGCTCAAGCCGCGAATGGAATAGCAGTTGGGTCGCCGCTTCGGAGTCGAACCAACCGACATCGGCAGTCCTGGCCAACTCGGCGGCGGCCTCTACAATCGAGGCCCCCGAACGGAACTGACTGATCGCCGCGCTGAGCAGCACGATCAGATCTTCTTCGGCGATCACCCGGCGCTCCGACAGTGAGGTCAGTCCCGGATGGTCGGTGTCTGGAAACAGGCGTTGGCGCTCTTGCCATTGCGTGGACAGCTTCGCTCGCGAGGTCGATAGCAGGAATATCCGCAGTTGCTCTTCGACCAACTCGATGTGTTGGTGCAGGGCACGCTGACGTACGTTTTCGGCGCGGGATTTGAGACGCGACAACCAGTTGTCGGTCTGCAATTGCTCAAGCAGGTCCGGGACCGACCCACTGATCAGGCGATAGCCTTCCAGTGGGTGCTCCAGTAGCCATCCTGGTGTGACGATGTCGCCACGATGAATCAACGGGATTTCCGGATTGAGGATTCTCAGCGCCAGCATGAGACGGAAGTCATCCTCGATCCCTTCGTGCTGGACGACCTGACGTAAGCCGGCAACCAGCGAAGGGGCGAGACCGACCTGTTCGGCCCACGTCACGATCACACCGCGCAGCAAATGGTCCAGGGCCTGTTGCCAGTTATCCGCCTGGGCGGCCGCCAGAGCGAATACGCCGGGCTTGTGGAAGCGGCGCTCGCCCAGCAGTAGGGTCGCGCCTTCACCTTCGTCCGTTTGCTGGACGGAAGAGGCCGGTGCCTCGACCGCAACGCCGTTGAGCCAGCCTTCGACCTGCGGCCATTGCCAGCGCTGATGACGGTCGCGTGCCAGCAGACCTCGCAGCAGCAGGTGCAGGCGCGGGTCAAGGTCGTCGGGGATCGGTACTCCGTTGGCCAGCACGTGAATAAGAAATGCATTGGCATTGATGCCGTCGAAGCAGGCGCCCTGGGTCAGTTGCTCGAGCAGGATCATGCCCAGGCTCCACCAGTCCGAGGCAGCCGCAACGCCGCCAGCGATGGCTTCGGGCGCCATGTAGCGGCTGGTTTCCAGTGGCGATACGATGTCCAGGTCGAACTCGGACAGGCGTGCCGAGCCGAAGCCGCTGATGACCAGGTCCAGCGGTTCGCGGGAACGTACCAGCAGGCTGGCCGGGCGCAGGTCACGATGGCGCAGGCCGGCCTCGTTGAAAGCATGCAGCGCCAGGCCCAGTTCGTTGACCACATGGTGCACGCTGTCGCTGTCGCGGATCACACTGCCAAGTTCTGCCAGGGTCCCGCCGGTGAGTTCTTCAATGACCTCATAGGCACGGTCATCCCAACGGCCGGTGGCAATGATTTCGGGTACGTGCTCGCGTGGCAGTCGGCGGATCACATCATAGATCGCCGGGTCCGGTTCGGCGCCGGGTCGATACAGGGTCAGGACCGCCTGTTGCGCGGTTTCTTCGTGCTTGGCGAGGTATCGTTCTCGCACGCCGTCGGTGCTGCTGATCTGACGGATCAACCGCCAACCATCGATCAGGGTCTGGTGGACTCCCTCTGGTTCGCTGCTGTCTGGCTGGGAGTCGTCGGCCGTTGCTTGTGCAGGTGAGCTGCCACATTCAAGGCACATCAGGTCGCCATCGACCATCGGGTGACCATTTTCGCAGAGCAGGTCGGGGGCATTTCCCTGAATCGAACTGACCGGCGGGAAGGTTTCCTCAGTGAAGACGGCTTGCGGCCGCCAACCGGCGGCATGGATGGGTTCGCCGGCGAGGTCCCAGCCGCAGGGTCGTTCCTGAATGAGCCCTTCGCAGAACATTTCCTGGAGGGCGCGTTCGGTTTTGCAGTTGGGGCAGAAACGTATCATGAGAGGTGTGCTCCAATCAGCGGCGTCGCGACGCGTGTGCGCTGATCTGTAAATGATGGCCCTGTTCATGCAGCAGGTCGCGTAAGCGCAATAGGTCGTCACGCCGTGGGATGCCGGCCATCCAGACGCTGCCACTTTCGTCAAACATCAGGTCGAGCGCCTTGTCGGTGGGTTCGAGCAGGCGTTCGTAATGACCCAGGCGTGCCCGGCCCAGTGGCGTGAGCAGGCTTAGGCGTTGATTGTCACTGCCGCGCAGGGCCATGGTCTGACTGAGTGCTTCGATATAGGGATCGCTGATCAAGGCATCTATCAAGCCCTTGGTCTGGAGCAACGGCGCGTCGAGTTGTTCCAGGGAGTAGCCACTGTAGACCAGGATGTCGAGCTCGCTGAGTCGACGCAGGCCTTCGAGCAGCGATCGCAGGGCGTCGAACTGGTCGAACGGTTCCCCTCCGGAAATGGTGATTCCTTCGGCCTCGTGCAGCCAGGGGGTTATCTGTTCAAGCAGTCGCTCCAGCGACAAGCGTCGGTGCCCGGGCCCCCAGGTATCGGCAGAGATGCAGCCTGGACAGCGGATGCTGCAGCCCTGGAACCAGATACCAATACGCCGCCCCGGGCCGAGGGTAGTGACCGGAAAATGCATGCGCGACAGGCTAAGGTCCATGTTTAGTGACGTTCCATCTTCAGCCCGGTGATGTCCAACTCGGTGATCGTGAAGTGCTCGCCCGGTTGCGCGTCCTGATCGAACAGCGCCCGCGACAGGGGATTGAGCAGGCGTGCTTCTAACTGGTTGCGGATGCCCCGGCCACCGTTGGACAGGTCCTGCAGACAGAGGTTGTGCAGTGCCTGGCGTGCCTGGGGGGCCAATTCGATAAACAGGTTCTGTCCCTGCAGGTCGTCGAAGGTGGCGTTGACCATCTGTTCGAAGATCTGCACTGCAACGCCTTCGCGAATGAAGTCGAAGACGATGATGTTCTCGCCGATTCGATTGAGGATTTCCGGCCGGTTGAGTACCAGCTTGAAATACCGATCGATCTCGCTGTGCACCTTGTCCTGGACTTGTTCGAAGGCTTCGCCCGGCAGGACGTTGGCAACGCGTTCGCCATTGTCGCCCTGGCGATAGATCCCCAGGTTGGAAGTGAACACGATCAGGGCCTCCGAAAAGTACACCCGATCACCGCGGCCTGACGTCAGCACTCCGTCGTCGAGGATCTGCAGGAACTTGTCGAGAATCCGTGGGTGGGCTTTTTCGATTTCATCGAATAACACCACGCTGAACGGTTTCTCGCGGATCGCATTGGTCAGCTCACCTCCAACGTCATAACCGACGTAGCCGGGCGGTGCGCCGATAAGGCGTTGATCGGCATGCTCGGCGCTGAACTCCGACATGTCGAAGCGGATGTATGCACTTTCGTCGCCGAACAGCAGGCTGGTAATCGTTTTGGCGAGTTCGGTCTTGCCCACGCCGGTTGGTCCCGCGAGAAAGGCTACGCCCCGTGGACGGTTGCCCTTGCGACTGGCGCCGACGCCAGTCATCGCACGCTTGACGATGTCGAGCATGTGCGTCACCGCATGCTCCTGGCCTTTGACCCGCTGGTGGACGAGCGCGTCCGCATGCCGGATACGCTGACGGTCGATCTTCAGCCATGGGTCCTCGGTAACACCGATCTTGTAGCGTCGCACCGCATCGGCAATCTGCTCCATGGCGACACCCTCGACCCGCGCCAGTTGCGCAATGGCGCTGAGATCGAGCAGCAGCAATCCCTCGGTGTTCTGGACGAAGGCTTCCACAGCCTGATGCATGACCACCTCACTGGCGCCCTGGCTGCCACTGAGCCCTTTGAGCAACGCCGGTGCCAATGCACGGCGTGACAATTGATCGGGTTTGGACACGGGAATGTGGCGCAGGCGCGGGTTGTCGACCAGCAACCAGTCGGGCAAATCACCTTCTTTTTCCACCAGCCATAGCAGGGTATTGAAGAACGGTTTACGCAGCTGTGTGGCCGGACGGCTGCGAGCCTGATGGGATTGCACCAGGGCCTGGGTGAAGAGCTGATGTTCCGCCGCGCTGAGGGAGTCGTTGCGAACCACTAGGCGTGAGGCGAAATCGATGATCAGCGCGATAGGTTCGCCAGCACGACCCACCAGCCGTGGCAGGGTGGCGCCCAGCAGATCGATCCCTGCGGGTGCTACGCCATTTACCGGAGTCAGGCCAAGTTCCTGAAGCAACGTCTGGCCGGCTTCAGGGGCGGAGCCGGGTTTGTCGACTGCCCGGAAACCGGACACGGGATCCCAGGCGATGACCTGGGTGTAGCCAGCATCGAGCAGGGCATTACAGAGGGTTTGGTTGAAGCTCTGCGCAGTCACCGTGCCGGGCGCCACTTCACTGGCCTGCAGGTCGCGGATGTTGCCTGACAGGACGAATTGGCTCTTCAGCGGCAAGAAGCGGAGAAGATCTCGTAGCCAACGTGGGCTTTCAAATATGGCAATCCCTGACATGTTTCAGCTCGTAACGTTGGGGCGGTACGGGCAGGGTATTGCTCAATGCGCCCATTTGCCAGTGCGCTGCTACGAAAAGTTGTGCTGAGAGAGCGCTTCTGAGGGGGTGCTCGTTCACAGGGGGCTTTATGCAACTTGTGAAAGTCCTCTACACACCCGGCAAGGGGAGGGGGTAGCCAGGGGCAAGGGTGTCGCGGGAGACTGCGAATCTGAAGGAGGCCCGAGACCAAATGCTGGTTTGACGAACAGGAAGCGGATTAGGCGGTGCGGCGGGGTAGGGTAGCCAAAATTGCCAAACCCCAATACTTGCACGGAACGCTGTGACGTAGCTCCGACAGGCATAAGCAGCAAAGATCGCGCGAATTACCCTGGAAGATCTTCCCGTTTGCCACTGTGCTACCGAGCGTCTAGGGGCGGGATTGAATGTGCAGAAGCTAGCTGAAGCTGTAGTAAATGGCGGTTAACCGCGCCATCAAGGGCCGAACAGGTTGTGCTGCCAGCCCATCAGCTTTGGGAATTCTCCGATGTCACAATTTGCAGCGGAATATGCACCCGGTGACGCACAGGATCGAACTGCTGCGCAGTCTGCAATTCCACCAGTAGATCCACCAGCGCCGTTGCAGTCTGGCGCGGCTGAGAATCGATCACCACGTCGACCAGACCCTGGGCCAGGGCTTGGCGTGACAGCTCGGTGGACTCCTGCAAAATGCAACACAGCGCCGGGCGCTTGGGCAGTTGCGCCAAGGCGTTGATAATCCCGTCGCCACCGCCGCCTACCACACACAACCCGCGCAAATCGTCATGCCGAACCAGCAGGTCGAGGGTTGCTTCTTCGGTGATGTCGCAGTTATCCAGATTGATCAGCGGCTCCAGCGGGCGCAACCCAGGTGCGTGTTCGGCCAAGTAGCTGTGCAAGCCTTCGACCCGCTCCTGGTGGCCAAGAAAGCGATGGCCACCGAGCAGAATGCCGATGCTGCCTTTGCGCGCGCCACAGGTGCGGGCCAGCAGCCACCCCATCGTGCGCCCGACTACCTGATTGTCCTGGCCGACATAGGGCTCGGCCGCCGCCTCATGAATGCCCGACAGCAATGCCACCACGGGCACTCCGGCTTCGCGAATCTGGGCAAGGGCGGCGTTGATCAGCGGGTGGGCGAAGCTGACCACCGCCAGGCCGTCGCACTGCACCGCCAACTGTTCGATCTGGGCGATGATGGCGCTGGGGGTGCGATCAAAAACGTATTCGAATTGGCAGGTCAGGTTGGCCCCGGCGTGGCGCTGCGCGGCCTCGGTGATGGCTTGGGCCAGATTGGCGTAGAACGCCTGCGCGGTGCCCAGCAGCAGGATGCCGAAACGGTACGTGGGGCGGCGTTCGAGAATGCGTTGGCCGATCAGCCGCGCGGCAAAATAGCCCACGGCTTCGGCGGCCTGAAGCACCTGTTCGGCAGTGGCTGGATTAACCGGGGCGCGAGCGTTGAGCACACGGTCGACGGTGGCGACACTTAAGCCTGCGTGTTCGGCGACCGTGGCGATGGTGGGGCGTTTATTGTTATTCATGATGAACCTTCAAAGCGTCTTGATAGAAAACTATCAAGCCCCGCAGGAGCTGGATGATAGCTTGATAGGGAATGTATTCAAGACCTTGAGGGGGCCCTCCGCGCTCTCTATATTTTCTTTCGCAAAGCACCTGACATCTCACGCTTGCGGAGAACAATAACAATGTCTCAAGACAACACCGCCTCTACTCGGGACTATCGCCTGACCGGCCCTGAAGCCGCCCGCGCGGCTGAAAAAGGCCTTGTATCGGCCCGTTGGTACCAGTCGCCCATCTCCCGTCAACGCATGAAGCAACTGATGCAGCGCCGCGACGGCCCGGCCTTGCTCGACACCGCAATCTGGCTGCTAACCCTGGTGATCACCGGCCTCGGCGGCTACTGGTTCTGGGGGACTTGGGCTTGTGTGCCGTTTTTCCTTGCGTATGGCGTTCTGTACGCCACCGCCTCCAACCCGCGCTGGCATGAAACCGTTCACGGCACCGCCTTCAAGACCCGCTGGATGAATGATGCGCTCTACCAGGTGGCGAGCTTCATGTGCATGTTCGAGCCCCATGTGTGGCGCTGGAGCCATGCCCGGCACCATACCGACACCATCGTCGTCGGCCGCGATCCGGAAATCGTCGAACCGCGTCCACCGAGCTTGTTCATGATGCTGCTGAGCCTGTTCCAGATCCCGTTGCTGCTGAAGACGATGGGAGGCGTGTGCCGGCACGCGGTTGGCAAAATGGGTGCCGAGGAACAGACGTTTATCCCTGAGTCCGAATGGTCCAAGGTGTTCCTGGCGGCCCGTATCTGGCTGGTGATTTACGCCGTTGTCTTTAGCGCGGCGCTTTACCTGCACAGCTGGTTGCCGCTGATGTATATCGGCCTGCCCATCCTGTATGGCGGCTGGTTGTCCTACCTGTTAGGCCTCACCCAACATGTGGGCCTGGCGGAAGATGTGCTGGACCACCGTAGCAATTGCCGCACCATCTATATGAACCGGGTACTGCGCTTTCTGTACATGAACATGAATTATCACCTTGAGCACCACATGTACCCGATGGTGCCGTACCACGCCCTGGCGCAACTCCATGAAGAGATCCGCCACGACTGCCCGCCGCCTTACGCCAACATAGGCGAGGCCTTCAAGGAAATCATTCCGACCCTCTTGAAGCAGCGCAAGGACTCGACGTATTTCGTGCGACGCCCCGTCGGTAGCTCAAGGCCTGCCACCGACGCTCATCCACAGGCTGAAGCCACCCTGGGCTGACACCTTCCGGCTGTATCCCGAACAAGAGAAAACGCCATGAACGATCAATGGATCGATGTATGCGCCGTGGGCGAAATCAATGAAGAAGACGTCATTCGCTTCGACCACGGTCCGCATACCTATGCCATCTACCGCTCTGCTGACAACGAGTTTTTTGCCACTGCTGGCCTGTGTACTCACGAGTCGATCCACCTGGCTGACGGCCTGGTGATGGACCATGTCATCGAGTGCCCCAAGCACAACGGGCGCTTTGACTATCGCACCGGCAAAGCCTTGGGGGCGCCAGTGTGCGTCAATCTCAAGACCTATCCGGTACGGGTCGACGCGGGACGGGTTCTGCTCGCCATTTCGGCTTGACCGCCAGGAGTGCACGCCATGAATGCTCCACTGATTATCGTCGGCGCCGGCCATGCCGGTGGCCGTGCCGCGCTGACCTTGCGCGAGCAGGGTTATACCGGTCGGCTGATCCTGATCGGCGATGAACTCCATTTGCCGTACGAGCGTCCTCCGCTGTCCAAGGGCTTGCTGCAGGGCACGATGGACCTGGACGATTGCAGTCTGTGGAGGGATAGCCGGCTCACTGGACTGAACATCGAGCACCTGGCGGGCAACCCGGTAAAAAGCCTGGATCCGCAGCACCACCGCCTGCAATTGACCGACGGACGTTGGTTGCCCTACAGCCGATTACTGTTGGCGACCGGGGGCAGAGCGCGTCGCTTGTCCCTGGTGCCTGAACCTCTGGCCAACGTGCTTTACCTGCGCACCCATGACGAAGCCCTGGCCCTGCGCAGCGCATTGATGCCCGGCACGCGCCTGGTGATCATCGGCGGTGGCTTTATCGGCCTCGAAGTCGCGGCAACGGCCCGGACCCTGGGCTGTCAGGTGACGTTGCTGGAAGCCGGGCCACGACTGGCCGGGCGAGTATTGCCTGAAGCTGTGTCCCAGGCCTTGTTGGAATTGCATCGGCAACAGGGCGTTGATGTGCGGCTGAACGTAGCGCTTGAAAGGGTACAAGGCATCGAACGCGCTGAGGCGATGCAACTGGTGGACGGCCAGGTGCTGCCCTGTGACTGGGTGGTGGTCGGTATCGGCATGCAACCCAACATCGAATTGGCCGCGGCGGCGGGGCTTGAAGTGGGCCAGGGTATTCGAGTCGATGCCCAGTTGCGCACCAGCGCGCCAGACATCTTTGCTGCCGGCGATGTGTGTGAGTTTCGCCTGCACGCCGACGCGTTATTCCAGCGCCAGGAAACCTGGCGCAATGCCGAGACCCAGGGCCGCCACGCGGCATTGAATCTGTTGGGCGGCGAGTTGCCGTTCGAGGGTGTTCCCGGCTTCTGGTCTGATCAGTACGACTGGGGCTTGCAGACAGTGGGCGTGATCTCAACGACGCCACCTTCGGCCGTTCGCACCCTGGCAGGCGGTGGTCTGCTGCTGTTCTACCTGGACACCGAGCAACGTTTGCAAGGCGCCTGCGGTTGGGGGCAGGGCAACAGCGTTGCCAAGGACATCAAGTTGTGTGAACGGCTGATTGCCAACTTGACCCCACTCCCTGTGGACGCATTGGCCGACGCCGATGTGTCGCTCAAACATCTGCTAAGGCCCTGACATGCATGAATTCCTGGTATTTCAGTCCCTGTGGGCCATGCAAGATCACCGTGGTCAATGCGATCTTTCCCTTGAGGCGCAGGTGGAGAAGATTGCCGCTGCTGGCTTCGATGGGATCACCGACCATTTCTGGATCGCGCCACAGGCCGAGCGCCTGCATGCCGCTGCCAAGGCGCAAGGCCTGCAAATCGAAGGTCAACTGTTTCCCCGCACCGTGAGTGACTTGGCGCAAGCGCTTGAGGTTGCCTCCCGCTACGGCTGCCACCACCTCACGTTGCAAGCCGACGTCCGGCCGCGCACGCTGGCACAGGCGATCATACTGATCGAAGGCTGGCAGCGTCTGGCCGAGCAGGTGGACTTTCCGATCCTGCTGGAAACCCACCGCTATCGTCTCACCAGTGACCTGTTGTTCACCCTCGATTTGCTCGCGCAGATGCCAGACCTCAAGTTGTTGGCTGACTTGTCCCATTACGTCGTGGGCCGCGAATTGCCTGAGTCGGCCGCGGCCGAAGACGACGAACAGATTCACACCATCCTACGACACAGTTGGGGTTTTCATGGGCGGGTCGCTAATAGTGAGCAGGTCCAGGTGCCCTTGACCTTCGCCCAGCATCGTCCCTGGTTGGACCGGTTCCTGGGCTGGTGGCGCTACGGAATCAAGGATTGGCTGGCGCGACCGAACACACCCGCGAGCCTGTCCTTCACCTGCGAGCTTGGCCCGCCACCCTATGCGATCACAGGGAGTGATGGGCGCGATATAACGGATCGCTGGGGCGAGGCGCTGATGCTGAAGGAACTGATGCGTGGTGTTTGGGATGAGTGTCAGGCGGGGCGCGGATCTAAGGCATGATTGGTTACTGTTCTGTAACTCGCCAAGAAAAAGAAACCCCTTGGATTTCAACGAGTCGGGCACCAGATGCGAGTCTCGTTTCCCACTCCAAGATTCAGAAAAAAGCCACTCAGATGAGTGGCTTTTTTTTGCCTGAAGTTTATGTGCTGAGGCGTGAGCCGTCTCTCGTCTATCGTGCACTCTCGAATATCGAACCAAAAATTTGCTACCGACGTAATTTTCTGGAGCGCCAGGAAACACTGCATGCGTGAGTATTGTTGAACATTCCCCCACCCAGGCGCTATGGTCGGGCTTAATGCTCACGTCGATCACGAGGCGGCGAAGCCAAGCTTCTGAAAACCGTGATCCAAGCGACGTTTAGTCCAGCGTGTTGTCAATGGTGGCGTTAGGAATACTGTTAAATGCTGAGTTCCAATTCACCTCGGTCGGCGCAAGACTTCAGTCAAAACTTGCGCCTTCTCTGCGGGTACTACAAGTCGGTGGCGATGGTCTGCCGCTCCCTCGATATCAATCGCCAGCAGTTCAACAAATACTTGGGGGCGCAGGCGACTCCCTCACTGTTCACCCTTCGCAAGATATGCGCTTTTTTCGGGGTGGATGAGGATGAAATATTCTCCGACCATGAGTCGTTCCGCGCTTTGCTCAACAGGCAGCGCACGGCGCGAGAGCCGGACAGTGCTGTACCAACCGATTTTTTTCCAAGCTCCGCGCAGGAACTGTCGAAGTACCAGGGTTACTACTTTGTCTATTTGATGTCGCCCTCCGGATCAGGGGAGGTGATCAAGTCGATTACCCGCTTGACCCGTTCCGGCAACAAAATCCTGAGCAAAACGTACGAGCGAGTGAGACTGGGTGATGACCAACTGAAGAGTTTCGGCATCAATAAATATCGTGGGTTCTGCTTTGCCTCATCCGATCTGATTTACATCGTCGAGCACGAATACCTATCGTCTCGGGGCTACATCTGGTCGGCGCTTTACCCCTCCTATCGCAGTCGCTTCCGCTTTCTCAACGGCTTGGTGCTCGGCGTGTCGGGCGACAATTTTCGACGTCCTTTTGGTGCGCAGATTGTGTTTGAGTACCTCGGTGAATCGATCGATCTGCGTAACGCGCTTTCCAGTTGCAGCTGCTTCCCGATTGATGCCCCTGAGATACCCAGCGAGGTGAGGGCGCGGCTGCTGATTCGCCCATCCGAGGGTGAGTTCAACCTCGTTCCGCCGTTGTTCTAACCCCGCTTTAAAAATAGACGCCAGGTGACGCTTTCAAGCGTCATCTGGCGTTTTTTTCTTAGCGCTCGCGAAATTGAGCTGGCGGTGCGGCAGATCAATAATGAGCCACACCGCTCAATAGGCAGTTTCAAGAACGGCCAAACACGTCGTTCATTCCAGCTGGATTAACGCCTGCTCGTGCAAGTGACCCGCTGCGCCCATCATAAAAATAAGAGGAACATCGATGAACTTCAAAAGAACCTTGATGGCAGGGTTGATGGCGCTTTCCATTACTGCGCCGTTGACCAGTGGCTTGGTGTGTGCGGCAAACAATACCTTGGTTGTCGCTGATCGAGCCTCTTTCAAGGATTGGGATCCAGCCTCGGCGTTTTCGGAAGAGGTGCGGGTGCTGGGCAATATCTACGAGACGCTTCTGGTCTATAACGCTCCGGGCAGTGCCGAGGAGTTTTCCCCTGGGCTCGCCACGTCCTGGGAAAGCAGCGACAACGGCAAGACTTGGACCTTCAAGCTGCGGCACGGCGTTAAGTTTCATGACGGTTCGGCGTTCAACGCCGCAGCGGTCAAAAAATCCATCGACTACGTCAAAGCGCTAAAACAAGGCGCTGCGTATGTATGGAAAGCCCTGGATTCCGTCGAGATCGTAGCTGACGACACGGTAGTGCTCAAGTTCCAGAATCCCACTCCGGCCAATCTGATCGCGGCAGGTCAATACGCTGCTTATATCATTGCCCCGGCGGCGGTGGATAAGGGGCATGACTGGATGATGGCTCCCAACGCTATCGGTACCGGTCCCTATAAGCTTGGGCAGGTCGAACAGGGCCAGCAAGTGGTGCTCGAACGTTTCGATGGCTACTGGGGAGGCTGGAAAGAAGGGCAATTTGATCGCGTCATCGTGAAGGTCGTGTCCGAAGCGTCCACCCGCACCCAGATGATAAAAAATGGCGAGGCTGGCGTTGCCTGGGATATCCCCCTTGATCAGCTCAAGGTATTGGGAGAGAACCCTTCCATCAAGGTCAGTACCGCGCCTTCGTGGAAGAACTTCCAGTTCTTGATCAATACCCAGAAGTACCCTACGGATAACTTGGCATTTCGTCAGGCGCTGCAATACCTTTGGGACTATGAAGGTGTCACCAACGATATTTTGCACGGCTACGGCAGTGTGTCCAAGGGGCCTTTACCCACCAGTATCTGGGGGCATGCCAGCGTGCCTATGGCTTCTTACAATCTGGATAAAGCCCGCCAATTATTGGAAGCCTCTGGCGTACCCAAACAGGACTGGAAGGTCTCGATGCAGTACATCAGTGGCATCTATGCAAACGCCGCTGAGCTGTTCCAGGCGACGGCGTCTCAGGTTGGCGTAGAAGTGGAGTTACGTCCCGGCGAGTGGGGTGTGATCTGGGATAAGGCCAAGAAGCTGGACACCGCTCCCAACCTGCAATCCATGGCTTGGTGGCCCACATATCCGACACCCAGCGATTGGCTTTTCAGCGAGTTCCATTCAGAGAAAACCACGCTATTCAATCTGTCTCATTACAGCAACCCAGGCTTCGACCAGTTGATCGAGGAGGCGGTGGCGTTAGAAGGCAGTGATCGGGCTCAGTCCACTGAAAAGTACCAGCAGGCCCAGCAGCTACTGGCCAAGGACGCTCCTGCGATCTGGTACGCGGACGTGCAGCAGATACGTGTTTCCCGCAAAGACATCAAGGGCATGGAAAAGAGCCTGAATCCCGCTTATGAGGCAATTCTCTACTACAACTTGAATCGCTGAATGCTGAGTTATTTGTGATGAAGTTGTAGGTGTAGGCCTGATTTACCTTGTAGACCGACAGTCGGTTGATTCGCCCGGTTACTCCTCAAGAGCTAATTTTCTTTTGAGGGCTTTGTGCTGGGCGTAAGAAGTCAGGGCCAAGTTTATTAGCCACAAAAGGTAGTATAAATGGCGAAGTATATAGCCCAGCGATTGATAGTGATGTTCTTCATTCTTCTGGGCGTGTTGACCATCACCTTCGTTCTGAGCCGAGCTCTTCCCGGATCCCCGGTAGAGATGATGCTGGGGAACCACCCCACGGCGGAGCAGATTGCCGTCGCGCGAGAAAAACTGGGGTTGGATAAACCTCTGCCGATCCAATACTTCAATTACATCGGCGATCTTCTCCAGGGTGATTTTGGCACCAGTTTGCGCACCGGGCGGCCGGTGGCGGAGGAGGTCATCAGGCGGGTAGGCGCGACGTTTGAACTTACATTCCTTGCAATGTTCTGGGTGGTGCTGCTCGGGGTGCCAATCGGCGTCATCTCGGCGGCCCGGCAGAACTCAGTGGTCGACAACGTGGCACGAGCGGGGTCCATCGCCGGGACGGCATTTCCCGTTTTCATCTTGGCCATGGGGTTGCAGTTGCTGTTCTACGGCAAGCTCAATTGGTTGCCCCTGCAAGGACGTATCGATGCTTCCATTCTTCTCGATAGCCCCTTTGAGCGAGTGACCGGTTTTTACCTGATCGACACGCTGCTGGCCGGCAATTTCGTAGCACTGTGGAGCGCCATCAAACACCTGACGCTGCCCGTGCTCACCCTGGTGGTCGTGACCTTGGCCACTGTCACCCGGATCACCCGCAACATGATGGTCGAGGTGCTCTCCGAGGAGTACATCCGTACGGCGGTTTCTTACGGTGTACCCAAGTGGCGTATCCATTACGCCTATGCCCTGAAGGCGACAATGATTCCGCTCCTGACAGTGGTGGGCCTGACCTTCGGTTATTTGCTCGGCGGTGCGGTAGTCGTTGAGTTCGTTTTCGATTGGCCCGGCCTGGGCGGCTTCGTGGTGTTTTCGATTGCCCAGAATGATTTCCCCGCTGTGATGGGGGCCACCCTGGTGCTGGCCACGACGTATCTGTCGATCAACCTGATTGTTGATCTCTTGTATCACCTTGTTGATCCGAGGCTGCGAGTCCAATGAGTATCCAAGACGTATCCCTGTCCATGCCCTCGCGAGCCCCATCATGGCGCATCAAGGCCCTGGCTTTTGCCTGCGATAACAAGTTGTTTGTATTTGGCGCGCTGTTATTGCTGCTGATCATCCTGGCGGCCATCTTCGCCCCCTGGCTTGCGCCTTATGAACCCAACAAAATTGTCTTTTCCCAAAAATTAATGGCACCCAACTGGGCACACTGGATGGGCACCGACGAGTTTGGTCGCGACATTCTTTCACGGGTGCTTTATGGCGCACGCACCTCGCTGATCATCGGAGTGAGCGTGACGCTGATCGCGATGCTGATCGGAATTCCGATTGGGCTTGTTTCCGGTTACTTCGGTGGTCGAATTGATACGCTGCTGATGCGTGTCTCGGACGTGTTCCTGGCCTTTCCACCGCTGTTGTTGCCGATCGCTATCACCGCTGCGCTGGGGTCGGGATTGGCCAACGCCATGTTAGCGCTCGCCGTCTCCTGGTTCCCTTGGTACGCGAGGATCATGCGCGGTGCGGTAGTACGGGTTCGTTCAGAAACCTATATCCATGCCGCTCGCTCCATGGGTGTCAGTCATTTCCGTATCTTGCTTCGCCATGTACTGCCCAATGCCACCACACCTGTGATCGTGCAGGGCTCCATGGACTTTGGTTACACCATTCTGGCCGCTGCCTCGCTGAGCTTTATCGGGCTGGGGGCCAAGCCGCCCATGGTCGAATGGGGGCTGATGGCCGCGGCTTCGCGCTCGCAATTGCTCGAGAATCCCTGGACGGTGCTGTTCCCCGGCGTCGCGATTTTTGTCCTGGTACTGGCCGTCAACCTGGTGGGTGACGGGCTGCGCGATGTGCTCGATCCAAAGAAGGGGACGCGCTGATGATCAACGAATCCTTGCAACCGTCTACTCCCGAACATCTCGCCGCTTCGAATAACGACACAGCTCAAGAGTTGGTGCTGGAAGTGGAAGGGCTGACGGTGTCCTTCCCAGGTTTGTTCAAGACCGTAAAGGCCGTACGGGGCATCGACCTCAAGGTGAGGCGCGGCGAGATACTTGGATTGGTCGGGGAGTCGGGCTCGGGCAAGTCCATGACGGCCATGTCCTGCCTTGGATTGATGCCTGAGGCCGCTCGGCTGGGCGGCAGTGTCAAGGTCGCCGGACAGCAGGTCAACGGTGCGTCGGCATCGCAGTTAGCGGATTTGCGCGGCGGTGGCGCGGCGATGATCTTCCAGAATCCGATGAAGGCGCTGAACCCGTTCTTCACGGTCGGCCGGCAGATGTTCGATGTCATCGGCTGCCATCGGCAACTGAGCAAGACGCAAATCCGCGCCGAGGCGCTGAGCTCGCTGGAAGCGGTGAGCATGCCCGATCCTTTTCTGGCGCTAGCCAAGTATCCGCACCAGATGTCTGGCGGCCAGTTGCAGCGAGTGGTGATTGCCATGGCGTTGGCCTGTCGACCGAAACTGCTGATCGCTGATGAGCCGACCACCGCGCTGGACGTCACGGTGCAGGCGCAGATCATCGCCTTGCTGCGCAAGCTGGCGAAGGAGCAGGACCTGGCGATTCTGTTTATCACCCACAACCTTGGGGTAGTGGCTTCGCTCTGTGATCGAGTAGCGGTGATGTACGCCGGCGAAGTGGTGGAGAGCGGTCCGGTGGGCCAAGTGTTCAAGCGACCAGCACACCCCTACACCCTGAAACTGATGGGCACCGTGCCAAAGTTGGGGCAGGGGGCTCAGCCCCTGGGCTTCATCCCTGGGCAGGTGCCGAACATGGCGGCTCCCCCGCCTGGGTGTGCCTTCAACCCGCGTTGTGAGCGCGCCACCGGGCGATGCGTCCAGGCTGCGCCGAGGGTGGAGATCGGCGAGGAACACTGGGCGGCTTGCCACAACACGTTGGTCAAGGTGTGAGGCTTCTTTGAAAGGTAAACGGCTATGAATAACAACAAACAGCCCGCACTGCTGAGCGTCACTCAGTTGCACAAGACCTACGCCAGCCGCGACGGCCTGGTGACCGCCATCGACCACATCAACCTGGAGGTGCAGGCCGGTGAGACGGTCGCGCTGGTGGGGGAGTCCGGTTGTGGCAAAAGTACGGTTGCCGCGACCTTGCTCGGTCTGCTGCCAGCTGACAGTGGGCAAATTCTGGTCGAAGGTCGGCCGCTGCCTACTGATGCCAGGGCGCGGGGCAGAAGCTTGAGCATGGTGTTCCAGAATCCCTACGCTTCGCTGAATCCGAAAATGACAATCAAGGCGATTGTTGCCGAGCCGCTGAAGGTTGCCTTTGGTTTGCGCGGTAGCGCCTTGCGCGCGCGCATCCTCTCGCTGTTGGGAAATGTGGGGATGGGCGAGGAACACATGGAGCGCTATCCCCATGAATTCTCCGGTGGCCAGTTGCAGCGTATCGCTATTGCCCGGGCCCTGGCGCTCGAGTCAAGACTGCTGATCCTCGATGAGCCTACGGCGGCGCTCGACGTGTCGGTCCAGGCCCAAGTGCTGCAATTGCTCAAGACGCTGCAGACCGATAATGGCCTGAGCTACCTGTTCATCAGCCACGATCTTGCGACGGTCGAATACCTGGCGCAGCAGGTGCTGGTGATGTATTTGGGGCGCATCGTCGAGGCCGGGACTGTGGGGCAGGTGTTCGGTCGACCGCGCCATCCCTACACCCGTGCGCTGCTCAATTCAGTGCCCTCCATCGATCCTGATCGTCGTGATCAGTTGCAAATCCTCAGCGGCGAGATCCCCAGCCCCTTGAACCGGCCTACCGGGTGCCACTTCGCGCCCCGTTGCCCGAGGGTCAGTGAGCGTTGTCGCCGAGAGGTGCCAGCCGAGACCCAGGATCATGGCCACCGTTTTTCTTGCCACCACCCTCTGAACGATGAGAGCTGAACCCCTATGTACAATAAAAATGACATGACCGCTCCTGGCATTGGTTATCAGGATTTAAGGCTGATGCAGGGCTATCCGCCGCCCCGGGAAAAGCAAGTCCGTCAGCACAACTGGGACAGTCCACCCTATAACCGCTGGTCGTTCCAGCACATGAGCCAGCTGTTTCCGGTGGCTGCTATTCATCGTGGTCCCGGGCCGGTCAGCGAACTCAAGCGCAACGAGCGTTCACTGGACGACGTACATTTCCAGCGGATCGACGGCAGGCAAACCGATCTGGCGACCTTCCTGACCGATAGCTACACCGATGGTTTCTTGGTGCTTCATCAGGGCAAGGTGGTTTCCGAGCAGTATTTCAATGGTATGCAGCCGCACACGTTGCATCTGTTGCAATCGGTATCCAAGACCATCGTCGGCAGCCTGGTCGGCAGGTTGATAGGCCAGGGCAGAATCGATCCCCAAGCGCACGTCAGCCACTATGTGCCCGAGCTTTCGGCAAGCGGCTATGGCGATGCCCGGGTACAGGATCTGCTGGATATGCGCACGGGCGTGAGATTCAGGGAGGACTACACCGATCCGGATGCTGAATTCATCCAGTTGGATATCGCCTCGGGTTGGCGTGAACGGGGAGAGCGAGAGTCTCCTGACAGCATTTATGGTTTGTTGAAGTCGCTGAGTAAAGACCGTGAGCATGGTCAGTTCTTTGAGTATCGCTCGGTGGACACCGACATGTTGGCCTGGGTCTGTGAGCGGGCCTGCGGCGAGCGGCTCCCCGTTTTATTGAGTCGGGAGATCTGGTCAAGACTGGGGGCAGAGCAAGACGCGAATATCACCCTCGATTGTGTTGGAACTGCATTGGCCGATGGCGGGATGAGCGCCACGCTGCGTGATCTCGGGCGTTTTGCCCAGATGTATTTGCAGGGTGGACATTTCAATTGCCAGCAGATCGTCCCAGAGACGTTTGTGCGTGCATGCGGACGTGGTTCCACACCCGCTTTCGAAGTCCTCTACGGCTACTACACCAAGAGCTTTCCGACTGCGGCTTACAGCAATCAGTGCTGGGTATTGGACAGTGAACAGGGCACCTACTCGGCGCGCGGAGTATTTGGTCAGAGTATCTATTGGGATCCGGCTGCTGAAGTGGCGATCGTAAAACTTTCCAGTTGGCCTGACTTTATCAATCCAGAATGGACGTTGGACACCTTCCGTGCTTGTGCCGCTGTGGTTGAAGAACTTCAGCGCAACTGACGCCGAAGTTTAAACGACTGCGGCTTCTCAAACACCGTTTAGCCCGCTAGCACCTGGACGCTGTTCCAGCCTCAGTCTCGGCGGGTCATACCTATTTCATCCAGACCGCGCTTTGCCGTGGCCGGGATGGTTGTTGCCAAAAATAAAACTTAAAGACGGAGCGACCATGAACTTGAACACCACCCGGGCCTTGCGCTCATTGATCCCGCTGGCGCTGTCGTACGCGCTGTCCACGCCTGCGATGGCGGTACAGGTCACTGACAATCTCAATCTTGGTGGCGCGGTCCGGGCGCGTTGGGACTATGACCCGGATCGCGACATCCAGAAGTTCAACTTCGATACCGTGATCCTCTCCGCCAAGTACAACTCTGATACTTGGATCGGCGAGGCCAAGTACCGTTTCTACGGACGAGCCTACCCTTACCAGTACACAGAAAACGTAGGTGACGTCCAGTTCGCCGAGTTCGCCTGGATCGGCTACAAGTTCAACCCTGACCAACAAATCCAGGTCGGTCTGAACCAGGTGCCGTTTGGTTTGCAGCCGTATTTTGGCAGCACGTTCTATCAAACCCTGGGCAACGTCGTGGGACTGGAAGACCTGGAAGAACTTGGCGCCAAGTACATCCAGCAAAGCGGTGACTGGAATATCCAGGCCGGTTACTACGTTCGCCCTGCCTCGCAGGGCAAAGGCACCAGCAAGGGCGAAACCTACTCCAGCGTTGTCTCCGAAGCGGACAGCTATGTCATCGACGGCAGCAACAACCAGGAACGCAACACCGTGGTACTGCGGGTGGCCAAGGCGATGGACTTGGGGCCGTGGAAGTCCGAAGTCGGGATTTCTGGCCTGACCTCGTCCCTGGAGAACCGCGACACCAACAACGACGGCCGGCGCAATGCCGTGGCGGTGCACTACATCGGTAAAAACGGGCCATGGGGCGTGCAACTGCAAGCTGCGCGACAGCAGATGTCCCCGCGCAACCCCGGCACTGATGAACTGGTGACTTTCGGCGGTTACGACGCCACTTACAACGTCGCCAGTCGCGGCAACTTGTACGTGGCGGATGTGAGCTACGACGTTGGTGGCAAGTACCTGTTCGATCAGATCAGCGGTGTGCAGCTGTACGCCAACTACAGCGCCTTCGATAAATCCGCAGACGACTTCAAGACCTCGCAACGGATGATTTTCGGCACTTCGTTCTCGTTCAGCAAATTGTGGATCGCCACGGAATGGTTGTACGGCAAGAATGATCCGGTCATCGGTGGCAGCAGCCTCACCCAGAGTCTGGGGGCTGGTGGTAGTGATCAGTGGGAAAACCAGCTGTACATGAATATCGGCTATTACTTCTGATTTGGATTTTTTGGGCAACTTACGGATGTTCGCGTAGACCCAATGGCGGGGCTGGGAATCATACCTCTGGTCCTTGATGCCCTTCAAAAACAACTCCAGAGTCAAATCTTTTGCTGCTCCAGCAATAAAAGAAACCCCTTGGAATTCAACGAGCCGGACACCCGATACGAGTCTCGCTTCCCGCTCCAAGATTCAGAAAAAAGCCACTCAGATGAGTGGCTTTTTTTTGCCTGAAACTTGCCTGCGAGCACATAGTTTGGGATTTGTATCTGACGAACTGTGTCGTGCGGGCTCATCCTTTGTGCCGAACAGCGCGTGCGGACCCGGGCTGCATGCGATGAGGGTGGAAGGGAGGGGCCAGGCGGATCGCATGCGTGAAGCTTTGTTTTAAACGGTCAGCCCCAGCGCGGCGTTTTGGCTGCGATGAGCCGTTCAGCCAGCAGGATCGCGCCCGCCAGCAACATCATCGGAATGTGCCAGGACCCGCTGACAAGCGGCACGACCATCCAGGCCCAGCACGAAACGATACAAAACAGGCCGTGCGCCAGGCCTCGGATCAGGCAATCCCTGTTGGCAGCCCAGCCGAACAGACTTAGCCGCCCCATTCGGTGGCCACGATTGAGGGCTGCGCGGTGCCACGGGCTCGCGCTCCACAGCATCGCAACCAGCAGCGCCACGGCCAGGGCATTTTCTGCGGCAGCCATCTGTAGCAACAGCGCCAGGGCGATCAGGAGCGGGCCGGCGGCCATCCACATGGCACCGTAACCGAGCAGGAAGCCGACTGACGCTTGTATTCGCCTGCTTGGCAGGCTGGAGCGCCAGACGTGTATGAGTGGCGTCGCCAGGAGGGGCGGCATCATGGCCAGGAGCATCAAGGCCCAACCGGCCAGGATTCGCTGGGGTGGGTTGAGTGCCAGCTCCGCTTGCAGGGCGGCAGGCCAACTCGTGAAGATCGATAGCCCATCCACAGTGACGCAAAACGCAGGTCCGTTGGTGGTGATGTCGTTGTAGACGGACAAGGCCAAGCCGAGTCCCGCCATTGCCAAAAGCACCGGCCAGGGGTCGTAGGTAAATTGGTGTAGAACAGAGCCTGGGCGCATGAGGTCGTTCTCGACGCTGATGTCTATCTGGCGTTCGTCAACGGCTGAGGCCGGACTTCAACACCTGAAGTCCGGCACCCTTGGTCCAGCAGCGCTACTGAGTTTGCAGCAATAGATGCACATCAATGACGGGATCGCCCATCAGCTTCTGCGGGAACCGATCGCCGATGAAGTCCTTGTTCACCGGCTCTACCCAGACGCTCAGCTTGCCGCCCAACACGGCCGCCATGGGTAACTCGAAATCGAATTGGGTCATGGCATTGGCCACGCAATTGGCGCAGCTTTGAACCTCTACCGGTTGAAACAATGCTCTGGAGGCGATGGTCTTGCCGTCTTTTTGCAAGTGCACCGAGAAGCTGCCGGGGATCTTCAGGCGATTGATACCGCTGACCCGCACATTGACTCGATCTGCTTCAACCGTGAAGTGTTTGGACGCAGCGAGCGTACGCTGGGTCTTCGGCAGGAAATCGACGTTCGAGCCTGTCGCCGCGGGCGCATAGTCAATGCCGAGTTGACCGACCGAGTCGATGATCGCCAGCGTGTTCAGCTCTAGTGGGGTGCTGGTGAATGGGTTCAGGGTTTGCAGCGCCGTATCGTTGAAGATCTGATAACTGACGGGGTCGGTGACTTCGTTGATGGTCGTGAGCAATCCATGCAGATCGGTGGCCAGCATTTTTTTCTGCCATTCCCAGAACAGCCTGTCCCAATTGCAATGGAAGAACCAGAACACTGGGTCGAAGGCCGCCACTTCCTGGTTCTGCATGGTGGTGCCAATTGAGTTGTGACCACTGTCGTGGGCGGCAATGATGGTGTTGTGGGCGGCGCCGGACCAATAGCCGTGGAAGTCCTCCCAGTCAGTTTTGCTCATGGCTCGGTTCACATCATCAGTCACCCCATTGCTCAGCAGGTTCCGGGCGATCGTGTCGTAGGGGAAACGTGTGGTGACGTAGCCTTCCGGATAATCGGAGCTGGCCGCTTGCTGCAACGTGTACTGGTCGAAGGGCGGGCTTTTAAGCACGTCGGGGAAGGGCGTGGTGATATCCCAGTAGGGCAGGGTGACGTTCGCACAGCCGGGGACCGATCTCAGGGCGTTCTCGAAGCTGACCAGATAGGCTCGGTGCCAAGGGTTGTAGCCCGGGACGTGATGCATGCAATAGGTATTGGGTGCCGGAAACCAGTGATAAGCGGCCTGCGTGAAGTAGCTGTTGGGATCGGTGGGCTCCATGGCCATAATGGCTGAAAACGCCTGTTTGAGCAGATCGAGCTCGGCGCTGGACAGCGTGGTGATGTCCTTGCGGACCCTGGCGGTGGACGCGTCTGCGCTGAACAGTGACCGCGCAGCGAAGTCCGTTGCGTTGGCGCTGGCAGCGGGGACTCCTTTCGGGTAGCCGTTGTTCATCCAGTTGAGAAAGGTACCCACCCAGTCAGCGGGCCAGGGGCGGTTTGGCGGCATATTGCCCCCCGCCACTTGTTGGTAGATATCGCCTGCGTGCTTCATCACCGCGTCGTAGCTGGCCAGGTCGAGGCCTTGCCTGGCCATGTGCGCCTGGTCTACTGAGGTGAACATGTCGCGGATCTGCCCGTACCAGGTAGGTTGGGCGACAGGCGCTGTGGTGGAGGTAGTAGTCATGCCGACTCCTTGTCGTCAATAACGAACGTTGCAGTGGATCGGATCCTGGGTCGCCAGCATTGCTTGCTCTACATCCCTGTCGGCCCGGTAGTATCCCGACAAACAGTACCTAGGTACTTTTGACGCAGATGAACGAGGCGACCAGTCCAGCGGGTTCGCCATTGTGAGGTTTCATGCGGATGACCGACCCGGTGATGGCCGGAACCTGGCTCACGCCGTTGGGCCAACGCTCCGTCAGCGATCCGTCATAATCGTAGAAGTAGTCTTGTGTCGAGGTCCCGGGACGCCCGCTGCCCGCAATGTGCACATGGTCTGGACGACCGTGGCCATGGGTGATGACCCCCTTCAAATCCATGACGGCGTTTGCCCCGAAACTGAGTTCGCCGATGAACGTCTCGTTGGCGGTGTCCTCTACGGTCCACACACCTTCGGCGAACAACAGCGCCTCCAGTTTTTTCGGGTCACCGTCAGTCAACGCGGGGTTGTTGAGAAAACTTCTGTACGTCCATTGTCCTGCGAAGGGATTGCTCATTACCGATAGCTCCTGATCAGGGTTACTTGGAGTCCGAGTGTTGATGTGCCGTGTGCTTCATACCGGCCATGCCAATGCCACCGCCGATAGCAGTGATGTCCGGCACGATCTGGATATTGGTCATCATGCCGCCGTCTTCGTGGTCGAGGATGTGGCAGTGGATGACGAACTCACCGATGTAGCGGTCGTAGTGCGTGCGCACCAGGACCTGGTAGTCGTTCTGCACGAAGATGGTGTCCTTGAACTCATGCCACATCCCGCAATATTGATTCTGTAGGCCCAGTTCGTCGGCTGGCACCAGGCACTCGCCGTTGGGGCCGAAGATGCTTTTGGGCTTCTCGCCCGGCTTGGCGTAGAGCACGTCCATCACCTGGAACGGGTTGACGTGGATGTGAAAGATATGAGGTTCGCCCTGGGAGGTCAGAACCCAATCGTCTGTCGTATTGACCTGTCGGGTGAAATCGATGCGGTCCGGATCGTAGGACTTGTAGTTGATGTAGAAGCCGAACGGGCCGGTCCACGGGTCTCCCGGTTTCTGCGGCGCGTTGGCGGGCGGCGAGGGCGGGAATGGCGGATTGCCAATAAAAAAGTCGGCCTTCTGAATGTCGTCATTGACCACGGCGTTCTTCAGGTCATCCATCCCGCGCCAGGGGTTCAGGTCTCCGGTTCGCAGCCCTTCCAGCGCTGCGGCAGGGAGCGACTTATCCGTTTTGTTAGCGTCGTACAGCGCTTGCTGGATGTAGCTTTGCGGATCATCAGTCACAACCTGGCCGCCCGACACGATGACCGTGGCCAGCAATTGTGTTTCGTTCGGACCCTGGCCGCCCGGGCCACCGTTGGGGCCTGCATTGGCGCGTTCAGCGGGAGTCGCTGCCTGGTTCAGTACACAGTAGGTGCCGTCGCGGGGGAACATCAGCAGCACATCGCTGCGATAGCCCGGTTGCAGGAAGTTGCTGCCGATGCCGCCGCTCACGCTCTTTTTGTTGACGCCGATGGGGCGAATTGCAGTGCGTGTGAGTCCGTCGGCGGAGATCTCGAACTGAGGTACGAGCTCGACCGGTTTACTGGTGCCCGGAACGGTCGCCGGGCATAGATCGGCGATCACGGCGGCCTGCTCCTTCGGTGTGCCGCTGAGTACACCCTTTAGCGCAAGCGTGGCTTTGGGGCTGGTCGGGTTCATGGGCACGATCTGCAGGTTTATGGTGTCGTGGATACCTGCGTGAATGAAGCGCCAGCGTTGAATTTCTCCTGCGGCGATGCCCTGGAGGGTCGGTTGCACCACGCCGTTGATGCTGGTGAATCGACCGCTTTCATCCCAGACAGTGGCCGAGGCGAGTTGCGCATCGAAGTTCTCTACCACACCTGTCTTGCCGCTGGGGCACGTCCAGGTGTCATCTTTTTGCTTGATGATGCCGCCCTTGTCGTCGAAACACGCATAGGGAATCTGCTGGAACAGAAAGACTTGTTCGGTGATGGGGTGCCCGGCTGCGTTTTTGAGAATGGTGTCGATGTCTCCTGGCTTGCCGCCGGTGTAGGGTCGGTCACCGCGTACGATCAGGGCGCCCGCAGCGCCGCTGGCGACCTGCAGGGCAGTGGAACCATGCCTGTGCGCGTGGTACCAGAAGGTGCCTGAAGGGTGATCGGTGGGGATGTTGATTTCATATTCGAATTGGGTTTGTGGAGCGATGTTCAACAGTACGTTGTCGCTGTTGCCCGACGGTGAAACGTGCATCCCGTGATAATGCAGATTGATCGTATTGAAGCAGCCCGGCTGGCCATTCGCCGGATCCCCCCCTCCCGGACAGCTGGGATCGTCTTTATCCAGCTGGTTGTCCAGGTGGACCCGCAAGGTGTTGCCTGGCTGCACATCGATCAGCGGCCCCGACAGGCAGCCGCCATAGGAACGCAGCTTGACCCTGTCCTTGGCACCGTCGGGATTGCCCGGGTTGTAGATATAGTTTTCGCGCTGCTGCACTTGCAGGTTGAGTTCGACGGTTTGTCCGTCGCGGGTAATGTCGCCCTGCGGGTTGCAATCTGTTTTCGCGAGGGTCGACTCAGTTGCCTTCAGCGTGCCCGGCGCGCCTTTTTCAACAAGCCTGGGCGGCGCCAGGAACGGCTGGGCGGCGAGTTCGGCAAACACTGTCTGGGAGGTTGTACAGACCAACAACCCGGCCAGGACTATACGAAGCGAAGTCATATTGTTCTCCCTGCGCCATTGCGCGAATGTGTGCGACAGCCTTGGCGGCCGTGTGTCCTTTGATCAGCTGATTTACATGGGAACCGGCATCGATCCTGCGGTGAGGCTGCATGTTTCCCAGGAAGAATCTTTGCGCTTGAGCACATTGGCGCTGTTCGCAGCCATGCCGGAGGAGTCGCAGGTGCGACCTGCGGCTGGGCGGTGGCCCGGCGATTGGGTGGCGCGAGGGAGGGCGGGGTTGTACGGCGGTCCTCTGCGAGCCATCCGATTGAATGGCTCGTAAGGGGCACTGATATCGAGCAAGTCCACGCGATCATGGGCCGCTATTGCAAACAGGTACTGTCCTGGTGCGGACATGGCTCCCTCCTGGGGAACATCATGACGAACGCGTTTGCGTCGCCAGATGTGTAGCTTCCTGCTAATCAGCGTTGTGATGCCCGGACGGCAAGATCGGAGGTCTTGTGGCTCGGAGCCAGTATCCTGAAAGTCAGCTCTGGGAGCATAGCCGGCGCTATTCTATCTGCAAGATATTTTCGTAGGCATTTTCTGAGGGGGAGCCGGTAGGGGTCATTCATAGGGACCTGTCCGATCCTGGGGAAACGGGAATAACCTTAGAGCTATATGAGGTGGGGCTTTAGAATGCGCCGCATAACTGTCCATTTGAAAGGATCGACATGCACAGGCATCAACCCGCACAACCGGCCATCGATCATCCACAAGTGGTGGAGGGCGTCGACATCGCACAGCGCGCCGACCTGTTCGCCAGATACCTGTCACCAACCGAATTGTGTCAGGTACGTCAG
The DNA here is from genome assembly GCF_052114545.1 of Pseudomonas sp. KB_12. Taxonomy (NCBI): domain Bacteria; kingdom Pseudomonadati; phylum Pseudomonadota; class Gammaproteobacteria; order Pseudomonadales; family Pseudomonadaceae; genus Pseudomonas; species Pseudomonas sp. KB_12. Next base: position 223,205 of record NZ_JBFREY010000006.1, on the reverse strand, counting down.
CGCATGCTGGACCATGCCGGCGACTGGGAAGTGCTCATCGAGCAGGCCGCGCAGCAGATGGCCGCCGGCGCGACGCCGCACGACACTGCAGTGCAGGATTTGGCGCGTCGCTGGGCCGCGCTGTTTCGCGCCTCCTATGCAGGTGATAACGCGGCGCTGGATGGAAAAGTCCGCAGTGCGTTTGCTCAAGAACCCGGACTGTCGGCAAATATCGATATCGGACTGACCGTCTTCATGCAGCGGGCATTAATGCATCTGCATCGGCCGTCCGTCATCCCGAATGGAGTCCGCGACGACATCCCAAAACCGAGTGCGCGCATGACCGCCACGCTGCGGGCCGCGCACCAGTTGCTCGACATGCCGCTGATTCTGGACGACCCGCTGGCCTTGGCGATCCTGGGCCCGACACAGGAGGCCGAGATGCGTGCCGATCCCGATCGCCACAGCAATCCGGTTTCCAACGTAATGCGTGCCACTATGGCGGTGCGCAGCCGGCTGGCTGAGGACAGTTGGTTACAAGCGCAGCGTCAAGGAGTGCGCCAGTACGTAATCTTGGGCGCCGGGCTCGATACCTTCGCCTACCGCACCGGTTCGCCTCAGGATGCGCATCTGTTCGAAGTCGACCTGCCGTCCATGCAGCGCTGGAAACGCGACTGCCTGAGGACGGCGGGCATCGAGGAGCCATCCCACCTGCGCTATGTCGCGATTGATTTCGATCAAACAACTTTGGAGCAAGGGTTGCTTGCATCCAGCTTCAATCCTGATCTGCCGGTCATCTTCTGCTGGCTGGGGGTGAGCATGTACCTGACTGCGGATGTCGTTCTGCATACCTTGCGTTATGTTGCCGCCTGCGCGCCGGGCAGCGGTATCGTGTTCGACTACTTGATGGAACCTGAGCTGCTCACGCTGAGCGAGCGCACCAGCCTGGAGATGATGGCGGCGGGATTGGCAGCGCAGGGCGAACCCCTTCAGAGCCATTTCGACCCCGAGATGCTTGAACATCTCTTGCGCCAGTTCGGCTTCCGGCAGATTGAGCATTTCGGACCGCAGTCGCTGAGCGAACGCTATTTGTCCGGTCGCAGCGACGGCCTGCGTTTGAACGAAGTGTTCCGCATGATTCGGGCAACCGTATGAGCTGGCCGAAAAGCGAAATGCGAGCATCATCTGCACATTCGAGCCCGGGCACGACCAGGCGCTATACCGAACGCCGTCATTTGCCGCACCGGAGCTTCCAGAAATGACCCGCTGATTTTGGTCAAAACCAGCATTCGCGTCAGACAGAAAACGGCCAGAAGCGATCGTTCAACCAAGGAGCAATGCGGTGACGGGGCGGCGTTTGATGTCTGCATTTCGGCCATAAGCCTGTCGACGCGCTCGCCTATTGACCCTGATCCAGGAGATTGATACGGTTGCTTCTCTTTCAAAACGCCCTCCCGGTTCGCCGGGAGGGCGTTTTCGTTTTGGTTCCCCCAACCACAAAGGAACCATGACATGAAAGCCCCCATTGAAATCAGCTTCGGAGCCGACGCCACCTTAGGGTATGTGCGGTACGGCAATGGCCCCACTCACGTGCTGGTCATGCATGACTGGCTGGGCGACCACTCCAGCTACGACGCCGTCATGCCCTGTCTTGACGGCCACGCGTTTACCTATGTTTTCGTTGATGTTCGTGGCTACGGGCAATCCATTGAATTGGCTGGTGAATTTACGGTAGAGGAGATTTCCTCCGATTGCCTCATGCTCGCCGACCAGCTCGGTTGGACGCGCTTCCATGTGGTCGGCCATTCGATGACCGGGATGATCACGCAACGTCTTGCGGCGGACGCTCCGTCTCGCGTCGCGAGCGCGATAGCGGTGTGTCCCGTTTCTGCCGCTGGCAATCGGTTGAGTCCAGAAGCCCTGGCGTTCTTTGCCAGCACGATAGAAGACGACGAGGCCCTTCGGCGTCTGTTCAAATTCGTGACCGGAGGTCTCTCCGATGGGTGGGTTGATCTCAAGGTCCAACAAAGCCGCGACACGGTCTCACCTGCCTGCCGGGCGAGTTACCTCGAAATGCTGATCACAGCAAATTTTGTTGATGACGTTCGAGGCCTTGAAACACCGTATCTGGTTATTGTCGGCGACAAGGATCCCGGGCTTGATTCTGCGGCTATGGCGCGCACCTTTCTGGCGTGGCATCCGAACGCAGAACTGCACGTTATCCCCAACTGCGGTCACTACCCGATGCAGGAGTGCCCGCCTTATTTCGCAACCGTTATCGAGGGTTTCCTGAAGCGCAACACCGGTTGACCTGAATGGCGCCGGGAAAACTGATGGTGTTCACGCCAGAGCGGTTGGCCTGCTTGGTGCCGTTCTAGATGATGTGGGCGACCCGCTCGAGAATTGCTTCATGAGTTACCTGGGCCCTTTGAATGCAGGGCGCGAGCCCTGTCATTCGAATTTAAAGCGCGGCGCTTTTGCCCGCCGGAGCGCGGTTATACGCCAGCCAGATCAAGATCAGACCGCCGATGATCATCGGCAGGCACAGTACCTGACCCATGGTCAGCCAGTTCCACGCCAGATAGCCGAGCTGGGCGTCGGGTACCCGGACGAACTCGACGATGAAGCGGAAGATTCCGTAGAACAACGCGAACATCCCGGACACCGCCATGGTCGGCCGCGGTTTGCGCGAGAATAGCCAGAGGATAGCGAACAGCGCGACGCCTTCCAGCGCGAACTGATACAGCTGCGACGGGTGACGCGCCAGTTGCAACTCATCGGTTGGGAAAACCATCGCCCAAGGCACGTCAGTCGCCTTGCCCCACAGCTCGGCATTGATGAAGTTGCCAATACGCCCGGCACCCAGGCCAATCGGCACCATTGGCGCGATGAAGTCCATCAGCTCGAAGAACGACTTGCCGTTGCGCTTGCCGAACCACCAGGCCGCCAGCATGACCCCGATAAAGCCGCCGTGGAACGACATACCTCTTTTCCACACTTCGAGGATCAGGGTCGGGTTGGCCAGATAGGTATGCAAATCGTAGAACAACACATAACCCAGTCGACCGCCGAGAATAACCCCCATCGACATCCAGAAGACCATGTCGGAGAGTTTCTCCTTGGTCCAGGTCGGGTCGAAACGGTTCATTCGGCACGACGCCAGCAGCCAGGCACCACCGATACCGACCAGGTACATCAGGCCGTACCAGTGGATTTTCAGTGGGCCAATGACCAGGGCCACCGGGTCAATCTGCGGGTAATGCAGCATTGCGACTCCTCGTTAGTCCGGCTTCGTAGCCTGCTCGGAACGCTTACGCTGGAAGGCTTGTAACGACTCACTGACGCACCGGCCCGCTGCGAGTTTGCGCGCAAGATCCTGTTCCTCGTTTGGGGGTGCCAGGTCAGGGGGCGCGCGACAGCTTTCAAAAGTCTTCCAGGTCATTTTGGTACGCACGGCGAGTGCGCGTGTTATCCAGTAGCCGCTTGGTGTTCATTTTTATCACATCCTTTGGAACGCTTCTCTCGGCACGGTCACTCAGGTGTAAGGATGTCGCCGCTCATACCGGGGTCATTTGCATTCTTCCAGCTGCCGATCACTAAGAGGACATGCCATGGATACGCCTAATGTACGTGCAAGCCGCGAGCTGACTCGTGTACCTGATGAGATACAGCAGGAAGTAACGCAACAGGCCTCTCACTCTCCTGACCTCGGCGCTATCGGGTTAGCGATGAGCACGCGGCTTCAAAACCATTTCGAGGCTCACCTTGAAACAGAAGCGGGCTCCGATCAACCCGCTGCCCCCGCTTCAAGCACCCGCAACACGGAGCTGAGCGCCATTCGCGATGACCGTGCTCAACGGTTGGAGGCAGGGGGCTATAACGTCCATGACATGGAGAAAGCGGAAAAAAACGCAGCCAGGGCTGACAGATTGTTTGCGTCAATAAAGTCAGGGATGGGGGGGACGCCCTTTGCGGCGCTTACCGAGGCAGGAAATTTCCAGCCGTCCATCCTCCAGGTAGCGGGCAAGCATGCCAATACCGTACGCGAAGCGGCTATAGAGAACGCCATGGCGTGCTTGTATGCCGGTATGGCGGATGCTGGCGGTAACAAGATGATTGCAGGCTTCAAGCCTGGTTATTACCTTAAGCCCGAGAGCAATACGCTGCACCCGGCGCTTCAAGCATCAGTGGCGGAAAAGCTGCTGGCGTTGGACAAAGGTCCATTGCGTAATGCTTTTGACGAAGCCAATAAGTGGCTTACCGGGTTTGCCGTACGTAATACGGCAATGTACGCGTCAACGCTTGCCATGACGGCTGCTGGCAAAGAGCACCTGGATGCAGTCCTGCAGCCTGCGCTACGACCGGTCACGGCTATCATCGTGGGCATGGCAATCGAGCATTACAATGTGAGCCGCGATCGCACTAACCATTTAGCTGACCCTGCGATGCTCTATGGTCGTCGCGATGCTGTGCCGCAAGGGCAGGCTCATAAGCCTATTGATCAAGATACCGAATGGCTGGATGACTTCAGGACGTTAAAGGATCTCGATGCCACTGCCCTGGTCAAGATGGTCTCCGCGCGGCTGGGTGAAGGCGCGGCTACGGCTCTGAATGCGGTCATCAGCGGCGAAGCCTTGAAAGAGATAGCAGACCCGGTCAGTGTCTTGGGAAATGGCCTGCTGATTGGCGGTTTTTCTGCCATGGGCGCGGGTACAGCCGCCACAGCCAACTTGGCCAAGTCGAAGGAGCTGGGAAAAATGGCGGCTACCGCAGCCTCGGAGGGTGTAAAAAACGTATTGGGTACCCTGGCTTTCGGGCTGTGGGCAGCTGGCGCCTCTCTAGGTGGATCACTGCCGAAAAAAGCCGTCGCTGCTGTCGATGCCCATGTACCAAAAGCAGTAGAAGGGGGCGCAGATGCCGCTGGCAGGGTGGCGGTCAAGGGCGGTGAGCTTGCAGTCAAGACATCGCTCAGCGGCGCCAGGTTTGCCAAGGAGACAGCTGTTTCAGCAACCCACCACACAAAAAGTGCAGCCCAAGCGGTAGGGGATGGAGTCATTGGCGTTGCCAGCGCCATTGGCACCACCTCCCAATCGGCCTGGGACAAAAGCGTGGGTGCCCTGAGGCAACGCGCCGCAGCTACCTCACAAAGCCAAGCCGTTCATGGTCAGGGCGTGCCCATGCAGCCGCTCGCAGCTACGCAGGACCAGGCATCGTCCTCAGCGCCCGCGCGTCCGCCTGCTCAGGATGATGGCGATATCGTGTAGCAGCCTTCCTCGTCGAGAGAACGTCATTGAAAAGTATGTGGCTGGCGACGATCGTTGTATGCGACGGCCGGTTCGACAACGGTTGCTGTCCTCGACGCGGCGAGCTTCTGGATCACGGGTTATTTTAGCAGGCGTTGAATTCGCCGCAGGCATGACCGCGAGTGTTGAGATCATCCCGCTTTGAGGCTTTTGTGCTTTTCAGCCAGCCAATCAATCAGGGGAGGGCACGCCCCTCTAAAATCTCGAATCCGTCGTCGATGGGGGCGTAACCAACAACTTCTCGGGTCTTATCAATGGAAAGGCGCTTGTATCTATTGTCTGATACGCCATGAACCACATGGAACCCGTTCAGCTCTGCATCCACGCAACTTCTAAGTAACGCTACGACATCCCTCTCGCTGATAAACGCAGCTACATCTCTGTGGCTGTGAGTCTCTCCATGCTGAAACTCGGCTACGTTTGCAATGCGGACTGCAATGGTTGTCATTTGACCATCGTTTGCATACATCGATGCGAGAGCCTCCCCAAATGCTTTGCTGACCCCATAAAGATTTCCTGGCCTGGGCGACATATGTTCATGTACCTGGACGTCCATCGGGTAACCCTCAATGGCTTGGGCACTGCTCGCAAATATGAACCGCCTGCAACCTTGTGCCTTCGCGGCGAACAGCATGTTGTAGGTGCCAACAATATTTACAGGCAGGAGGGAAGTCATGAAGTTAGCGTCTGGACTCGGGTCGGCAGCTAGATGAATCACGGTGTCGATGCCATCGCAGGCCTCAAGGCAGCTTGACTGATCCCTGACATCAAGAGAGAAACTTTGTGCGGATTGCGGAAATTTCTGTACATCTATATCAGCTAGACGCAAATCCAATCTATCGGCTTGCGCTGTCCAAAAAGCAGTGCCAATCCGACCCGCCGCACCTGTGACTAGAATTTTTCGCACGCTCATGTGTATGTGTCCTTACCGTTAAGCTGCATTGAGCATTTGGGATCAGCAGTGCCTGATACGTGTCGCACCGATCAAGGTGGGCGGTGGGGGGCCGGCCGATAGCACTTCAGAAACTTCGGCTCGCACCGACTCAGGTGGTGTCGGCTACAGTTCCTTGTAACCACAGGAATGTATCACGACCGCCACGGAATATTGATCATGACGAAACGGCCTCCGTTCCAATCGCTTGGCTGCGCCGAATGCCGCAATCACGAGGCGTTGGGGTTTGATTTCACCATGGCCTTCCAGCCTGTTTTCAACGTCCGGACACACGCTGCGTTTGCTTATGAGGCGTTGGTCAGAGGTGTCAATGGCGAATCGGCTGGCTACATCCTGGGGCTCGTGAACGACAGCAACCGCTACCGATTCGACCAGGCTTGCCGAGTAAAAGCCATCGAGGAAGCCGCAAGGCTGGGTCTGCTGGAGATTCCCGATTGCTTGCTGAGCATTAACTTCCTGCCCAACGCCGTATACCGGCCAGAGACGTGTATCCGGGCCACCCTGGAAGCGGCGCGCCTGACCCACTTTCCGCCAGAAAGGCTCATGTTCGAAGTGACCGAAGGCGAGAAGGTGGTAGACCCCGAGCACCTCAAATCGATTTTCGTGGAGTACGAGCGCCAGGGTTTCATTACTGCCGTCGACGATTTTGGCGCGGGCTATTCGGGCCTTAACCTGCTGGCCATGTTCCAGCCGCAGGTGCTGAAGATTGACATGGCACTGACCCGAGGCATCGATCAAGACTCGGTCAAACAAGCGATCGTCGAAGGCATCATCCTGGTCGCCAGGCGCTTGGATATCCTGGTCATCGCCGAAGGTGTCGAGACCCGTGAAGAAAGCTCGACGCTTCTAGGCATGGGGATCGAGCTGATGCAGGGATATCTGTATGCAAGGCCCGAGGTCGGTCATCTCCCGGTCGGGTGCTTTGACTTGGGTTGATGTGTCCAATCCCTTTGCGTCCACGATATTCGATGGGCCATTATCGGGCCTCGACATAAGGACACGTCCCATGCCCACGCCTGTACTTCACCTCTTGTGCGGTAAAATTGCTTCGGGAAAATCCACGCTGGCCCGATCGTTAACGGCTGAGCATTCAGCCATTTTGTTGAGCGAAGATCACTGGCTTTCAAGGCTCTACCCTGATCAGATCAAATCGGTAGCGGACTACATCCTGCATGCGCACCGGATCCGGGATGTCCTGGGGCCGCTGGTCATCGACATGCTCTCGACGGGGACTCCCGTGGTTCTCGATTTTCCTGCCAACACTCCAGCAGATCGTCATTGGCTACGCAGCCTGGCTGACGCTGCGGAAGTCCCTCACCGTGTTCACTACATCGAAGTGGAAGATGACATCTGTCGTCAAAGGCTGCACCACCGGAATGCGCGTGCCGAGCATGACTTCGCCGCCAGTGATGCTGAATTCGATCTGATTACGAGCTACTTTCGTGCACCAGACCAGGCGGAAGGGCTGGATGTGGTCATGCACCGAACGTGATCCGTTGAAAATGTCGGGGCATTAAAGGTGGGTTTGCGGCTCGCGAAATACGGGGCATTGACTTCATAGGTTCGCTACGGCAGGAGTCCTTCACGATGCCATCCAGTTATCCAAGAAATCCGTGTGTATGTCTGTGGATAACCGCGCTGAGGCCAAGTAGGCAGAGCGTTTTAACGGGTGCTCAAAAAATGTACAGGCAGATTGGTATCATCCCGCCGTAGGCCATTGAATTTAAACAGGGCGCTGAAAACGGGGATCACCTTGCATGCATGTTCGTCGACTCCATTCGAGAAGTGGCGAGCTTGGCAGCTGGAATGTCTGACAACAAAAAGCCCGTGCATGACGGGCTCTCTGTATGGGGTCAAATCCTTTTGTCTGTTCAATCTGTGCTTCGTATTGTAGGTATTTCGTGAAAAGCATGTTGCGGGGCGAAATAATCGGCATTTAGTCGGACTGCGAAGCCAGCTCGGTTTTCACCCAGAACGGGGCGGACGACGATATTGAGCACCGGCCCGCGTTCGCTTACCCAGGTGTTGTAGCCCGGTATGACCTTGTGAGGCGCTCAGTTGGCTGAAATCCTTCCATGGCCGCGCGAAGCGGGCACGTTGAGACTATGCTCATTGCCACTGCAGGCAATGTACTGGTTTCACTTGTCGTCCACCAAGGAAAGGAGTCTGTATGTGTCTGATTCTTCATGCCCGGTTCTATTATCTGAATGGTCGAATGCGCAGTCTGGTAACGCGTGTCCATCGGCGCATTTCGAACACTCACAAAATCTTCTGGCGCTTGGCCGGCTGCGTGACCGGGCTGGCGCTGGTTGCTGTCACTCCAGCCCACGCTGCCGACGGCGGCATCGCCGGCGGCCCTACCGCAAGCTATAGCATTGCCTTCAGCAACTCTTACGCGGGCAGCGATTTCCGCAAAGTGATGGTGCGCAACTGGCAGGAGATTGCGGTCCAGGCGCAAAAGGATGGCTTGATCCGCGAGGCTCCGGTGATCAGTGCCAATAACTCGGCATCGGAACAAGCGGCCCATATCCAGGACATGATCGTCAAGGGTGCCAACGCCATCGTCATCCTGGCCGCGTCCGACACGGCCCTCAACGGGGTGATCCGCGATGCCTGCAACGCCGGCATCGTGGTGGTCGTCATGGCCAGCCTGGTCACCGAACCCTGCGCCTATACCGTGGACTACAACTGGTCCGCCATGGGCCGCGTGGAAATGGACTATATCGCCGGGCGCCTCAAGGGGAACGGAACGCTGCTGGAGATTCGCGGCATTGCCGGTGATGCCACCGACAAGAACATCAGCGACGGCATTCGCAAGGCCGCTGGCGACTATCCAGGCCTGAAGTTCGCCAAGACGGTATACGGGAACTGGACGGCTTCTGTCGCACGCAAGGAGGTGGCGCTGGCGCTGCCGTCGCTGCCCAGTATCGATGCCGTCGCGACTCAGGGCGGTGACGGTTATGGCGCGGCCATGGCGTTCAAGGCGGCGGGACGCCCTTTGCCGATCATCGTGATGGGGAACCGTCAGGACGAACTCGCCCTGTGGAAACAGGAGCGCGATGCCAATGGCTACGAGACCGTTTCGGTCTCCGCTTCCCCGAGCGTCTCCCAGGTGGGTTTCTGGGTGGCCCAGCAGATTCTGGCGGGCAAGCAGGTGCCGAAGTTCGTCGAGGTACCGCTGGTACGTATCGATGCGAAAGATCTGGACACCTGGCTCGCCACGATGCCGGTGGGCGGCGCTGCCAATCCTCTCTACAGCCAGGCTTCCGTTGCGGCGATGATCGACGCGGCCATCAGCAATGTGGCGGCGCCGAAGCCTTTGCCGGAGGTGACGAAGCAGTAGTGGCAGGCGTGGAGCGAGGAGGCGTGGCGCCATGTTGACATTCAAATCCTCCACGGACAGGCCCATTGCCGTCAGGATTGGCCTGGCGGTCGCCGCGCTGGTGTTCCTGATGCTGGTGGTATCGCTCGTGAACCTCTATGGCCTGCGAGGCATGGTGCGTGCGGTGGATTCCGCCAGCCATTCCGCGGAAATTCTGGCCTCGGTCAACGGGGCCACCGGGCGGGTGGAAAACTTCATCGCCACCCGCGACCAGGAAAGCCTGTCCCAGGCCGAAGGTATGGTGGCGACGGCTATCGCCGGCCTCACCGCCATTCCGGTGGCAGAGGCGCAATCGCTCAAGGGCAGTCTGCAACGGCTCGCCGCGGCAATCGCCACCCTGCGAGCGGCGACCCTGACCATGGATGGCGAAACGGAGAACATGACAGCCCATTATGGGCGGATGCGAGAGGCGACGATCCTCGTCGAACAGGGCATCGCCGATGGACTGAAGGGGATTGATGCCCGCGCCGCTGAGCACGAGGCGCGGGTGAGCGGCATCGAAAGTGCCCATCGCATTCTGGATATCCTGCGCGACGGCGAGCGGATCATCATCGTCAATGTGGCCAAGGTGCTGGTGTCCGGTGATGGGGCGGCCGTCACCGCGGCGCGCAACGCCTGCGCGGCACTCCCGCCGGTGGTCGAGCAATTGCGCGAGTGGATGGAGGCGCCGCAGGAGCGAGCGACTTTGGACCAGTTGGCGACGGCGGTCGCTGGTGTCAGCCAGGCGGTCGAGCACCTTGGCGAGGCGCCCAAGCTCCGGGGCGACGAGGCTTTGCGGCATCTGGCCGCTGTCGAGGGTGTGGTCGAGCGCCTCGATGCCATTCTGGGTGAAGTGGACGAGCATGTTTCCCGTGACGAAAATGACATTCAGGCAGCAACCGGCTTGTTGCACAACGCAGCCGCGTTGTCCAAGCGTTTCGCCGAACGTGTTGCCACCCTGGAGGCGCAGACCTTGTCGTTTCGCCTGTCACCGTCGGCCGAGGTTGCCGGCTCGGTCGGCGGCATCCTCGACGAGCTCTCCCGTCTCGCGCGCGTTCTTCCTTCGTCCGTGGGGTTGCAAGCCAAGGCTACCCCCCTGACTGTCAGCGACCAAATTGCCGGCTACCGGGCGGCATTCGCCCGGTTTAATCAGGCGAGCAACGCCTTGAGCGGCGCGCGCGACCAGGTTCGCAACGAGGCACGAAGCGCCGGCCTGTTGGTGGCGCGCTTCGCAGGCCAAGCGCGCTCCGACGCCTTGATCCACAATGATCGCGGCATGCTTGCGACGATCGTTGCCGGTACCGTCGCCATCCTGCTGGCCGGCGCCATCGCCTGGAGCACGTCGCGATTCATCGCCCAGCCCATCGTGGCCCTGGCCTCGGTCATGCGCCGGCTTGCGGCCGGCGACCTGAACGCCGAGATCGCCAGCGCCGAACGCGGCGATGAAATTGGAATCATGACCCGCGCGGTACGGGTGTTCCAGGAGAATGCCCTGCGCATCCGGGTGCTGGAGGCCGAGGCCGAAGCCGAGCGACAGCAAGTCCAGGCCTCTTTGGAGAGAATGGTCGCCGAGCGGACCGACACGCTGCACCACCAGACCGAGGTGCTGGAGGCGCAGGCCATCGAACTCATTCAGGCGCGCAACCAGGCCGAGACGGCCAACCAGGCAAAGAGCGATTTCGTGGCCACGGTCAGCCACGAACTGCGCACCCCCCTGACCCTCATTCTCGCTCCCCTGGAACAACTCTCGGCGGCGACCACCCCGCCTGCGGACTGGCATGTGCAAGTCGACCGCGCCCAGCGCAACGCGCTGCGCCTGATGAACCGGGTGAACGACATCCTCGATTTCTCCAAGGCCGAAGCGGGCAAGTTCGAGTTGTGTCCGATGCCAGTTGACTTGAGCAAGACGGTGGGTGTGCTGGCCGAGGATGCCGCCATGGTGGCCGAGGGCAAAGGCTGCACCTTGACCTGCAGCATCGATCCCACGCTTGGCACGGTGTTCCTGGACCCCCGGCACTTCGAGAAGATTCTCCTCAACCTGGTGAGCAATGCCATCAAGTTCACGCCCGCTGGCGGCACCGTACACCTGGCAGTGACCGCGATTGATGGCGAGCGATTCGAGCTCGCGGTGCAAGACTCGGGGATTGGCATTGCGCCTGACAAACTGCCGTTGCTGTTCCAGCGTTTTTCCCAGATCGACAATTCCGCCACGCGCCATTACAGCGGCACCGGCATCGGTCTCGCCCTGGTCAAGGATCTGGTCAAACTGATGGGGGGCGAAGTCGGCGTCAACAGCGAGCCCGGGCAGGGCTCGTGCTTCTTTGTTCGACTGCCGCTGGGGGCAGAGCCAAACACCGTACCGACCGAAACCAGCCATATGCACGAGCGATCGTCACCGAGCACAGCAAGCACAACCGAGCAGCGCCACCTGCGTTTCGACGACGGTCGCCTTGGCGGTCGCAACGATCAAGCTACGACGCAAGGCGCAGACGACGAGCAGCACCCGGAACACGCCTTGCGATCCAAGGTGCTGGTAGTCGACGACAGTCCGGAAATGCTTGGCTATCTCCGCGAGCTGTTGCGCGACGACTACAGCGTCGCCACCGCAACTGATGGAGAGCAGGCCTGGGCACTCCTGCAGCTCCACCCCATCGATGTCGTCGTCTCGGATGTGATGATGCCGAAGCTCGACGGCTTCGGCCTGACAGCCAGGATCAAGGCCAGCGCCGGTTTTGCCCATTTGCCCGTGATCCTGGTGACCGCCCGCGGCGGTAGCGAGGCCTGCGTCTCCGGGCTGGAGAGTGGCGCCGATGACTATATCGCCAAACCCTTCTCGCCGCTGGAGCTCAAGGCTCGCGTACGCGCGGCGCTGCGCATGAGCCAGGTGCAAACCGAACTGAATGCAAAATCCCGTCAGGCAGGCATGGCCGAAATCGCCACGACTGTGCTGCACAACGTCGGCAACGTCCTCAACAGCGTGAACGTATCGGCAGAACTGGTCAGCAGCCAGATGCGCACCTCCAAAGCCCAGGGGCTGGGCAAGGTGGCGCAAATGATGAGCGAACACGTCCATGACCTGAGCGATTTTCTCACCAAAGACCACAAGGGAAAGATGCTGCCCGATTACCTGCTCAAGCTGGCGAAAGTGGTGGCGCAAGAGCAAGAGGGCATCATCGAAGAACTCGTGCAACTCACCAAGGGCATTGACCACATCAAGACCATTGTCGCTGCCCAGCAGTCCTATGCCGTCGCCGTCAGTATTGTCGAGACAGTGCCGGTCGCAGAGTTGATCGACGATGCCTTGCGCATGAGTGCTGGATTACTGGCGCGCCAGGAAGTGACGGTGGTCAGGGACATTGCCGACTTGCCCCTGCTGCCCCTGGACCGGCACCGGATGCTGCTGATTCTGGTGAACCTGATCAACAATGCCAAGCAGGCGTTGGACGGCGTGATCGATCGCAGCCGATGCGTCACGTTCAGCGCGTCTCTCGCTGACGGGGCAGTATTGCGTATCGCGGTGGCCGACAACGGTAATGGGATTGCGCCTGAGCACTTGGCGCGGATCTTTTCCCATGGCTTCACGACGCGCAAGGACGGTCACGGTTTCGGCCTGCACAGCTGCGCGCTGGCTGCCCAGGAAATGGGTGGCAGCTTGACCGTGCGCAGCGACGGGGCCGGACAGGGCGCAACCTTTATCCTCGATATTCCCCTTGATGCGCCGCTGAGTAAGCGGTGAGCGCCGAGATCAGCCGCCGCGCTGTATCTGCTCCAGTATCAGGCTGTCGGTTATGTTCATGTCGTCCAGCAGCAGAAACATCTTGCTCAGCACCTCGGCCATTTTCCTGTCGGTGTCGGCGAACGGCAGGTAGAACTCCGTGGAGCTGCTGCCTGCGGGCACGATGCACAGGTAGTTGCCAGGTTCGATATGGATGGCCGCGCTGCCCAGGTGAATGCGGTAGTTCGCACGCTGGCCGGTAATGTGCAGAAAATGTCCTTCACATTTAACGTTTCGCAGCCCTAGCCCTTGAATCAACTCACCGACCAGTTCGGCGCGTCGTTGCACGGTTTCTTGGCTGGTGCTGTAGTCGTCCGCGGTGTGGGCCACGGAGACCAGCAGATCGGCGTCGCGCATGATTTCCGAGAACAGCAGCGGTGGTACTTGCTCAAGGGGTAGGGCTTTGTGGTCGCGGTAGAACGCAATCGTGTCGAAGGTAAAGTGTTCTGTTTCCGAGAGGTAATGGCCGGTGTCCAGAAAGTTGAACAGGGCGAAGATGCCGTGCTCTTTGCTCTCGTAGTAGATGTCCTCGACGCTTGAGGTCGACCAGTTGCGGACCTGCAGCAACCGGGCGGCGACTTTACCTTTGAGGCGGTGACCGGCAAAGCGGTTGGACCACAGGCCGGTGTCTCGCTCAGCAGGAGTTAACAGGTACAGCTCGCGAAAGGCCTGTTTGAACGGCTGCACGCGGCGATGGGTCACCACTTCTTTCTGCCAGGCCGACAGTTGTCCGGCCGTGAACAGATGAAAAGGGTGAGCGATACGCAGCGTCCTTTCAGCGACATGTTGGCGGCCTTCCAGGTCAGTCACCGTCAGCGTTGCGGCATCGAGCCAGCCCAGCGCAGCGTCGTCGGCCTGCACAATCAGCTGTTCGAGCAGCAGGCGAACCGCGGGCATTTTCAACAGCGGCTTCAGATCGTCCAGAGCCAGGGTTTCACCGCTGCTCATCATCGCTTCCAGGGTGCGGCAGAAGCGCGCGATCTGTTCCTTGAGCTGGGTTTGCTGCGTTTTGAGGGCGATGAAGTCTGGGTTTTTGCGCACCGCAGGCGGTGCGGTCTTGAGTGTCTTTGCGGCTTTGCAGATGTGCAACGAGGGCGACAAGCCGTCGATGACGAGCGTGATGTCATAGCCATCGATGGTGGCGGCCGTCAGCGCGGATTCGGCGATCTGCGATTCCATGGCCCACTCCAGGCGAATCGCCGAGGGGTAACCGGCGACACGCGCCAGGTTTTCCAGGCCTGCCTGCACCGCTGCGTGGGAGTTGGCCTGGCGTTGAGCGCCGTATTTGCGCACCTCTTTGTGCAGTTTCTTGAGCGTCAGATAGCGCTGGCGTACGTCGTCCGGCCCCGTGACGGGCAGCAGGCCGTAGATGCGCATTGCCGGCTGTGCGTGGCGGGACAATTTCTTTTCCAGCGCCGGTCGACCGATGCCCTGGTAGGCGTCGAGCAGCACACGCGTCTCGGGAAACGCCCAGTGCGAGGGTTCGAGTGCCGCGAGGTATTCGCGCAGGTGGTCGGGGTCGGCCTCGGCCAATGCCTTGTCCAGCAGGTAGCGGTCCACCACACCCACGGTTTCATCCAGCGTATTGGGCAGGTCGGTGCCCCAGCCGGATTGAGGTGCCAGGGCAATGTTCAGGTATTCACGCTGGAAGGCTTGCAGATCACTCCAACCGAGCGCGTCGAGCACCACTCGGCTGGCTTGTCCGGCGTAGGGCAGGGCGGTCAGCAGGCTATTTCTGGAAAAACCGGTCAGCGCCGCGAGCAGCTCTGCCGATGGGTTCCTGGGCAATTGCTGAAGCGACAGGAAGCGTTCGAGCACCGCGGCCGTGTAGCCGAATCCGTCGAGAAAGTTATCCGGCGTCATGCCCAGTCGTTCGACGACCGCCAGGGCCTGCAACAACCAGCGGGTCTGATACACCTCTACCGAACGGAAGGTGTCAGCCAGCTTCTCGGCGTTAGCGGGCAATCCAGCCAGGGCGTCCTCGACATAACGAACGGTGAAGTTCACCAGTTCAGGGGGCACCGCAGCAGCTTCTTCAGTGAGGGGCTCATCGCTCAGGGACGACTCATCATCGAGGCCTTCGTCTTCCGGGGCCTCGTCGTTTGAATCGTCCTCGTCGAACGCTTCCTCGGCGTAGCGATCCAGGTCCACATCATCGCTGTCCAGCCCGGCGTCGTCGGCGTAGAACATCATGGCGCGGCCCCAGGTATTGGCCGCCCGGACGAAGCGAGGGTAATCGAGGCGGCCCGCTTCCAGCAGGCCCAGAGCGATGCGCTGGATTTCCTTGTGCACGTAGATATACGCGTCGGCGATTTTCCTTTGTTCGTCACAGGGCGCTGAAGGGGGCTGCTCGCGGTTCCAGCTGCCGTCCAGCAACCATTCGGCGAAGGCCTGCCAGGCCGGGGTGGGCGGGTAATTGCTCAGGCGATTGATGCACGCCGGGACGTCAGGCAAGGCCCAGGCCTGATCCGGGCTTCTTCGGTAATAGGCCGGGCCATCTTCGTCAGTGGGCAATGGATAGTCACTGTCCTCGAAAGCAAATTGCAGCATGTGCTGCAGTCGCGCGCAGATCTGCGCCAGTGAATAGGCATCCGGGTGAGCCGTGATCCACGCATCGCAGAGTCGATATTGCAGGCCATAGCGCTGTTGATCGCGGCGGTCCTCCAGATCGTCCCAAACGGTCGGGAATACAAAACCATCAGCCAGCGCTTTGGGCCCCTCCTGGGGATGCTGCCTGACCCAGTCAGCGGCTATGCGCAGGCAGTCGATGCCGTCCCAGAAATCGGGCTCGAATTGGTCATATTGGCTGAGCTCGGGATAGTCATCCAACGCGCTATCACAGAATGCTCGCAGCGCAGCGAGGCGTGTGGCTTGTTCGGGCACAGGACGGCGTGATTGCATGAGGGTATCCGAGGGAAGTGAACGACGAAGATCAACCGCCAATCAGCGGCACGAGGCGGATAAACGCGAGCGTGGAAGGGGGGCTCAATTCGATTGTCTCAGCGAGACTTTGCAGCATGACGCCGTTGTGCAGCACGCGGAACGCACGCGCTTCAAAACCCTTCAAGGCTCGTTCGATCTCAACGCCGACATCCAGGTCTGGAGCCGCGCTGGCCTGAGGCATGACCACCGCGCCTTCACTGGCTTGCTGAAGAACCTCCCGCTCGCTCAGGTATTGGCGATCGAGCACTTCACGCATCGACGCTTGTTCCAGGCAGTGCTGGACCGACAGCGCGGCGATCTGTTCGGCCACGGTCAGGCGAATGAGTTCGGCGACCGTCAAGGTCAACGAACTCGGTGTCAGGGTGACAGGGGGCAGCAAAGGCTCCTGGCGTGCGCCTTTCAGGCAATAGCTATGAACCACGAACTCCATGACGCATTCCTTGCAAGCCAGGCCAGCCGGGGGGATGGCGCCTTAGCATATCCGGGTCTGCAATAAATTTCATCGCGCTGCGTAATGCTAAGGCTGGCCTGTACTCTTGGTGGAGACAATTTTGCCGTAACGCAGCCATGAGCACCCGAGAACCTCGGTGGGAGCGAGCTTGCTCGCGATAGCGTCGGTACATCCAACATCACTGCAAGCTGACCCTGCTCCCACAGGGGACCCAGTCAGGCAGTGGCACCCATAGTGGCTTTTCGTTTGTATTGCAGGGGGCGGGAGTAGTGATGCCTGATCCAGTAGTCAGGCTGTCATTGCACGATTAGTGGTAACAATTTGCTCATGCGTGAACTGGCTGCCGGGCGCCATGAACTTGGCCAGAAGTGCGTCCCGGTTTTGAGGCGCCTTCGTTTTATCAGCCGCACATAAGGCCGATTTCAGCGCCGGCAACGTGAGTTCGGTGCAGTACGCAGGGGTACCTGGTTGCTGGCGCCATGAGCCCTCAAGGCTGCCAGCGGCAAGCGCGGTGAAACCGGTATCCTCGACGAGATCCTGCGCGATTGCCTCGGCATTGGCGTCATCCCCAGCGACAGGCAAGGCGATGCGTGTTGAGGACCCGGCGGGTTGGCCTTTGTCGGCAAGCGTCGCAGCGAGGAGGGCGTTCCATGCCTTAACGACCGGGCGGCCAATCTGCTCGCTTACCCAGACGCTCTCGGGTTTGCCGTCGTCAACTTCCTTGATTGCCCCATCCCGTCCCGGATAGTAATTGGATGTGTCAATGACGACGACTTGCTCGGGAACATGACTTAACGTCTGCTTGAGATCAGGGTATTTCGCGAAGGGGATCGAGAGGATAACAACGTCCACCTCGGACACCGCCTCTTCCTTGGTTACCGCCTGTACGCCGATTTCATTGGCAAGGTTCTGAAGGCTCCGAGGGGCCTTCGAGTTTGCCAGTTTGACCTCATGGCCGCACGCAGCGAGCTTACGGGCAAGGGTAGCCCCGATGTTACYCGCGCCGATAATTCCGATTTTCATTTCAATGACTTCCTCGCCTATCAAACTATTCAGTTACCCACAAACGGTGCCCCGTCGAGGCAGGTGCTACCGACATGGTTAACCTCATTCTGCCGGTGCTTTGTATCCCGCAAGCATGTTCAATATCTCATCATGGGCACCGTTCGCTTCAGCAAGCCGCAATGGTTTAGCGCGTTCGACGACAAGTTCCCGTGGGGTCGGGGTAATCTCGAGTAGCTCGAAGATTTCATTCAAAAACTCCTCCAAGGGCATGGCGTGTTCGTCATTCTCCTGCCCCAGCAAAGTGGTACGTACACCCGGTGGCGCAAGCTCGATAACCTCAACTGACGAGTCCTCCAACTGCACGCGAAGACTTTGAGTGAACGAGTGAACGGCCGCTTTGGTTGCGCTGTAGGTCGGTGTCGCAGGCAGCGGGACGAATGCCAAGGCCGAACTGACATTGATGATCGTTGCACTGGGCTGCTTGATCAGTTGGGGAGTGAATGCGTACACCATGCGAATCGTGCCGAGCAAGTTCGTTGTCACGATATCTTCGGCGGTGCCCAGGTATTGCGGATCAGTCAGGTCCTCCCAGTGCATGATGCCCGCGTTGTTTATGAGCACGTTCAGATTCGGGTGACTGATCGCCAGCGCTTCGCTGGTGCGCTGGATGGATTGTGGATCGCAGACGTCCAGCAATACCGATTCAAGACCTGGATGTTCCGACACGATCTTGTCGAGCAGAGCCTTGCGCCGTCCCGCGATGATGACGTTGTTTCCCGCCTTGTGAAGCCTGAGCGCCAGACCAAGGCCGATGCCTGAGGTGCTGCCGGTAACCAGGATCGTGTTGCCAGTGCTGTTCATAGTAAACTCCGGTAAGGGTATTCAAGCGGACAACTGTCCACTTGCTGAAAAAACTACCGGACAACTGTCCGCTTTGCAATGCAGCGAAGGAAAAAACTTTGCCCAGGAATGAAGAATTGGCGATGCGTTCTGACGCCAAGAAAAACCGAGAACGAATTCTGAAGGTCGCCGTGGCAGAGCTGACGCTCGATCCCGCGGTCCCGCTGAGCGCGATTGCGAAGAAAGCCGGCGTGGGGCAGGGCACGTTCTATCGCCATTTCGCCAACAGAGAGGCGCTGGTATTCGAGGTTTATCAATTCGAAATGCAGCAAGTGGCCTCGCTGGCCGAACAACTGCTCGCTACAAAACCACCTAAGGAGGCCCTGCGAGAATGGATGGATTGCCTCGTTGAATATGCAATGACAAAGTCCGGACTTGCGACCGCGATTCGGCAAGCAGCCTCTACTTACGAGTTCCCAGGGAAGTCGGGATACGCCCCCGTCCAGGCAGCCGCCGAGTTGCTTTTGAGGGCAAATGAAAAGGCTGGAACGATTCGTAGCGGGGTGACCCACGACGACTTTTTTCTAGCCACTGCCGGAATATGGCAAATAGATTCCCAGAGCGAATGGCGCTCACGTCTCGCCAGATTGATGGACCTGGTCATGGATGGTCTATGTGCTGGCAGTCCCGAAAGCCTGAAGAAGAAAACCGTCCAGCCCTGAGTGACCGCAGGGAAGTAGAGCGGCTATCAAGATCGTCTATCAAACGACAGCGCAAGATTACTGCCGCTGCACCACGGCCGGTCATGCCGTGTTCGAAGCGGCATGACCGGTGCGTTTTGCCGATTACTTTTGTGCCAGCCATGCCTTTCTTGCTGCCTTGTCGTGTTTCATGGCGGCGATTTCACGCTCGCAGGCCTCGACATCGAACGAGTTGTCCCACTTGGCAATGGCGATGGTGCCGATGCCGTTACCGATCAGGTTGGTAACGGCTCGCGCTTCGTTGAGGAACCGGTCAATGCCCAAGAGCAAAACCAGGCCTACCAGGGGAATGGAGTGGATGGTTGTGAGCGTTGCAGCCAGCGTTACGAAGCCCGCGCCCGCCACGCCAGCCGAGCCTTTTGAGGTCAGCAGGAATACGCCCAGCAGAATTATCTGATCCACAAAGGTCAGTGGCGTATTGGTCGCCTGGGCGATAAAGATGGCGGCCATGGTGAGATAGATGCAGGTGCCATCCGCATTGAAGGTGTACCCCGTAGGCAACACCATGCCCACGACGGATTTTTTGCAGCCAAGCTTTTCAAGCTTCACCATCATGCGCGGCAGCACGGCTTCGGTTGAGCAGGTGCCAAGCGTGATGAGAATCTCATCTTTGAAATAACGAAGAAATTGCATCAGCGGCATGCCCGACCATCGAGCAACCGAACCCAGCACTACCACGATGAAAATCAAGGTCGTGATGTAGAGCGCGACCAGCAATTGGCCGAGTGACAGCAAGGTCCCAATCCCGTATTTGCCAATAGTGAAAGCCATGCCGGCACCGGCACCAATCGGAGCCAGGCGCATGACCATTGCAACGACCTTGAACAGGCCTTGCAGGAACAGATCAATGGTGTTGATCAACGGCTTGCTGGTTTCGCCCATTTGAACCAGGGCTATACCCATCAATACCGAAAGCAGGATGATCTGAAGCATGACGCCATTGGAGAAGGCGCCGATGAAGGTTTGCGGGATGATATTGAGAAAGAAATCGATGGCGCCGCCTTGCTCACTGGCAGCTTGGCTGTATTTGCTAATGGCACTTCCATCAAGCGCGCTGGCGTTGATGTTCATGCCGACGCCAGGCTTCACGATGTTGACCACAATAAGGCCGACGACCAGGGCGATGGTTGAAAGAATCTCGAAGTAGATCAGCGCTTTTACGCCAATTCGGCCGACTTCCTTGATACTGCCCATCTTTGCGATACCGACAACGACCGTACCGAAAATAATGGGCGCCAACAGCATTTTGATCAGTTTGATGAAGCCATCGGCAAAGGGTTGGAGCTTGGCTCCGATATCTGGCAGGAAGTAACCGATTGCTGCACCGATCACGATGCCGATGAGTACTTGCACATACAGCTGGCCATACCAGCGGGATTTGGAGATTTCCACGGAAGCACCTCATTTTATTTTTGTGATGGGCATGTGGCTTGACGTTGGTGGGCGATGCCTGCCTGGTGCTGCGGCCCCTTGCACAGAGACCGCAGGTCGAGGGTGATCAGCCTTCGCTCAACTCACGCATTACAGCGTACAAAGCGGACTTGGCTTCGAAGCCAACACCTGGAATATCCGGCAGGCCGACATAGCTGTTTTCCACCTGGATCCCGTCAGCGAAGCCACCGAAAGGCTGGAACACATCCGGGTACGATTCGTTACCGCCAAGGTGCAGACCTGCTGCGATGTTCAGGGACATCTGGTGACCACCATGCGGAACTACGCGACGGGAAGACCAACCCATTTCTTCCATCACCTTGAGGGTGCGCATGTACTCCACAAGCCCGTAGGACAGCGCGCAGTCGAACTGGAGGTAGTCGCGATCGGGGCGCATGCCGCCGTGGCGCAGCAGGTTGCGGGCGTCCTGATGGGAGAACAGGTTTTCACCGGTGGCCATGGGCAGTTCATAGTGATTTGCAAGCTCGGCCTGCAAGGCGTAGTCAAGCGGGTCACCGACCTCTTCGTACCAGAAGAGGTTGTACTTCTTGATGGCTTCCGCGTAAGCAATACCGGTCTGCAGATCGAAACGACCGTTGGCATCGACGGCCAGTCGACGACCGTCGCCAACCACTTCGAGTACCGCTTCGATGCGACGGATATCTTCGTCCAGCGGCACCGCACCGATCTTCATCTTGACGACGTCGTAGCCACGATCCAGATAGCTCTGCATTTCCGCCTTGAGCTTGGTCTGGTCTTTGCCAGGGTAGTAGTAGCCGCCCGCTGCATAGACCCAGACCTTGTCATCGGCCACGCCGTTACGGTAACGGTCGGCCAGCAGGCGATACAGCGGTTTGCCTTCAATCTTGGCGACGGCGTCCCATACGGCCATGTCGATGGTGCCCACTGCGACCGAGCGCTCGCCGTGGCCGCCTGGCTTTTCGTTGGTCATCAAGGTTTTCCAGATGGCGAACGGGTCCAGGTTGTTGTTGGCATGGTCGATGAGCGTGTCTGGATCCGCTTCCGTAATGCGCGCCAGGAAACGATCACGCATCAATGCGCCCTGGCCATAGCGTCCATTGGAGTTGAAGCCGTAGCCGATGACAGGCTTTCCGTCGCGAATCACATCTGTGATGACAGCGACAACCGAGCACGTCATCTTCGAAAAATCGATGTAGGCGTTAGCGATTGGGGAGGCAATGGAAACAGTTTTTTCACGAATGTCTACGATGCGCATGGCGGGGTCCTCTTGTTGTTTGTGGCCCCACGTTAGGCTTTGCGATGTCACCCGCCCAATGCTATTAATGCCGCACCCTATGCACAGGAGGCATGGCCCTTGGAACTCGTTTGGCTTGAGGATTTTTCAGCGCTTGCGGAGTACGGCAGCTTCGTTCGGGCGGCTGAAGCGCGGCACGTTACCCAGCCGGCATTCAGTCGCAGAGTGCGCTCGCTGGAGAGCTGGATGGGCGTGCAATTGTTCGTTCGAACGCCTCAAGGCGCGACACTGACTGAAGCCGGCAGGCAAATTTTGCCGAGTGCCCAGGAGGCTGCCAGGCGCTTGTACAGAATGCGCAACGAGGCTCAAGAGGTTGCTGGGATGGCTGCCAGGTCGCTTCAGTTTGCGGCAACGCATTCCCTGTCGTTTACATTTTTTCCCAGGTGGCTTCGAAGCTCGGAGAGCGGTGCTCCCATCGAGGCTGTGCAACTGCACTCCGATAGCATGGCTGTCTGTGAGCAGATGCTGATACATGGCCAGGTTCAGTTTCTGCTTTGCCACCGCCATCCCGACGTTCCACCGCTACTGGCCCCTGATCAGTTCATCGGCAAGAAGGTGGGTGAAGACGTTCTTGTTCCTCTGGCGAGTGCCTCCGCCAACTTCGGCACCTCGCCTGCGGCATTGCCATACCTGGCTTACACCCATGAGTCTGGGTTGGGGCGTATCGTCGCCCACAGGCTGCGTGGCAAAGAAGATTACCTTCACCTCAAACCCCTTTTCAGCAGCCACCTTGCAGCGGTGCTGATGTCCATGGCCCTGGAAAGCAAAGGCGTGGCCTGGTTGCCCAAGAGCCTCACCGAGCAGGAAATGCTGGATGGGCGCTTAGTCAGGGCGCTCGACGAAAGCTGGGACATACCGCTGGAAATTCATCTGACCCGTCCATCCGCGCCGCTCAGTCAATCTGCCGAAGCGTTCTGGGCCCGGCTGGGGCAGTGACCCGGCGCGTTTCATGTAACGCGCTGCGTTGCTCAATAAAAATAGAATTTGAGTGTGCAAGTCGCCGCTGATCCCTTGCCGGGACTGCGGCGAAGTGCCGAGCGTGTCGCTACTTGTAATGTTGTTCAAACACCGCCAACTGCTCAGGCTTGATCAACTGAAAGGGCACCCAGACGTCCGTTTCCACCGGCTCTCCCTTGATCATCTTGAGCGCTGCCTGTACTGCACTGGTCGCCTGGGCCTTGGGGTCCTGGAACACCGAGGCGACCAGCATCCCACGCTTGATCGCTGCCAGGCCGTCAGGCAAGCCGTCGATGCCGACAATCGCGATCTCGCCCTTGGTTTTGCCGGCCTGTTGCAAGGCCATGGCCGCACCGATGGCCATCTCGTCGTTGTTGGCGACGATGGCATCGAAACGACTGCCCGCCAATAGCCAGTTGCTGGTCAGGTCCATCCCTTTGTTGCGCTGCCACTCGGCGCTTTGCTGCTCGACAATCTTGATCCCGGGATAATCCTTGAGCACCTGTTTGACGCCTTCGGTGCGGTCGTGGGTGGCGTTTTGCGCCAGGTCGCCCATGATGATCGCAAGGTTGCCCTTGCCGCCGAGCTTTTCGGCCAGGTAGCGCATTTGCAACTGTCCGGCCTCGATGTCATTGGACGCGACCGTGACCACGCCTTTGGGCAAGGTGCGCTCGTCCGGGTGACGGTTGACGTAGACCAGCGGCGTCTTCGCTTCGACCGCGGCGCGGGTGATGTTGGCCGTGGCGGAGGTGTCCACCGGCAGGACAATGACCGCATCCACTTTCTGGTTGATAAAGCCCTGGACCTGGTTGAGTTGGCGCACCACATCGCCTTGGGCGTCCTCGAACAGGATCTTCACGTTTTCCTTTTTCGCGGCCTCGTCCAGACCATTACGCACGTAGGTCATGAAGTTGTCGTCGACCCTGGCGATGCTGACGCCGATGCGATAGTCGGCGGCGGCCCATTGGCTGAACAGCAATAGCAGGGTGGCGAAAAGCAGTGTGCAACGACGCATGATGGTTTTCCTTTTGTTGTTATGAGTTGTACGTCACCAAGAGATGAAAATCTGCCGCACGTTTTGAGTTCGACGAAAGCTTTATCCATCAAGCGTGAAGGCCTGCCGGAAACGCTCAAGCGCGACCTCGCTGTCACCGCTGGCCCAGCCTTCGAGGCCGACGACACCGCTGTATCCCATGCCGAACAAGGCCCTGGCAATGGCGGGATAATGGATTTCACCGGTACCGGGCTCCATGCGCCCCGGGACGTCGGCGACCTGGATCTCGCCGATGGCGCTGCCGGCGCGCTGGATCAGTTCGATCAGGTTTCCTTCGCCGATCTGTGCGTGATAGAGGTCCAGGTTCATCTTCAGGTGCGGGCTGCCCACGGCCTCGATCAACGCCAGGGTGTCGTCGGCGCGGGCGAACGGCGTACCCGGGTGGTCGACTTCGGTATTGAGGTTTTCCAACAGGAATACCCGACCCGCGTCTTCGCCCAGGCGGGCGATTTTTTCCAGCGTCTTGCAGGCGCTCAACCACATGCGGCCGGTTGTCTGGGCCACGGGTTTGACCGGTAACCCCTGGTCGCCCAGGCCGGTGCCATGCAGGTTCAGGCTGGGGCAGCCCAATTGAGCGGCGACGGCCAAGGATTCCTGGGCGCTGTCGAGCAATTGCTGGATAGCCTCCGGATCGGTCAGGTTGCCGCAGATGTAGCCGGTCATGGAGGTGAAATCCGCGCCGGTCGCTACAAGGGCCTGGATGTCCTTGCTCGTCCAGTTCCATATCTCGACGCTGAAGCCCAGCGCGTGGATGCGTTTGACCCGCTCGATAAAGGGCAGGTCGAGAAAAACCATCTCGGCGCTGATCGCCAGTTTGAACGGTGTGAAGCTCATGAAAACGCTCCTTGCACACGCACTGTTTTGCCCTGTTGGAAGGATTCGATACAGGCGCGGGCGATGGCCAGTGCCGCCCGTGCATCTTCACCGCTGGCCAGAGGTTTCTCGCCGCTGCGCACGCAACTGACGAAGTGGTTGAGCTCGGCCACATAGGCATCACGCAGCAGGTCGGTGTCCATGCGCTGGGTATCGGCCTGGACCCCATTGGCCAGGTACCGCAGCAAATCAGAGTCGTTGACGTTGCCCATGGTCAGCATGCCAGCGCTGCCGAACACTTCGCCGCGGACATCGTAGCCATACACGGCCTGGAAATTGGCCTCGGCCGTGGCGATGGCGCCGTTATCGAAACGGATCGTGACCACCGCGGTGTCGAGAAACCCTTTGTCCTTGTAGGCCGGGGCGATCAGGGCATCGGCCATCACAAAAACCTCGACCGCCTCGGCGCCCGGATTCAGGTAGCGCAGGGTATCGAAGTCATGGATCAGCGTTTCCAGGAAGATCACCCATTGCGGCGAGGCGGCCGGGTTGTTCAGCGCTGGGTCGCGGGTCAGCGAGCGCAGCAGTTGTGGCGTACCGATCCGGCCGGCAACCACGTCCAGGTGAGCGGTGCGGAAACTTTTGGCAAAGCGACGGTTGAAACCGACTTGTAGCGTCACCCGTGCGTCGGCAGCGGCGGCGATGGCGCGGTCAGCTTCGTCCAGGGTGATGGCCATCGGTTTTTCACAGAACACCCCTTTGCCGGCCCGGGCCGCACTGATCACCAATTCGGCATGGCTGCGTGCCGGGGCGGCAATCAGCACGGCGTCGATGTCCGGGTCATCAAGTAATTGCTGTGGGTCGGTATAGACCTTCTGCACGTCCAGTTCTGCCGCCAGGCGTGCGGCTTGGCCGGGGGTAGGATCGGCGATGGCGGCGAGGCAGGCGCCGGGGATGTGCCGGGCGGCGGTCAGACCGTGAAAACTGCCCATGCGGCCGGCGCCGATGAGGCCAAGGCGAAGGGTCTTGGATGTGCTCATGAACATGACTCCCTTTATTGTTTTTACGACTCGGCGGTAAGAATGTCCTCGTCTGTCCAGGTAGGGAGCAAGCGCTGTGCCAATAATTAACTAGTTGATATTAAAGGGAATTTATTTGGTTTTATTCAAAATAATGTTCATTTAAATGACATGTCTATACTGACATGTCGAAAATATGAACATGTGGCCGGATATGAACCAGCAACCTGCAGCATTGAGCGCCGAAGACCGTGACTACCTCACCACGCTGGGCCCTGCGTCGTTGAACGAAGGGCCAGGCACTGCGCTGGATGAGGCTTGGCGCGCGTGCTTGCAGGGAGCTATCGAACGGCCTGCCGGGATCCGCCGGGTGATTTGGGAGTCCTGGTTGCGCAGCGTCGATGCCGGCCTCGATCCGGAAGACGGCGAGTACCGTTTTGTCGCGCCTGCCGACCTGACCGCGACACTGGCAGCCAACCGGGTGCTGATCGCCGCGGCGGCGCAAGTCATGCGCGGTTTGCTCGCCTATAACCCCAGGGGCCATATCAACCTGACCGATGCCGAAGGCACGACGTTGTATTTCTGTGGCCTGGACCTCACACCCATTGGCAGTCGATTGCTGGAGTCGGTACAGGGCACCAATTGCACCGGGCTGGCTATTGTCGAGGACCGTTTGGTGTATGTGCTGGCCGAGGAAAACTTCGGGCTTGGCCTGCGCCGGCGTCGCATGCATTGCGCCGCCGCACCGATCCGCGATGCCCAGGGCCGGACGCTGGGCATGTTGACCTTGACGGCAGAGCCCGGCTGGTTTCATTTCCATACGCTGGGCACGGTCCAGGCCGCGGCCGAGGCGGTCTCGCGGCAGATGGCGCTGCAAGCCTTGCTGGAAGAACAACAGACAGTCCTTGAAGTGCTCAACGAGGGCTTGGTGGTATTGGATGAGCAGGGCTGCATCAAGGCGCTCAACCATTACGCTCGGCAGTTGTTTCGCGTCGGCCATGACCTGCTCGGCAGCCCGTTCAAGAGCCTGGGCCAGAGCGAATTGACCGATGCAGTCCTGCTCGCGGGCGGGGAAGGCGTGCGCGACCTGGACTGCACCTTTGAGCTGCACGACCGCAGCCATCTGGCCTGCCTGGTGTCGGTCTGCCCGCTGGAGCAAGGCGGGCGGATTGTGTCGTTGCGCGAGAACCGACGCATCCGGGAAATCACCCGGCGGATCATTGGCACCCAGGCCAGCTACACCTTCGAAACCATCCTTGGCCGTTCACAGGCGATTGAGGATGCACTGCACCTGGCGCGGGTTGCCAGTCGCAGTGATTCGACCACGCTAATCCTCGGTGAGAGCGGCACTGGCAAGGAGTTGTTCGCCCAGGCCATCCATAATGGCAGCGATCGATGTGGCGGGCCTTTTGTGGCGGTCAACTGCGGGGCGATTCCCCGTGACCTGGTGCAGAGCGAACTGTTTGGTCATGTCGAAGGAGCGTTCACCGGAGCGGCGCGCGGTGGGTCGGCAGGCAAGTTCGAATTGGCCGATGGCGGGACGATCTTCCTCGATGAAATCGGTGATATGTCCTTCGATGCACAGGTCAGCCTGCTGCGTGTCCTGCAGGAAGGCGAGGTGACACGGGTGGGGGCGAAAAAATCGCTGCGGGTCAACGTGCGCATCATCGCCGCCACCCATCGCAACCTGAGCCAGGCAGTGGCCGAAGGCGCCTTTCGCGAGGACCTTTACTACCGGCTCAACGTGTTGAACCTGACGGTGCCGCCACTGCGAATGCGCCGCGAAGATGTGCCGTTGCTGGCGCGGCGTTTTCTTGCGCGATGTGCCCGGTCGCTACGCAAGTCGATGCAGGACCTTTCGCCCGCGGCGCTGGACATGCTCGGCGCCTATCACTGGCCAGGCAATGTTCGTGAGCTGGAAAATGTCATCGAGCGGGCGACCAACCTGGCGATAACCGAGCTGATCGAACCGAGCGATCTTGCCCTGGATATCAGGCAGCGAGGGCGCTCATCGACATGGGGAAGTGCCCCTGAGCCGCGGATGGCGCCGGATCTTGGTACCCATGAGATGAATGCCATCATTGCCGCCCTCAAAGACACGCGCGGAAACATCCGTCTGGCTGCTCAGCGGCTGAATGTGTCGCGGGGTGGGTTGTACAACAAAATGAGTCGGTTTGGACTCAAGGTCGATGCGTTCCGTTCTTAGCGGGATGCTGTCGTAAATGCTCTGGAAATTGCCACGATCCCTAGCTGGGCTGCTGGTATAGAGCGTGCGCGATAACGCGTAGCTGCCGTGATGGGGAGGCGTTAACGCGCAGTCCTGACGATGACAGACCAATGGGGAATGTAAAAATTTTACGGTTTTTTTACGGTAGGTGTTTTGGCCCACAACGATACTGGCCGCGATTTTCAGATCGTCCGAGCGCCTTGCATTTCCAATGGCCTTGGCAAATCGTATTGCTCAAGGATGGCATACACTTCCCCCCGTAATTTGAGAGACGCACCCCTTGAGCGAAGCAGCGATTCCCGCCCATGAAGACTCCCATGCCAAAACATCAGGAGTGGGCTTGCTCGTCGCCGCGGTGGGCGTGGTTTATGGGGACATTGGCACCAGCCCGCTTTACACACTCAAGGAAGTGTTCGCCGGTCACTACGGCGTCCAGGCCAATCAGGACGGTGTACTGGGTATTCTGTCGTTGATCTTCTGGTCACTGATCTGGGTCGTCTCGATCAAGTACGTGCTGTTCATCCTTCGCGCCAACAACCAGGGCGAGGGGGGCATCATGGCCTTGACCGCATTGGCTCGTCGGGCTGCGGCACCGTTTCCCAAAATGAGCAGGGTCCTGGTATTGCTCGGGCTCTTCGGTGCGGCACTGTTTTACGGGGACAGCATGATCACCCCGGCCATCTCGGTGCTCTCGGCGGTCGAAGGGCTGCAGCTTGCGTTTGATGGAATCGAACAGTGGGTCGTTCCGCTGTCCGTGGTCATCCTGGTAGCGCTGTTCCTGATCCAAAAACATGGCACGGCGCGTATCGGCATCCTGTTCGGCCCGGTCATGGTGCTGTGGTTCATGGTGCTGGGTGCGCTCGGCATTTACGGCATCCTGCAACGACCGGAAGTTCTGCAGGCGCTCAATCCTGCGTGGGCAGTGCAGTTTTTTGTGGTGCATCCGGGGATTGGCGTGGCCATTCTGGGCGCCGTGGTGTTGGCATTGACCGGTGCTGAAGCACTGTATGCCGACATGGGCCACTTTGGCCGCAAGCCCATTGCTCGCGCCTGGTTCATTCTCGTGTTGCCCGGCTTGGTGCTCAATTACTTTGGCCAGGGCGCCCTGATCCTGGGAAACCCGGAGACCGTGCGCAACCCGTTCTATTTGCTGGCGCCTGAATGGGCACTTTTACCGATGGTCGCGCTCTCCACACTGGCCACCATCATCGCCTCTCAAGCCGTGATCTCCGGTGCTTTTTCCCTGACTCGCCAGGCCATCCAGTTGGGTTACGTCCCTCGCATGTTTATCCAGCACACCTCCAGCCAGGAACAGGGACAGATCTATATCGGTACGGTTAACTGGGCGTTGATGGTGGGCGTCGTGCTGTTGGTGATTGGTTTCGAGTCGTCCAGTGCGTTGGCCGCAGCTTATGGCGTCGCTGTGACGGGGACCATGTTGATCACGACAGTCTTGTCCTCGGCCGTCGTCCTGCTCCTGTGGAAAACGCCGCGCTGGCTGGCCATCCCGATGCTGCTCGGATTCTTGCTGGTAGACGGTCTGTATTTCGCGGCCAATG
The DNA here is from genome assembly GCF_052114545.1 of Pseudomonas sp. KB_12. Lineage (NCBI taxonomy): Bacteria > Pseudomonadati > Pseudomonadota > Gammaproteobacteria > Pseudomonadales > Pseudomonadaceae > Pseudomonas > Pseudomonas sp. KB_12. The sequence continues at coordinate 193,499 of NZ_JBFREY010000006.1, read as the reverse complement.
CACCCAAAATTTTTCAGGGTGGCGCGTTCCCGGTGATTGCCGGCATCAGCCTGTTCATTTTGATGACGACCTGGAAGCGGGGCAGAAAGATTATTGTTGAGCGGCTGGATGAAACCGCACTTCCTCTACCGCTATTCATCGCCAGCATCCGTACGCAGCCTCCCCATCGGGTGCAAGGTACGGCCGTGTTTCTTACGGCCAGGACAGATGCTGTTCCTCATGCACTGCTGCACAACCTGCTGCATAACCAGGTTTTGCATGAGCAAGTGGTATTGCTCACAGTGGTGTCCGAAGACAGCCCTCGTGTGAGTGCTGACCGACGGTTTGAGGTTGAAGCCTATGGTGAAGGGTTCTTCCGGGTCAGTCTGCACTTTGGCTTTATCGAGGAGCCCGATGTCCCCTTGGCCTTGAGTCTCTGTCACTTGGCTGAACTGGACTTCAGTCCGATGCGCACCACCTATTTCCTCAGCCGGGAGACGGTGATCCCGACCAAGCGCATCGGGATGGCCCGTTGGCGAGAAACCCTGTTCGCGTTTTTGCTGAAGAACGCCAATAGCAACCTGAAGTACTTCAAGTTGCCGTTGAACCGGGTGATAGAGCTGGGCACACAGGTCGAGATGTAAAGGAGTCATCGAGTATCCAGAGGGGCTCGTTCAATGCGGGCCATTCATGCTGGATGAACCACGCGTCAGACGCTTGAGCGCGATAACCATCAGGCCCCCGGCTACAACCATTCCTGTGAGAAAAAGCGGATAGGCAATCCACCAGGGAACGGCTGAGGTCATCATGCTGAACTCGGACATGCCACCAATGCTGGCGATCAGGTTGAGAGGCAGGAAAACCACATTGATCAGCGTCAGTTTGCGTAACAGGTTGTTCATGGTGTTGTTCATCAAATTGCCGCGTGCGTCGATCAAGCCGGCAAACACCCTGGAGTAGATTTCCGCCTGTTTGTTGCACTGGGTATTTTCGATGATCAAATCGTCGATAAGCGCAATCGCCTCGACGCTGAAGTGCTCTTTTTCCGCATGGTTGCGCAGCCGAGTCAGGACAGCGCCATTGCTGTGAATCGCATTGATGTAGTAGATCAGGCTTTCGCTGAGGTTAAACATCTGGACCAGATGTCGATTCTCCATCGAGGCGTTGAATCTCTGCTGCAGCTCGCGAGCCACCATCTTGATCACCTTGAGGTGGCCCAGGTAGTGGTGGAGGTTGTTGAACAGTATGTCCAGCAGCACATCTTGCGTTGTGTGCAAGGGGTGCCGCTGCCCCAATCCACTCAACTGGGAGTCGTCAGTCGCGATTATCAGCAAGCGTGTTTTAGAGAAGAGCAAGCCGAACGATGAGACCTCGAAGGCCAGGCTATCTCCGCCCGAGTAACTTTCCGGACGCTTCCAGATCAAGAACAGGTTATCCGGATGGAATTCGATGCGTGAGACTTCGTCCGGATCCAGTGCCGAAGCCAGCGCGTGATCGTCCAGTTTGAACTCGCTGCGCAACAGATCTCGTTCTGCCGCATCGGGATTACTGAACAACATCACATCAGCATTGAGCTGTTCAACCGGTACCAGCGCCCCGTTGGCGAGCAGAAAACTCTTGATCACGTCTGACCTATGGCGTTGTTGACAGAGGAAGTCAGTGTCTTGCAGGTCGTGTAGCGGATCAAGTATTCACCAGGCCTGACCGCGACGTTTCAGCTCAAGACGGCGAATGAACTCTTCCAGAACCAGGGAATACAGGTCGTCCTGCAAGTAGGCGTCTTCGATGCCCGCGTCCATGTTCGGGTTGTCGTTAACCTCGATGACCACCACCTTATCCCCCGACTGTTTCAGGTCGACCCCGTACAAACCATCTCCAATGAGATTTGCGGTCTTCACCGCCAGCTCCACCACCGCCCGCGGTGCTTCGTGAACCGCCAAGGTGCGGCATTCCCCATTAATGTCCTGGCTCTTGGCCTTGTGGTTGTAGATTTGCCAGTGACCTTTGGACATGAAGTACTGGCAGGCGAAAATCGGTTTGCGGTTGAGTACGCCGATGCGCCAGTCGTACTCGGTGTAGAAGAACTCCTGAGCCAGTAGCAATACCGAGTGCTCGAAGAGCTCAGCGGTGGCATCCAGCAGCGCCTGTTGGCTTTCAACCTTGATTACGCCACGGGAAAAACAACCATCGGGAATCTTCAGCACTAATGGAAAGCCCAGGCGTTCACCGACTCGCTCGAAGTCTTCCGGTCGCTCCTTGTAGAGAATCTCGGTTGCCGGCATACCCAATTGATGGCTCTTGAGCAGATCAGTCAGGTACACCTTGTTGGTACAGCGCAGTATTGAAGTGGGATCGTCCATCACCACCAGGCCTTCGCTTTCCGCCTTCTTGGCGAAGCGATAGGTGTGGTTATCCACGCTGGTGGTTTCGCGAATCAGCAGGGCGTCATACTCGGCGATTCGCGAGTAGTCTTTCTTTTCGATCAGATCGACATCAATGCCCAGGCCTTTGCCCACCCTGATAAAGCTTTCCAGTGCCTTGGCATTGGAAGGCGGCAACGATTCTTGTGGGTCATGCAATATGGCCAGGTCGTAACGGGCCACGCGGGGTGACCGCGGTACTCGCCAGATCTTGCGGCTGAAACTGTCCAGCGAGTTGGCAAATTGATCCTCCTGGTCTTCGCGTAGCTTTTGCAAGACGCCAGGCTTTATCCCCTCAATGTGCCAACTATTGCTTTTACGGAACTCCACCAGGAGGATCGGACATGGGAATATTTCGAAAATTTGCCGGGCCAGTTCCTGCAAGGGCTCAAGGTTGGTTTTACCAAAGTAAAGAGTGAGCGTGAATCCTTCGGTATTACTATAAAGGTGGTTGTTCAGTGCTTTGTCCAGCGCCTTGTCCAAGTCATCCAGCGCGAGGCTGTACAGTGATTTTCGGGTCAACTCGCTGATGGTTCGCACAGACGGAATAACTTTATGGCCGCGTGCTTCTGCCAGCAATGAGCAGTAATACCCGTGTCCTAGGTACTTGTAGCTCCGACACAGATTAATAACCTGAACACGCTTGCCCGCCTCGCTTTCAAGGGGTTGCTCGAGATACTCCTGGGCACTCATCACATCGTCTGATGGGAAATAAGACGCCCAGTCTTCTTTACGCTCAACAATAATAACGACTTGGCTTTGCTGCCTCTGTGCACTCGATAAATAAGTAAGGTTTGATATTGCCGCTAACCGATTTTGCTCTGATACTTCACGCCGATCACCCTGTGCCGCTGACATATGAGAAGGTCCGTTGGAGAACAAGTCCTTATCTATTAAGCACGATACTTTTTAGAAGTCTCGTTTCGTTACGCAACTTTTACGGCGGCTATATGAACCTGGTATTTCGCAAGGCGACACACGATGATCTGAAGTCTCTGCTGGAATTGGAAAACCAGTGCTTTACCCATGACCGGCTGACGCCGCGCAGTTTCCAGTGGATGATCGGCCGAGCCCATGCCAGCCTGATCGTCGCGCAGGCCGAGAGCCAATTGATGGGCTACTGCCTGGTCTTGTTCCACCGCGGCACCTCGCTGGCGCGTCTGTACTCCATCGCCATCGCCACCCATAGTCGTGGCCTGGGCTTGGGGAAACAGTTATTGGATCAGGCGGAAGAGTGCGCACGCGCGAACGACTGCGCCTACCTGCGACTGGAAGTCCGACCGGATAATCCGGTTGCCATCAGTCTTTATGAGCGCAATGGGTACCGGCGCTTCGCCGTGGTAAACGACTACTACGAAGACCATTTGCATGCGCTGCGCTTGGAAAAGCGTGTTGTGCAGCCTCGGGAAAACCGTGAGCTCCAGGTACCTTACTACCAACAGACCACTGAGTTTACCTGCGGCCCGGCTTGCCTCTTGATGGCCATGAAGGCATTGCAACCCGGTCGTTTAATCGGGCGTAGGGACGAACTGCAGATCTGGCGTGAAGCCACCACGGTGTTCATGACTTCAGGGCACGGTGGTTGCAGTCCCCAAGGGTTGGCGCTCGCGGCCTGGCGCCGGGGGTTTCGAGTACGCTTGCAAGTGAGTATCGCAGGTCCGCTATTTCTCGACGGTGTGCGCGACGAACATAAAAAAGAAGTAATGCGCCTGGTACATGAAGCGTTCTGCAGCGAACTCGCGCAGAGTGATGTGGAGCAGGTGAGTAGCAACCAACTGGACCTGGCCCTCGCACTGAAGGAGGGCGGTCAACCCCTGGTGTTGATCAGCTGCTACCGACTGACGCGCTCAAAAGCCCCACACTGGGTTATTGTCACTGATTACGATGAGGACTTCGTCTACCTCCATGATCCAGACATTGATCATAGTCAGCACCGTCAGGCACTTGACTGCCAGCATCTTCCCGTCAGCCACAAGGCATTCGACAAAATGTGTGTTTTCGGCGGCAATAAGCTACGCGCCTCCGTGACGATTTACCCTCGTCAATCTATGCCCAAGGTATGAAGCGATACCCAACCCTGTTTCTGTAATGAAGTGGATAGAACGACCAAATGGCGAGCCCCTGCACGACGACCGCTGCTGTCACGACGGCGACGATGGCGTGATTCGGATCGGTGAAGAGGGAGCGCACCAGGCCGAACAAGGCCGGGGCGAAGGCGTAGGTGGCTTGGCTGATCGCGACCATCAGGGCGATCACCCTGGCGGTTTGTTCACGGCTGAACTCGGTCTGGGCTATCAGTGGCGGCAAGGAGGTGGCATTGCCAATGCCCGAACCGATCAACACCACGGCTATCCAGGCCACTGTCGGGTGAAGGTCCAGACCGAGAAGCATCAGCGTGCCCAGCATCTGGATGGCATAACCGAGGCAGGCCAGTTGTCGGCGGTTCATGCCTTGGATCATCAAGCGTGCGGCGACGTATCGGCCGCCCATCGCACTGGCAGTGGCCAGACCCATGGCGAATGAGGCGTCATGCGCCCCCATGCGACCCACCAGGATCGAGTACAGGTGCGCGATCAAGCCGATCTGGGCGAACAGCCCCAAGGACATGCCGGCTGCCAGGGTGCGGAAACTTGCCGACCTGAGGGTCTGCATGGCGGTCCACGGCGTGGCGCCGGCGCTGATCGGCACGGGTTCCGGTTGGTCTGCATGGTCGGGATGTTGTCCTAGGCTTTGTGGGCTTTTGTTGAAGACCAGGAAAGCGAAGACGCCTATGAGCAACACCGCGACAATGCTGATTACCAGCGCCGCCATGGCAAAGCCGAAACGCTCGATCAGTAACACCCACAGCGGCGAAAAGATCACGCCACCCAGGCTGGCGCCGTTGTAGGCCTTGCCCAGGGCCTTGGGTCTTTCCTTGACGTACCACGGCGCGATCAGGGTGTTAACGGCCGCGGCACCCAATGTCACCCAGCCGATACCCGAGCAGACGGCGCCCGTATACAGCACCCATAACTGGTTGGCGTGAGCCCAGATGTTCACGCCGATGCCCAGGACGATGCTGCCCAGCAGGGTGATGGCGGGTATCCCGACGCGTGCGTAAAGGCGTGGCAGGTTGGCGATGACAAGCGTGCCGCTGAGAAAGTGCAAGGTCACGGCAGCCGAGACCTGGGCGATCGGCCAACCCGTGCGCTCCATGACCGCTTGCATATAAATCGGCGGCCCATAGAAGCCGATTCCCCAGCCGATAATCGCCAGGATGAACGTGCAGGCCAGTACGGTTTTTCCAAAAAAACGGGTGCGTGTCATCGCCATCTCCTCCATGTTTGGCTCATAGGCTATGGGCTCGACAGGTTCCTCACTTCGTGGTGCGTCGAACAATGGATGTCGAGCGAGGGCCGGGGCTGGAAGGATGTTACAAACTTGCCATTCCCCTTTCGGGCCGATGACAGCAGAACCGACTATCCTTGCGGACACTGAATTTGAACACTGCATCCATAAAAAAAAGAGACGCCATGACACATTATGATCGCGCCATCGGCTCCAGACCCGGCATCACACGCTGTGATCAAACCTGTAAGGCCAGGTCCCGGTTGCTCAAGATAATTTCAATGACGGCTTTCTGTCTCTTCGCGGCAACGCCCGGATACGGCCAGGATCTACCGGCAGCGACGGACGCCACGGTGACGGTGAATCAAGCACAGGAAATGGTTGCCAAGGCCACTCTCGGCGCCGTTCCCTGGAGTGGCCCCGAATCCGGCCCGCGCGCCCAGCGCGGCAAGAGTATCGCCATTGTCGCAGAAGATATGCGCAACGGAGGTATTGTCGGTGTCGCCCAGGGCGCTCGCGAGGCCGCCAAGGCGATGGGCTGGACGCTGAGGGTATTCGATGGCGCTGGCTCCTCGGCCGGGCGTGCAAAGGCCTTTGCCGATGCCCTGGCGGCGAACCCCGATGGCCTCATTCTGTGCGGTGCCGACGCCCTTGAAAACAAGGCGGCGCTGGCCGTCTTCGCCGACAAGGGCGTGCCAGTGGTGGGCTGGCACGCCGGAGAGCGGCCCGGGCCGATTGATGGGACGCCGATGGCCATGAACGTCACGACCGACCCGCTCGAAGTGGCTCGCATCACGGCCATGGCGGCAGTGGCGCAGTCGAACGGAAAGGCCGGGGTGGTCATCCTGACCGACTCCAGGTACAGCATCGCCATGGCGAAAGCCAAGGCCATGGAAAACGTGATTCGGGCCTGTCGGGAGTGCTCGTTGCTGGAGGTGCGCGATGTCGCGATCTCCGAAAGCCGCGAGAAAATGCCGGCGATCACCACGGAACTGCTTCAGCGCCATGGCAAGCGTTGGACCCACACGTTGGCCATCAACGATATCTATTTCGACTACGCGGTGGCCACCTTGGCCAGCGCCGCGATACCCCGCGACGGCATCAGTCTGATGTCGGCCGGTGACGGGAGTGCTTCGGCGTTCTTGCGCATACAGGAAAAAAACTACCAGACCGTCACCGTGGCCGAACCGCTCAATGTGCATGGCTGGCAGGTGATCGATGAATTGAACCGACTGATGGCAGGTCAGCCGGTGAGCGGTTTCGTGGCACCGGTTCACTTGGTCAATGCCGACAATATCACCTTGGACGGCGGGACGAAGCTCCTGTACGACCCCAGCAATGGTTATCGAGACATCTATCGATTCCAGTGGAATCCCTGAGCGCTGGACGTGGCTCACGGCCAGGGAGCCTGGGTCTCCCTGGCCGCCAACGGTCTATCGAAAAATAATGGCGTCGACCTGTCGATTTCGGCCATTGCCATTCGATTAGTCCGTAGAGCCGCCACAAGGGCGGCTTGATCCATCCATTCTCAGGAGATACCAGCATGCGATTTATGGTGATCGTCAAAGCCAGTCCGGAATCGGAAGCCGGAGAAATGCCCAGCGCGGACCTGCTGGCCGCCATGGGGGCCTACAACGAAGAACTGGTCAAGGCCGGGGTGATGCTCGCCGGTGAAGGCCTGCATCCCAGTGCCGAGGGCGTGCGCGTGCAGTTTTCCGGCAAGGACCGGACGGTGATCGACGGGCCCTTTGCTGAAACCAAGGAGCTGATCGCCGGCTTCTGGATCTTCAAGGTCCAGTCATTGCAGGAGGCCATCGACTGGGTCAAGCGCTGCCCGAACCCGATGGTCAGCGACAGTGAAATCGAGATCCGCCAGATCTTCGAGCTCGAGGAGTTCGGCGAGTCCTTTACCCCTGAATTGCGCGAGCAGGAAGAACGCTTGCGGGCCCGGATGTCCGGCCAATCGTGAAACCGACTGCAGGAGACCCGACCATGAGAATCATTCCTTACCTGACCTTCAACGGTAACTGCAAGCAAGCCTTCGCCTTGTATGAGGAGGTACTGGGCGGCGAACTGTTTTCCATGTCTTTTGCCGAGGCCCCCGAGGAAACCGGGATGCCCAAGGATCCCAACCTGATCATGCACACTTGCCTGACCGTCGGCGCTTTCAGCCTGATGGCCTCCGATTGCCCGCCAGGCCAGCCGTTTCGCAAGCCGCAAGGCGTGTCGGTTTCCCTCAACGTCGACAGCGTGGAGGAGGCCGAGCGGCTATTTAAAGGCTTGAGTGCAGGTGGCAGCGTGTACATGCCCTTGGAGAAGACCTTTTGGGCGGAACGCTTTGCCATGTTCGAAGACCGTTTCGGGATTGCCTGGATGGTCAATTACGAGGGGGGAAAATAAGTCGAGCGCAGCCCATGGATGGACGACTCGGGTGAACCTTGCGCCAATACTGCGTTACGGGGATGGAGACTGACACTCCGCCATCGCGAGCAAGCTCGCTCCCACAAGGGATCAGGCTGAATTTGGCCGCTGCCTCAGTGCCGATAAGGAATTCGCATGCATCCAACCTCGTCCACATTCCCCTTGAACGCCGCCGTCGAACGCGAGCTCAGTCCGCGTGCGGTCAGTACGGGAATCGTCCTCGGTATCCTGCTGACGCCTTCCAATGTCTATGCCGGGTTGAAGATCGGCTGGTCGTTCAATATGTCGATCATTGCCTTGCTGGTTGGCTATGGCATCTGGCAAGGCTTGGCGAGTCGATCGGTGGGGCGGCTGCCCTGGACGCTGCACGAAAGCAACATCAACCAGACCGTGGCCTCTGCCGCTGCGTCGATCATTTCCGGTGGGCTGGTCGCGCCCATCCCGGCCTATACCTTGCTGACCGGCCAGCAGTTGGACGCCATTCCCATGGTGGCCTGGGTCTTTTCGGTGAGTTTCCTGGGGATTTGGATTGCCTGGTACCTACGGCCCTCATTGCTCAATGACAAGGCGCTGAAATTTCCCGAGGGCATGGCGACCCTGGAAACCCTGCTGCATATCTATAACCACGGCCACGAAGCCGCGACGCGCTTGAAGGTGCTGCTCAGCGCCGCGTTGCTGTCCGGGCTGGTCAAGGCGGTCGACACCTTCATGTGGACCATCCCGCGCTGGTCTCCGAGCGCCCAACTGGAGCGCCTGACGTTTACCGCTGACCCTTCGCTGTTGTTAGTGGGGTTCGGCGGCATCATCGGTATTCGCGTGGGCCTGACCCTGCTGCTCGGTGCCTTGCTGGCGTGGGGCGGGTTGGCGCCGTGGCTGCTGGAACAAGGCTTGGTGCGGTTGCCGCACGGTAGCAGCGGCCCGCAGTTCGCGGCACTGGTGGAGTGGTTGCTCTGGCCAGGGGTGAGCCTGATGGTCTGCTCGACCCTGGCCTCGTTGGCGATTCGCTTGTGGGCATTGCACCGGTCCACCAAGGCGGGCGGCGGGGCGATCTGGACGATACCCAAGCCTGGGCCTGCCACTGGTTTTGTACTGTCGATCATCCTGGTGGTGAGCCTGCAAGTGCTGTTGTTCGGCATCAATCCGTGGATGGCCTTGTTGACCATTCCCTTGGCGATCTGTCTGGCGGCGGTGGCCGCCCGGGTGGTGGGCGCCACGGGCATTCCGCCGATCGGGGCCATCGGCCAATTGTCCCAGTTGAGCTTTGGCATCGTCGCGCCGGGGCAGGTGCCGATCAACCTGATGAGCGCCAACACCGCCGGTGGTTCGGCCGGGCAGTGCACCGACCTGATGAATGACTTCAAGGTCGGCCGGGCGATCGGCGCCACGCCTCGCAAGCAGCTGATCGCCCAGACCCTGGGGATTTTCGTCGGTAGCATCGTCGGGGTGTTGGCTTACCTGGCGCTGATCCCGGACCCGCAAACCATGCTGCTCACCGAAGAGTGGCCGGCCCCGGCGGTCGCCACCTGGAAGGCCGTGGCGCAAACCCTGACCCTGGGCCTGGACTCGTTGTCAGCGAGCATTCGCTGGGCGATTTTCATCGGCGGCCTGGTTGGCTTGCTGTTGGGAGTCCTCGACAGCCTGCTGCCGGCGCATCGGGCCCGCTACTTGCCAAGCACGGCGGCCTTGGGCTTGGCTTTCGTCTTGCCGGCCTCGGTGTCCCTGATGATGGCCCTCGGTGCGGTGCTGACGTGGTTGGTGAGCTGTCGCTGGCCGAGCCTCACGGAACGCTTCGCCATCACCGCGGCGGCGGGGTTGATTGCCGGGGAGAGCATTACCGGGGTGGGGGCGTCGTTGTGGCAGATGCTTGGGGATGGGTGAGGGGAGCAACTATATCGAAGCACGGTCGTAGCGTATTTCAGGGTGGGTGTGTGTATCCGTTGCTGCGGTAACGGCCACTGGCGGTTCCGCCCTTACGGCGGGTCACTTTTGGAAGAGCGCCAAAAGTAACCAAAAACGCTTTGCCCCACCACTCGGCACCTCGCCTAGGCTCGGTGTGCCCGAACGAAGGCATTGCTCCGTGGGCCGCCGCGAAGGGCCATCCATGGCCCAGCGCGGCTACCTCGGCATCCATGCTGAGGTGCCCACTGCGCAATGCCTGCGTTCGGCCAGCGTGGTTTAACGGGGCGTCCAGATCAAGATCAAAAGCAAAGCAAGAGCGGGGCATGTCCAACATCTATGTGGCTGCGCCATCGCTATCGCGAGCAAGCTCGCTCCCACAAGGGATATTTAGCAAACACCAAACCGATATACACCCAAGATCACCTGTGGGAGCGAGCTTGCTCGCGATCAGGCCGGCATATCCAACATCACCGTAAACTGACACACCGCTTTCGCGAACAAGCCCGCTCCCACAGGAGAAACGCGGTCCCACCAAGAACCAGGTCGGCTACCAGGCCGCCTCGCGGTGGACGTTGATCTCGGGCGCCCCGTTAACCACGCTGGCTGAACGAAGGTATTGCGCAGTGGGCAACCCGGCATGGATGTCGGGTTAGCCGCGCTGGGCCATGGATGGCCCTTCGCGGCGGGCCCACGGAGCAATGCCTTCGTTCAGGCATGCCGAGCCTAGGCGAGGCACCGAGTGGTGGGGCAAAGCGTTTTTGCTTACTTTTGGCGCTCTTCCAAAAGTGAGCCGCTGTAAGAGCGGAACCATAAGCGGCCGTTACCGCAGCAACGGATATACACACCAAAGCAACTAGACACCGAGCTTTCTCAAAAAAAACCAAAAAAAACGGCGCTTCCCATTTCTGAAAGAAGCGCCGTTTTTCCTAAGTGAACAGCATTACAGTCGTGCCGGGACGTTCAACCCCTCTCATGCAGTACGACCACCGAGCACTTCAGCCACCCAATCGGCAATGTACTGACCAGCATTGATACTGTTATCGAAACTCGAATGCTGCACGCCACCCTCACGTTCGGTGAAGACTTTCAGCTCGCGCTTCGGACTGTTGACCAACTGCTCGTAGGTACGGTGTGCCCACTTCAGGGGAATCTGCGAATCCTTTTCACCGTGGGTGACCAGGAAAGGCACCTTGATGCGATCCAGGATGCCGTCCAGATGAACATTCTCGGCGATGGCCATGAACTCATCGGTGTCTTTGGCGCCCCATACCCAGGCCACGTGCGACCAGTAATGCGGCACCGGGAAGCTGCCTTCCTTTTCCAGGCGACGCTTCTGTACATCACGCCAGTCATGGTTGGCACCCCACACCACGCCGCAAGCGAAGCGCGGCTCGAAGGCGACCGCGCGCGGGCAGTAGTAGCCGCCCAGTGACACACCTTCCAGTCCAATGCGTTTGGCATCGACATCGTCGCGGGTTTCCAGCCAGTCCACTACACGGCTGGCCCAATGCTCACTGTCGAAACGCGCCGTCAGGTGATGCAGGCGCAGTGCTTCGCCTGTGCCAGGCTGGTCGATAATCAACGACGACACGCCCCGTTTGGCCAGCCAGGCGGGCAGGCCGACGCGGTATTTCATTTCTTTGGTGGAATCCAGTCCATTGACCTGCACCAGAATCGGCGCTGGGCCGCTGACGCCTTCGGCACGGACCAGCAGGCCGGAAATGTGCTTGCCTTCGTAAGGGATTTCAACGCGCTCGCAGTTTTCTCGTGCCAGTTCGATACCGCGTTGGAAGGTGTGCAAAAAGCGCTGGTACAGCTCCGTGCGGCCAGGAGCGCCATGGGCCTGCAGGCGTTCGCAGCTCAGGTAGTAGGTGGCGGCGCGGTTGTATTTTTCCCCGGCAGACAACATTCGACCCTTGCCTTCGTCTTCTTCAGCCAGGCCGCACAGCTTGTCGGCCATGTTCGCCCAGGTCTCACGGAAGGCCTTGCTACCGGCGGCGTCCGGTTGTTTGGCGGCCTCCTGCAGCGGCGCGCACATTTCTTCGATTTCGCCGATGCGGGCGCCCATTTCAATGGCCAGGTCGACGGAAAGATTCCACACGTAGTTGGTCGGGAAGTAGCGGAACATGATTGTTATTGTCCTTGTGCAAGCAACGGCAGGCGGCCAGGTCCGGCGCGGGAATGGCCAGGCCTGACGGTTCGAAGCAGGCTAAGGGGAGGCCAATGGTTTGGCCAATCGCGAGTCGGGATGGGAGGTATTGCGAACGCTGATAGAGCGTGTGTGCGCCATGGCCTAAGGGTTCACTTCTCACTGTTCAAGCCGCAAATCCGGATACCTATCATCGTACTTTGCGATTGCTCATAACGCAGGATGCGATTGGTGTCGTCGAGGTACGACTCATTAGAGTTGCGGCTACACCGCGCTATTGGTCGGAGTCCCTGGCGCGCACAACAACAAGAATAAGGTATCGGCAGATGAGTGAGTCCAAACCCGGCACAGCGATCAGCCTGGGCGCCAAGGGCAGGCTGTTTTTCCATGACCGTGCGAGGAGTCGGACATGCCTGTACTGAGCCGTGTGTTTGGCAATCTATCGGTGGGGGCCAAGCTGTCGCTGGGTTTCGGCCTGGTGCTGCTGGTGACGTTGGCGGTGGCGGTCACTGCTTTTCGTTCCCTGGGTGTGTTGCAGCAGCGCGGTGAACAATCGCGTCAGGAGTCGTCGATCCAGGCACTGATCCTGCGTGCGCGTATCGCCGAGAAAGCATTCGCCCTGGACCTTGCTCCACAGCGCCTGGACCAGGTCCGCGAGGTGATCGGCACACTGAACCGGCAACTCGATGCTGAGCCCGCCAATAGCGCAGTACGCACGGCCGCTAGCACGTATCTGGAGCAGTTTCTCGGCTATGCCGATTCGTTGCGTCGGGCTCGGGAGGCGCGCTTGCGCATGCAGGCACTGGCGCAGACGGCTGGCGACAGTTTTACCCTGCTGTTTCTCGATCAACTGGATGTGCTCAACACCCGGTTGGGGCAGGGGACACCGCCGGACAGCGATCAGATGGTGCGGCTTGAGCAGACGGCCGCGTTGCGGGACAAACTCGCCAAACTGCGTGACAGCGAGCTGTACTACTCGCTCGATGGCGAGGAGCGTTACCGCAGCGACTGGGAAATGAGCATGAGTGACCTGCTGGCCGCCATGCAGGCACTGGATCTTGGCGAGCAGCAAGGCGAGTCGCTGCAGGAGGCGAGCACTGCCCTGGGCGACTACCGCAAGGCCTTCCGCGAGTTCGTCGACAGCCGTGGGCAAAGTGCGCAAAGCAGTGCGGCGATGAACGCGCAGACCGAGCAGGTAAGCAAGCTGCTGGCCCAGGCCGATGAGCAGCAAAGGCAGGCGGTCCTGGACGATAATCGCAATGCCGATCGCCAATTGGGTTTGATCACTGTTCTGGCACTCGCCTTGGGCATTGGCGCCAGCCTGCTGATCCGCCAGTTGATTGTGCAGCCGTTGCGCCAGGCCGTGCAGTTGGTCCAGCGCGTAGCAGCGGGGGACTTGAGTGATCCGCCGTCAGACAGTGGTCGTCGTGATGAGTTGGGCCAACTGTTGGGCACCGTGGGCAGCATGTTGGGCAGTCTGCGGGGATTGGTCGGGCGCATCGACCGAGGTGTCGGCTCGCTTAACGGCATGGCCGGCAGTTTGGCCGAAGTGACCTTGAGCAACAGCCGTGGTGTCGAACATCAACGCCAGGAAACCGAACTGGCCGCCACCGCCATGCAACAGATGGCCGCCACGGCGCAGGAGGTCGCGCGCAACGCGGGTGAGGCCAGCGAAGCGGTGGCGCATGCCGACCAACAAGCACGTGAGGGCGATGAACTGGTTCGCCAGGCGGGTGGCAAGATCGACCACCTGGCCGTGGAGATGAGTGGTTGTGCCGAGGCCATGCGGTCTTTGCTGGTGGAGAGCGCGGCGATTGGTGGTGTGCTCGATGTCATCAAGGCGGTGGCCGAGCAGACCAACCTGCTGGCGCTCAACGCCGCCATCGAGGCCGCGCGGGCGGGGGAGCATGGTCGTGGCTTCGCTGTGGTCGCCGATGAGGTGCGTGGCCTGGCACGACGCACACAGCGCTCGACCACGGAAATCGAAGGGTTGATCGTTCGTCTGAGCAGTGTTGCCCAACAAGCCGCCGAGCGCTTGCAAGGCAGCCATGTGCTGAGCGATGAAACGGTGGTGCTTGCCGCACAAGCCTCCCAGGCACTGGCGCGGATTACCCGGGCGGTGTCCCGCATCGAGCAGATGAACCAGCAGATTGCCGCGGCTGCCGAGCAGCAGAGTGTGGTGGCCGAGCAAGTCAGCCAGAGCATGACGCGGGTGCGCGAAGTGGCCGAGGGCAGTGCCAGGGAAAGCCTGCAGCTGCAAGTCTCGACGGCCGATTTGCAACAGGTTGGCAGCGAGCTCAAGGCGGCCGTCGGGCACTTTCGTACCTGACCTCGCCCGCGAGCAATGGCTGCTACTACTGTTCCAGCTCGTTGATGATCTGACTGATTTTCGCCCGCAGCCAACGGTGCATCGGATCCCCCTCCATGGTCCGGTGCCAGAGCATGAACTCACGCATCACCGGGATTTTCACCGGTGGTTGCAGGATGCGCAACGGCAGGTAGTTGGCGTAGAGCCTGGCCATGCGCTGGAGCATGGTGGCGACGCGTTGGGTGCCGACGATCAGTTGCGGCAGGGTGTTGAAGTCGTGGGTCACCACTTCCATGCGGCGGGTGAAACCGTACTGGCTCATCAGCCATTCTTCGACGCTTAACTGCCGGTTGCGGCCAAAAATCACCGAGACATGGCCCATCTCGATGTACTGATCGAGGCTGATGCTGTCGCCCACTTGGGTGTTGCCGTCCCACACCACGCAAACATGCTCTTCTTCGAACAGCAACTGCGATGGGTGGCCTTCGATGAGATAGCGCTCAGGCACGATCATCATGTCGGCCTCGCCGCGCATCAGCAGCTCGGTGGACGTGTCGCCGGGGCCGAGCAGTTCGAAAGTGATGTGCGGGGCCTCCAGGGAGATTTTCTGGATCACCCGGGCAAACAGGACGCTGATCAGATAGTCCGACGTGATCAGGCGGAAATGGCGCTTGCTGGTGGCGGGGTCGAACACCGGTTTGGCGGTGATCGAGGACTGGATCGTCAGCAGTACCTGGCGCACGGGCGCCGCCAGTTCACGGGCATAGGGCGTGGGCTGCATCTTGCGCCCGACCTGCGCCAGCAGTTCATCTTCGAAGTAGAGGCGCAGCCTGCCTAGTACGCCGCTGGTGGCGGATTGGGTCATGTGCAGGCGTTCGGCGGCGCGGGTGATGTTCTGCTCTTCCAGTAACACATCAAGCGCCACCAGGAGATTGAGATCCAAGTGGTTAAAACGCATGGCGGTCTCGATTCTTGTATTTATTTTGTAAATACCTTCCGACCTTCCTATCGCGGCGTCAAGTCCCATGAGTGGGCGAATCGAGCGACGCCTGTTCGATTTTTCACGGCACTTGGCGCGGTGCAGCCAGGTATCGCATTTGCCGATAGGTCGCATCCCGACAAGCGATTAGTCAGTGCGTTTCTGCCCCTTCAGTATCGGCCCACAGTCGGTTGGCCGTGAGGCTTTATCGACTCCAAGACCAGCCTCGGCAGCGCTCCGCCTGGCACGGCTCCCGCAAGCGGGGTGCTGGCCTGCGCTGAATAATTACAATGGAGTGGTAACTCAATGAACATCATTGGCCTTGATGCCTTGATTTTTGGCGTCGACGATATTCAAGCTTGTACTCATTGCCTGCGTGACTACGGTCTGCTGCCTGTCGATGTCGACAGCGAGGGCGGTCGTTTTGAAGCCCTCGACGGCACTGCCGTGATTATCCGTCGTGCGGACGATGCCAGTCTGCCGGCGGCCATCGGGCCTGCGCCTTCGATTCGTGAAACCGTTTACGGCGTGGCCAGCGCGGCTGATCTTGAGGCCATCGCCGATGAGCTGGGGCGTGATCGCCTGGTGACCCGCGGTGCCGAGGGTTCCGTGCACAGTGTGGACGACATGGGCTTTGCCATTGGTTTCCAGATCAGTGTGCGGCGTGCGTACAGCGCGCCGGCGGACCTGACCAATGCGCCGGGCCATGCCCCCCAGCGCCCGGTCAACCAACCGGGCATCAGCCCCGATATGCAGGCCCTGCCGCGGACCCTGTCCCACGTGGTGTATTTCGTGCCGGATGCGGCCAAGGCCGAGGCCTTTTACAAACGCCTGGGCTTCGTGACCACCGACACCTTTGTTGGCGCGGGTCCGTTCATGCGTCCCGCCGGTTCCGATGACCATCACTGTTTGTTCATGATCCAGACGCCACCGCATATGAAGGGGTGCGAGCACTTCACCTTTCACATGGGCAGCGGCACGGAAGTGCTGTTGGCCGGGCGCCGCTTCGAGCAGCAAGGCTGGACCAGCTTCTGGGGACCGGGCCGTCACCTCTTTGGCTCCAACTGGTTCTGGTACTTCAACAGCCCGCTGGGCTGCCACATCGAATACGACGCAGACATGGACAAGCACGATGACGCCTGGCAAGCGCGGCAGGCGCCATTGTCGGCGGATAACTCGCAATTGTTCCTGTTCACTTCCCGGGAAAAATGGTTCCCCAGCGGCCCGCCGCCCAAGCAGGCCTGAGTGCGAATGTCGTCCATGAGTCACGACGCCATTGTTCTCTGTCACCTGGATGACGTGGTCGAAGGGCAAGCCCGTGGGTTCGATCCCCTGGGCACGGGGAAGGACAGCGTGTTCGCCCTGCGCCATGGCGGCGAGGTGCGGGTCTATCGCAACAGTTGCCCGCACCTGGCGGTGCGGCTGGAGTACCGCAAGGACCGTTTTCTCAGTGTCGATGGCCGCCAGATCGTCTGTTACGCCCATGGTGCCCGGTTCCTTCCAGACAGTGGCCTGTGTGTCTACGGGCCTTGCCTGGGGGAACGCCTGAGTGCGCTGCAATGGCATGCAGAGGCCGATTGGCTGGTGCTCGAAGCGGGTCAGTTGGAAGCGTGTGGACCTTAGTTAACGTATCGCGGTTGCTGATACATCGTATCCCTACATGCGATTAGTCAAACGCCTGCTTTGCCGAGAAAGTGAACACAACGCGGTAGCGAATGCGTGCAGAAACAGCCGGTCGTGAAGCCTGGGAACGCTCCGGCAGAACGCTTGCGTGAATAACAAGAATAAGAGTGAAACGAGCATGAACGCAGTGGAAAAGGTGCTTATCGTCGGTGGTGGTATCGGTGGCCTGTGTGCCGCAATCGCTTTGCGTCGCAAAGGCATCGTCGTCGACCTTGTCGAGCTCAAGGCACAGTGGACCGTCTACGGCGTTGGCATCATCCAGCAGAGTAACGTCGTGCGTGAGATGGCCAAGTTGGGTGTGCTGGACGGCTACCTGGACGCCGCCTACGCGTTCGAGGATCTGACCATCAATACCACGGCTGGTGAGCAGCTGGCGCGAATCCCCGGTCAGCGCCTGGCTGGCCCCGAGTATCCGGCCAATGTCGGTATTTCGCGCCTGGCCCTGCATCAAGTCCTCAGCGAAACCACCATTGCCCTGGGCGCCTCGATTCGCCTGGGCCTGAGCGTCGAGACGCTGGAGCAGGTGGGCGAGGGCGTTGATGTGCTGTTCACCGATGGCAGTCGCGGTCGTTACGACCTGGTCGTGGGCGCCGATGGCCTGTACTCAACAATGCGCGGCTTGCTGTTCGGCGACCAGTACCCGCCGCGCTTCACCGGCCAGGCGGTGTGGCGCTACAACTTCCCGCGTGCCGCCGGGATCGATCATCTGGCCACCTTCCAGGGACCCGCCGGTAATGCCGGGCTGGTGCCGCTGGGTCGCGACCAGATGTACCTGTTCGTGACCTCCCACGAGCCCGCCAACCCGAGGATGGATGCCGCCACGCTGGCGACCCGGATGCGCCAGCGCCTGAGCGGCTTCACTGGGCTGATCGGCGAACTGCGCGAGCAAATAATCGACAGCGAACAGGTGGTCTACAAGCCGCTGGAGGTGGTGTTCGTCAGTGAGTCCTGGTACCGCGGCCGTGTCGTGTTGATTGGCGACGCAGTACACGCCACGACACCGCACCTGGGCCAGGGCGCCGGCATGGCCATTGAAGATGCCGTCGTGCTTGGCGAAGAGCTGGGCGCCGGTGGCAGCGTCGAACGGCAGCTCGAACGCTTTATGGCGCGCCGTTATGAGCGCTGCAAATTCATCAGCGAAAGCTCGGTGTTGGCCGGTGACAAGGAAATGGCCCACGACAGCGGCTTCGACCGGATCGGCCTGGTCAGGCGGATGCTCGAGGTCACGGCACAGCCCATCTGAGGCGCCGGCAAAACCGAATTCGCTCTCCCATGGATGCTTCATGCCTGTGCAGGCTTGGCCCGGTTCGACTGCGGGCGCCGTTTCACCAGAAGAGCTGACATACAACAACAATAAAGAGGGTTACTTCGATGGCTACTCGCAAGATCGCTGCGTCGCGGCGCGTCCCCTTCACCCTGACCCTTGCGGCCAGCCTGGGGCTTGGCGCCTCGGCCGCCCAGGCCTTTCAGATCGATACCGGCAACCCCGATCTCAGCTTGCGCTGGGACAACACGCTGAAGTACAGCGCGGCCTGGCGCCTGAAGGACCCCAGCAGCAAGCTCAGCGAAGGGCAGACGGCGTTGAACCAGAATGACGGCGATCACAATTTCGGCAAGGGGCTGATCTCCAATCGCCTGGATATTCTTTCCGAACTGGACATCGGTTATCACAACTTCGGTGCCCGCCTGAGCGGTGCCGCCTGGTATGACACTGTCTACCAGGACCGCAACGACAATAACGACGCGGCCAGTGCCAACCAGCGTTCGGTGGGCTTCGATGAATTCACCAGCGACACCCGTCATCTGCATGGCGGCGACGGCGAACTGCTGGATGCCTTTGTCTACTGGAACGGTGAGCTGGCCGACCGCTCCTTATCGGTTCGCGCGGGGCGCCACGGCCTGATCTGGGGTGAAAGCCTGTTCTTCGGTGGCAACGGCATTGCCGGGGCCATGGCGCCGGTGGACGTGGTCAAGGCGCAATCGGTACCCAATACCCAGTTCAAGGAAATCACCCGGCCGGTCAATCAGCTCTCGACCGCCTACCAACTGACCGACGATGTGTCATTGGGCGCCTTTTACCAGTTGGAGTGGGAGGCCACCCGCTTGCCGGGCGCCGGCAGCTATTTCTCCACCAGCGATACCATCGGTGAAGGCAATGAACGGCTGATCACTGGCGGGCCATTCCCGGATTTCCTTGGCGGTAATGCCAACAGCCCGGCCGCGTTTTTCCATGGCAAGGACAAGAAAGCCAGGAGCTCCGGCCAGGGCGGCCTGCAGCTCAAGTACAACACCGGGACGGCGGATTACGGCCTGTACGCGCTGCAGTATCACGAGAAAACGCCCACGTTGTATTTGAAACCGAATGCCACCGGGCCGAACTTCAGTACCGGGCAAGTCGGCGAATATTCCTGGGTTTACCCGGAAGACATCCGTGTCCTGGGCGCCAGTTTTGCCACAACTGTCGACGAGTACAGCTTTGCCGGTGAGGCGTCCATGCGCTGGAACATGCCGTTGGTGTCCAACGCCCAGACCGTCCTGGCGGGCGTCGATGCGGACAACAATGATGACGCCTTGTACGCCGTCGGCCGGACGGCTCACGTCAACCTCAACGTCCTGGCATCGCTGGGCCCTTCCTTCGTCGCCAATGAGGCCAGTCTGGTCGGGGAGATCGCCTGGAACCGCCTGCTGGCCGTGACCAGGAACCGCGCCGCCCTCGACCCTAACGCCACTGATGACGGCCTGGGCTTGAAGCTGGTGTACACGCCCACCTATCGCCAGTTTTTCCCTGGCGTCGATATCAGCGTGCCAGTGGGCATCAGCTACTTCCCCATGGGCAAGTCGGCGGTGATCAGCGGGTTCGGCCCCGATAGAGGAGGCGACATGAACATCGGCGTCTCCGCCACCTACCTGGACCAAGTGACCGTGGGGCTGACCTACACCCACTTCTACGGTCCCGAGGACACCAGCCTCAACGCCGCCAACCAGTTCAACTACAAGCAGTCGTTGAAGGACCGGGACTACCTGGCTTTCTCCGTCAAGACCACGTTCTAAGAGGATTCGCGCATGACCATTCAGTTCACTCTAAAGGCCTTGTGCTTAACCCTGCTGGCCGCTGCCGCGCCGATGACCCTGGCGGCCAGCGCTGAACAAGCGGCCGCGCTGGGCAAGACCCTGACACCCTTCGGTGCCGAGAAAGCCGGCAATGCCGACGGCAGCATCCCGGCCTGGGATGGCGGCTACACCAAGGTCGATCCGGCCTACATACCCGGCGGCAAGCGTGGCGATCCGTTTGCCGCGGACAAACCCTTGTACAGCATCACCGCCCAGAACCTGGCCAAGTACGCCGACAAGCTCAGCGACGGCACCAAGGAGCTGTTCAAGCGTTTCCCGGACACCTATCGCATCGATGTCTATCCGACCCGGCGCACAGCCGCCGCGCCGCAGTGGGTCTATGACAACACGCTCAAGAACGCGACCCGCGCCAAACTGGTCGACAGCAGCGCCGGCCTGATCCCCGACGGCGCCTATGGCGGGATCCCGTTTCCGATTCCACAGAACGGTACCGAAGCCATCTGGAACCACCTGCTGAACTGGCGCGGCACCTCGGTGGCGGCGCATTTTCGCCACTACCTGATGACGGCCGACGGCAACCAGGTGATGACCAGCGACGGCCTGTTGACCCAGGAGATGCCCTACTACTTCGAGGAGGGCGGTCCTGAAAACTATTCGGGCGACTACTGGCAGGTGCACTTTGTCAATTCCGGCCCGGCGATTCGTGCCGGCGAACAGATCCTGGGGCGTGAGAACATCAACGGCGAAAAATCCCAGGCCCATGTCTATCTGGCCGGTCAGCGCCGGGTGCGCACGCTGCCCAACGCCTGCTGCGATACACCGACGCCGTCCACCGCCGGGGTCATGTCCTTCGACGAACTGTTCGTGTGGCAGGGCCGTACGGACCGGTTCGACTGGAAACTGGTGGGCAAGCAGGAAATGTACGTTCCCTACAACACCAACAAGGTGCAGACCGCTGCCCAGCCGCAAGACCTGTTCGCCAAGCACCATCTGAATCCTGACTACGTGCGTTGGGAGTTGCACCGCGTCTGGGTAGTCGAGTCGACGTTGGCCGCCGGTAAGCGTCACCAGTTGCCCAAAGGCCGCTACTACCTCGACGAAGACACCTGGCAAGCCCTGCTCGGCGACCGTTGGGACGCCAGCGGTCAACTGGCCAAGACCCTCTGGTCACTGCCTTCCGTACTGCCCGACCTGCCAGGCCTGGTGCAACTGTCTGCCGGTTTTTATGACCTGACTTCGGGGGCGTGGTTTATCCAGAACGTCTACGCCGGATTGCCGGATCAGTATCACGCGGTCGATCGCTACAAGGCCTCGGAGTTCTCGCCAGCGGCGATGGCCGGTCGCGGCGTGCGTTGAGTCTGAGCTGAGCGTGAAGGGCAGGCCTGTCGGTCTGCCCTTGGGGTGCGAGTGTTTTTCCGAGGTTAGGTTATGAACAGAATCAGTCAGGCGGGCGCTGTGCTCTTGGCCCTGTATTTGCCCTTCGCCACCAGCGATTGCCTGGCAGGGCCGACTGCCGTGGGCGCGCCGTTGAGCACCCCGGCCATGCCGGTGCCGGCGGCGCAGAAGAGCGTATTGATCGATCTGGCGCGGGCCGGCACACGTCTGGTGGCGGTGGGCGAGCGCGGCCTGGTGCTGCTCTCCGATGACAACGGGCAAAGCTGGCGCCAGGCCCCGGTACCGGTTTCGGTCAGCCTGACGGCGGTGCAGTTTGTCGATGCGCGCAATGGCTGGGCAGTGGGTCACGCTGGCGTGGTATTGGTCACCCGCGATGGTGGCGAGCACTGGACGCTGCAACTCGACGGTGCGCGTGCGGCTCAGCTCGAACTGGACGCAGCCAAGGCTGACCAGGCCACCGCTGCCAACCCGGATGACGCATTGGTACGCGTACAAAGTGCCGAGCGTCTCGTTGCCGATGGCGCTGACAAACCCTTCCTGGCACTCGAATTCATCGATGCACAACACGGGCTGATCGTCGGTGCCTACGGCCTGGCGCTGTGGACCGCGGACGGCGGCGCCACGTGGCAGTCGCTGATGGGGCACATCGCCAACCCGAACGGGATGCACTTGTATGCCATCAGTCATCAGGATACGCGCTGGTTCCTGGCTGGCGAGCAGGGTTACCTGGCGCGCTCGGATGACGACGCGGTTTCGTTCAACCAGTTGGAAAGCCCCTATGAAGGCAGTTTCTTCACCTTGCAGAGCCGCGCCGATGGCGCCCTGTTGGTGGGTGGCCTGAGGGGCAATGCCTTTATCTCCAATGACGGTGGCGCCAGCTTCCAGCACCTGTCTGTCCCTCTGCCGATTTCTTTCAACGACGCCACCCGCCTGGCCGGCGGCCAAGTGCTGCTGGTCAACCAGGGGGGCGCGCTGTTTCTCAATGGTGAGCAGACCGGGGCGACGCTGCAGTCACTGGGCGAGCCCTTGGGCAAACCTGTTTCAAGTGTGATCGAGGCCGCCGATGGCAGCTTGATCGTTGCCGGTTTCACCGGGCTGCAGCGTCTTGCGCAGCCATCCACTGCCGCTTCGGAGTGAGGTTATGACGTCCCCTGGAAATTTTTCCCAGTCCCCCGCGAATGCGTTCGAAGACTTTGATCCGCGTTCCGGTTCGGTGCTCGAGCGAGCCCTGTTCAACCATCGCCTGTGGGTGTTGCTGCTGTGCCTGGCGACCACGCTGGTGCTGGGTTGGCAGTCCAGTCGTGTCGAGCTCAATGCCAGTTTCGAAAAAATGATTCCTACCCATCAGCCCTATATCGCCAACTACCTTGAGCACCAGAAGGAACTGAGCGGGCTGGGTAACTCGGTGCGCATCGCGGTGGTCAACAAGCGGGGCGACATCTACGACAGCGCCTACCTCAAGACCCTGCAGGCGTTGAGCGACAAGATCTATCTGCTGCCCGGTGTCGACCGTGCGTACATGAAGTCGCTCTGGACACCGGCCACGCGCTGGGTGGCGGTGACCGAAGCGGGCCTGGACGGTGGGCCGGTCATTCCGGATAACTACGATGGCGGCGCTGCGAGCCTGGCGGCATTGCGGCGCAATGTGCAACTGTCCAACGAAATCGGCCAGTTGGTGGCGTTCGACCAGGCCTCGAGCATCATCCAGGTACCGCTGCTGCAGCGCACCCCCGATGGCCAGCCGTTGGACTACACCCGGCTGTCGCAACAACTCGAATCGCTGCGCAGCCAGTACCAGAGCGACAGCATCGACATTCGTATCACCGGTTTCGCCAAGAAAGTCGGTGACCTGATCGCCGGCCTGCGGCAGATCCTGGTGTTCTTTGCCGTGGCGATCCTGATCACCGCCGTGGTGCTCTACTGGTACACCCGCTGCATTCGCAGCACCTTGCTGGTGGTGTTCTGCTCGCTGGTGGCGGTGGTCTGGCAGCTCGGCCTGCTGCCGCTGTTGGGCTATCAACTGGACCCCTATTCGGTGCTGGTGCCGTTCCTGGTGTTTGCCATTGGCATGAGCCATGGCGCCCAGAAGATGAACGGCATCATGCAGGACATCGGTCGTGGCATGCACCGTGTGGTCGCCGCACGCTTCACCTTCCGCCGCCTGTTTCTCGCCGGTCTCACCGCGCTGCTGTGTGATGCGGTCGGCTTTGCGGTGCTGATGATCATCAAGATCCAGGTGATCCAGGACCTGGCGATGATCGCCAGTATCGGTGTGGCCGTGCTGATCTTCACCAATTTGATCCTGCTGCCGGTCCTGCTCTCCTACGTGGGCGTCAGCCGCCGTGCCGCGCGACTGAGCCTGAAAAGCGAGCACGCTGAACAGGCCGGTCAGAGTCGCCATGGGTTCTGGCGCTTTCTCGACTTGTTCACCCAGCGGCGCTGGGCGGCGTTGTGCATCGCCCTGAGCCTGGCACTGGCGACGCTCGGCTTCATCGTCAGTCTGCAATTGAAGGTTGGGGATCTGGACGCAGGCGCGCCCGAGCTGCGGGCGGACTCGCGCTACAACCAGGATGACGCGTTCCTGACCCGTCATTACGGCGCCAGCAGCGATCTGTTCGCGGTCATGATCAAGACGCCAGCCAGCGCCTGTTCGCGCTACGACATCCTGCGCAAGGTCGACGCGCTCGACTGGCAGTTGCGCACCTTGCCTGGGGTCGATTCGACCAACTCGCTGGCGCTGCTCAACCGCCGGATGCTGGTGGGTCTGAGCGAAGGCAGCCCGAAGTGGTATGAGCTGCAGAACAACCAGGCGATGCTCAACATGGTCACCGCTGGGGCGCCGCGCGGGTTGTACAACGAAGACTGCAGCCTGCTGACGCTGTACGTCTACCTCTCCGACCACAAGGCGCAAACCCTGAGTCGCCTGGTGGATCACGTCGAGCAATTCGCCGCGGCGAACAATACCGACGACGTCCAGTTCCTGCTGGCTGCGGGCAATGCCGGGATCGAGGCCGCGACCAACATCGTCGTCAAGCAGGCCAACCGCGAAATGCTGTTCTGGGTCTACGGCGCCGTGATCCTGCTCTGCCTGATCACCTTCCGCTCCTGGCGCGCCACGATCTGTGCGGTGATCCCGCTGATGCTCACATCGATCCTCTGTGAGGCGCTGATGGTCTGGCTGAACATCGGCGTCAAGGTTGCGACCCTGCCGGTGATCGCCCTCGGCGTGGGCATCGGCGTCGACTACGCGCTGTACGTGATGAGCATCCTGCTCGGTCATATGCGCCAGGGCACCAGCCTGTCGCAGGCGTACTACCGGGCACTGCTGTCCACCGGCAAGGTGGTGATGCTGACCGGTGTGACCCTGGCGATCGGCGTGGCCACGTGGATGTTTTCGCCGATCAAGTTCCAGGCCGACATGGGCGTGCTGCTGGCCTTCATGTTCGTCTGGAACATGGTCGGTGCGCTGGTGCTGTTGCCGGCCCTGGCTCACTTCCTGTTGCCGAGCAAACGTGTCAGCACGGGGCAGGCCGAGGCCATACCCAACCACCCGACGAGCCTGCCGCTGATGCCGGCCGTAGCCGAGGAGGGGGCCTGCGTGAAGCACTCGCTGCGCCTGGCTTCGGGACACGATCAAACGACAACCGCCGCCAATCCCGTCGCCTCATAACAACAAGAAAGGACTTTCCCATGCCTCGCGTATCGCTGTTCCAGCAGTCTTTATGGATTGACCTTATCGCCGGCCTGAGTGCCTTCGGCATGGCGTTCTGCGCGGCCCAACCCGCGGAGGTGCACGATGAGCGTTGAGCGCCAGGCAGGTTTGCCACAGTCGTTGTTGCTGCTACTCGGCAGTTGCCTGCCGGTGCTCGGTGCGGTGCTGCTGGCTCCCATCCTGCCGCGTATGCAGGAGCACTTCGCCGACACGCCGGGTGTGGCCGTGCTGGTGCCCATTGCCCTGACGCTACCGGCATTGATGATTGCGCTGTTGGCACCCGTGGCCGGGATCATCGCCGACCGACTGGGGCGCAAGCCGTTGCTGATCGGTGCGATGTTTCTCTACACCGTCTGTGGGGTGCTGCCGCTATGGCTGGAGTCGCTAGAGGTCATCGTGATCAGCCGCGCCGGCATCGGTGTGGCCGAAGCGGCGATCATGACCTGCTGCACCACGATGATGGGCGACTACTACAGCGGTGCGCGGCGTGAGCGCATGTTCGCCCTGCAAATGGTTGCGACCTCGTTGTCGGCGGCGATTTTCATTGCCGTCGGTGGTGTGCTCGGCGAGCACGGCTGGCGCACGCCGTTTGCCCTGTATGGGCTGGGGCTGGTGTTTCTGCCGCTGATGGTCTGGTTGCTGTGGGAGCCGCGGGCGCAGGTCGTCACCGCGCCAACCGCGGCAGGCAGGGCATTCCCCTGGCGCCCCCTGGCACCGTTGTATGCCCTGGCATTCCTGGCGGGCTTGAGCCTGTTCATCGTGCCGGTACAAGTCGGTTACCTGCTCAACCTGCTGCATGTCGAAGGTTCGCAGCAGATCGGCATGACCATGGGCGCCAGTCAGTTTGGCGTCCTGGTCGGCGCCCTGAGTTTTCGTCTGTTGCGTGGTGTCCCTGCGCACCGGCAGATGCTCCTGGCCTTCGTCGCGGCCGGTATCGGTGGCGCTCTGCTGGCGGTGGCCGACAGTCATGGGCTGGTGGTGATCGCCGTCCTGGTCAACGGCCTGGGCATCGGTCTGATGATGCCGACCCTGCTCACCTGGATCATGAGCCAGGTCGACTTCCAGCAACGCGGCCGCGCCGCCGGCGGCTTCACGGCGATGTTCTTTGCCGGTGAGTTCGCCAGCCCGCTGGTGGTGCTGGCGATCACCGGGGGAATGATCAGCGCTTTGCCCTCCGCACTGGGAATCGTCGCGGGCGTTCAACTCTTGGTGGCCCTGGCCTGCATTCGGTTGCGTGGCCGCAGGTCAGCTTTTCCCGCTGCGGTGGCCGCAGACGCTGATCGCTGATCTGCCCATTCGACGCTTCATCAAAATAAGAAAACCGAGGAGAACATCATGAGCTATTTGCTCAACACCTGGTACATCGCTGGATGGGCTGACGAGCTGGAGCAAGGTGGGATGCTTGGCAGAACCATCGTCGAGCAACCCATCGTGTTCTTTCGCAATAGCCAGGGGGCGATCCAGGCGCTCGCCGATCGTTGCCCGCACCGTTTTGCCCCGCTGCACATGGGCAAGATTGTCGGCGACAGCGTTCAGTGTCCGTACCACGGCTTGCGTTTCGATGGCAGTGGCCAATGTACGCACAACCCCCATGGCGATGGGAGTATCCCCAAGGCTGCCTGTGTCCGCGCGTTCGCGGTTGCTGAGCGCCATGGCGCGATCTGGGTCTGGCCTGGCGATCCGAGCTTGGCCAACGATGCGCTGATTCCTGATTTCTCCTTCTTCGAGCAGGCGCCAACCGATGCCAAAGGCCATGGGTATTTGCCTACGCGCGCGCACTACGAGCTACTGGCCGACAACATCATGGACTTGAGCCACGTTGATTTCCTGCACCCCGATACGCTCGGTGGCGGGGCGTTGTCACGCACCCGCGCCACCATCGAGGAGTTGCCCAACGATCGCGTGCGCATCAGCTGGTGGGCGCCTGATGATGTACCGCCACCGGCTTTTGGCGCCCACCTGGAAGATCCGAGCCGGGCGGACGTCTGGGCCGAGGTCATCTGGCACGCCCCCGGCCTGATGCTGCTGGGCAGTGGTGCCACGCCTCCAGGGCGCCCCAGGGAAGAGGGGCCCGTCACGTGGAACCTGCATCTGATGACACCGCAGGACGCGACCAATACCCATTACTTCTTTGCCAACACGCGCAGTTTCGAGCAGGACAATGCGCAGCTGAATGCCTTCGTCCAGGAGATGTTGATCGGTATTTTCGCCGGTGAAGACAAGCCCATGGTCGAGGCTCAACAGCGTCAGATTGGCGAGGTCGAGCTGCTTGGCCTTAACCCGGTGCTGCTGCCAGTCGACGCTGGGGCTGTGCGTTGCCGACGTGTCCTGCGTCGGTTGATCGCCGCTGAACAGCCAATGGGTAGCCAGTGATGATCGATGTCGTTGTGACCCGCAAGCGCCCCGAAGCCGAAGGCATCTACAGCTTTGAACTGGCCCCGGCCGAGCATTCCATCCTGCCGGCTTTCAGCGCCGGCTCGCATATCGACGTGCACCTGCCCAATGGCATGGTGCGCCAGTACTCGCTGTGCAATCACCCCGAAGAACGCCACCGCTACCTGCTGGGCGTGTTGCTCGACCCGGCGTCTCGCGGCGGCTCGCAGGCCATGCACGAACACGTGCACGAAGGCAGCCGGCTGCGCATCAGCGAGCCACGCAACCTGTTCCCGCTGGAGCATGCGGCCGGGTACAGCGTGCTGTTCGCAGGCGGCATCGGCATTACGCCGATCCTCTGCATGGCCGAGCGCCTGGCGCGGATCGGCGCGCCTTTCGAGCTGCACTACTGCGGTCGCTCGGCCGGACGCATGGCCTTTATCGAGTACATCTGCCATTCGGCGTTTGCCCATTGCGTGCACGTTCATGTGGACGATGGTGAGGATGCTCAGCGTCTGGACAGTGCTCGGGTCTTGTCCGCGCCGGCGAGTGACCGTCACCTGTATGTCTGTGGCCCTACTGGCTTCATGGAGCACGTGCTCGGCACGGCGCGCGAGCGGGGCTGGGCCGAGGCGCAACTGCACCGTGAGTACTTTACCGCCGCTGTCCCGACGGGTGAGGCGGGCAGCTTCGAGGTGCAACTGGCCAGCACGGGACAGTGTCTCCAGGTGCCGGCCGCGCTCAGCGTTGCCCAGGTGCTGCTGGAGGCGGGGATCGATATTCCGTTGTCCTGCGAGCAGGGCATCTGTGGCACCTGCCTCACGCGCGTGCTGGAAGGCGAGCCGGACCATCGCGACATGTTCTTGACCGATGCCGAGCGAGCCCGCAACGACCAGTTCACGCCCTGTTGCTCGCGTGCCAGGAGTGCGCGGCTGGTGCTCGATCTTTAAGGTTTTTCCATGAATCCATTTTTACCTGCTGCTGTGCTTCGCCAATTGATTGAGGAGTCGAACATGCAACAACTTCCTGGTTTCAAACGCGTGGTCACCGGGCACGATGCCCAGGGCCAGGCGGTGGTCGCGCTCAGCGGCCCGACGCCCAACAGCTTCGCGCTCAAGGCCGTACCCGGCACGGTCTTCCATGAGATCTGGAACAGTGGCGCCAGCCCGGCCGTGCTGGACAACGGCGACGACCCCACCTGCAAACCGCTTCAGTTGAGTCCTGCACCGCTGGGCAGTGTCATCCGCGTGGTGGATATTCCGCCTGACAGCGTGCAGAACCAGGTCAGCGCCGAGGATGCGGCGGCGGCCTTCGCCGAAATAGGCCAGGCCCATGCCGGCACGGGGCAGGCTGATTCCAGGCACAAGCTGATGCACCGCACCGAAACCCTCGATTACGGTGTGGTCACCGAGGGTGAGGTCTGGCTGGTGCTCGATGGCGAAGAGGTGCATCTCAAACGCGGTGACATCGTCGTGCAGCGCGGCACCAACCACGCCTGGAGCAATCGCACCGAGCAGATGGCCCGCATGCTCTTCGTGCTGCTCGATGGCCGCTTCGCGCCCGGGCTGCAAGGAGAACAGGCATGAAGCTCAGTACTCTCAAGAATCACAACCGCGACGGTTGCCTGCTGGTGGTGTCCCGCGACCTGGCCTGGGCGGTGGATGCCAGTGATATTGCCGCGACGCTGCAGGATGCCATCGATCATTGGTCCAGCGTCGAGGCCGCTTTGCGCGTGCGGTATGAGGCCTTGAATGAGGGCACCCAGGCCGGTGCCTTTGCCTTCGATCCAGCGCAGGCCGCTGCACCCTTGCCGCGTGCCTGGCAGTGGTTGGATGCCTCGTCGTTCCTCAGCCACGGGGAGCGGATGCAGAAGGCGTTTGCGCTTGATCCGATCGAAGGCGTTGAACACACCCCGCTGATGTACCAGGGCTGTGGCGATGATTTCCTGGGCCCCCACGACGACATCGTTCTACCGAGTGAGGCCCACGGCATCGACTTTGAAGGCGAGTACGCGGTGTTGGTCGATGACGTGCCCATGGGCTGCTCGGCAGAACAGGCCGCCAGTCATATTCGGCTCATTCTGCAAGTCAACGATATCAGCCTGCGTGCGCTCGCCCCCCGTGAAATGAAGACC
Organism: Pseudomonas sp. KB_12; assembly: GCF_052114545.1. Taxonomy (NCBI): domain Bacteria; kingdom Pseudomonadati; phylum Pseudomonadota; class Gammaproteobacteria; order Pseudomonadales; family Pseudomonadaceae; genus Pseudomonas; species Pseudomonas sp. KB_12. The sequence goes on along the minus strand of NZ_JBFREY010000006.1, from coordinate 163,648 downwards.
GGCTTCGGTTTTATCCAAGCCAAATCCTCGTCCAGTTTTGCCCCGGTGGCGGTCACCCCCGACGAATTGGGCGAGGCCTGGCGCGATGGGCGTGTGCACTTGCCGCTGAAGGTTGAATGGAATGGCAAGTGGTTTGGCCATGCCCATGGCGGCGCCATGCATTTCGGTTTTCATCAGTTGATTGCCCACGCGGCATTGACCCGGCGCCTCAGGGCGGGCTGCCTGATCGGTTCTGGCACCGTCTCCAATGCCGATCCCACGGTGGGCGCTGCCTGCATCGCCGAACGTCGTGCCGTGGAGATGATCGAGCAGGGCGCGCCACAGACACCCTTCATGCGCTTCGGTGATCGCGTGCGCATGGAAGTCTTCGACCCACAAGGGCAGTCGGTCTTCGGAGCGATAGACCAGCGTGTCGTGCACGGAGGCCTCCCATGCGCGTGATGATTACCGGGGCCAATGGTTTTGTCGGCCGGGCGCTGGTGAAACGATTGCTCGAAACCAATGAGTTACAAGGCCGGTCGATCAGCGCGTTGATCCTGCTGGATAAAGAGTTGGTGGGCTTTGCTGACGATAAGCGCCTGCGCCGGCATTGCGGCAGTGTGACCGACGCCGCGTTATTGCGCCGCGCGTTGGCCGATGGCATTGATGTGGTTTTTCACTTGGTCAGCGTCCCGGGTGGCGCGGCGGAGCAGCACTATTGGCTGGGCTATCAGGTCAACCTGTTGGCAAGCTTGGAATTGCTTGACCAGTTGCGCGAACAGCCGGGTCGGCCGGTGCTGGTGTATGCCAGCAGCGTGGCGGTGTACGGCGGCGATCTGCCGACCCGCATGGATGAGCGTGCGGTGCCGAGCCCGCAGCTGAGTTACGGTGCGCACAAGGTGATGGTGGAAATGGCGCTCAACGACCTTGCCCGACGAGGCGAGGTGGACGGTCGTGCCGTGCGCCTGCCCGGCATTGTCGCCCGTCCACGTGAACCCAATGGACTGCGTTCGGCGTTCATGAGCGACCTGCTGCACGCCGTCGCCGAGGGCCAGCCATATTGCTGCCCGGTCTCGCCGCAGGCGCAGGCATGGTGGATGTCCGTGCGGTGTTGCGTGGATAACCTGCTACGGGCCGCCGAACTGCCGGCTGCCGAGCTCGGTGAGTCACGCGTCTGGCAATTGCCGCTGTTGCACCTGTCCATTGCCCAGGTCATCGATGCCTTGGCCGCGGCCTATGGCCAGGAACGTCGCGGGTTGATCAGCTTCGCTCCGGATGCTGGGCTGCAAGCGTTGTTCGGCAATTTTCCAGCGATGAAAACCCCTCTGGCCCGCGCCCTTGGCTTTCGCCATGACGGCTCGGCAGCCGCCTTGATTCGTAACAGCTTGAACACGGCTACCCCGACGCGTCGTGCGCGTGGGCGGGTGGCGCTTGGAGTGAGCGAAAATGCAATCAACTAAACGCCGCCTGGTGGACCTGTCCGTTACCCTGGACAACAACCCTTACACCGATCCACCGCCGTTGCTGCCGAAAATCGACTACATGGACCATCAGCAAGGCTGGCCGGAGATGGCCGCGATGTTTCCTGGCCTGTCCAAGGCGCAACTGCCCGGCGACGAGTCCTGGGCGGCTGAGCGCCTGCAGATCACGACGCACAGCGGTACGCATATGGACGCCCCTTGGCACTACGCCTCGACCACGGACGGTGGCAAGCCGGCTTTCGGCATCGACGAACTGCCGCTGGACTGGTGCCTGCAACCGGGCGTGAAGCTGGACTTTCGTCATTTGCCGGATGGCCATGTGGTCAGCGCCGCCGAAGTGCAGGCTGAGCTGGCACGCATCGAACACGTCCTCCAGCCGTTGGACATTGTCCTGGTCAACACCCGCGCCGGGGCGCTGTTTGGCCAGCCTGGGTATCTGGATGCCGGGGTCGGCATCGGCCGCGAGGCCACGTTGTATCTGCTCGAGCGCGGCGTGCGCGTGGTCGGCACCGATGCCTGGAGCTGGGATGCGCCGTTCAAGTACACGCGCGAACGCTTCGCCGCCACGGGCGACGCCTCGATCATCTGGGAAGGGCACAAGGCCGGACGTGACATCGGCTACGGCCAGATGGAGAAACTGGCCAACCTGGAATGCCTGCCGGCCCATGGTTTCCAGGTGTCCTGTTTCCCCTACAAGATCAGGCACGCTTCGGCTGGTTTCGTCCGTGCCGTAGCGATTTTCGAGGAATGAGCGTGACTGCGGACGCTGCTTTGACGATTGTCGATCCCCGCTGGACATTGTTTGTGCGGGTCGCGGCGGCTGGAAGTCTCAGTAAAGCGGCTGTTTTACTGGATATGCCGCAGTCCATGGTCAGTCGAAACATTGCTCAGCTCGAATCGCAATGTGGCGAGCGGCTGTTTCATCGTACCGGCCGTGGGGTGCTCCTGACTGAGTTTGGAGAGCAGTTGCTGCCTTGCGTATCGAGTCTTCTCGTGGACGCCGAAGGCCTGGCCGATGACATTCGTACCCGGCGTGGAAAACCGGTGGGGGAGGTAGTCGTAGGGATGCTGCCTTCGGCGGTCCGGCGGTTTGCCGGTACGCTTTTCGCGGCGGTACAAGCACAGATGCCGGGTGTGAGATTGCACCTGATCGAGGGCGCGAGTGCGCAACTCGAAGAGCAGTTGCAGGATGGTCGTCTGGATATGGCGCTGGTCCTGCGCGAGAACGAAGCCAGCATCGGCGAGGCGTATCTACTGGCCAGGCTGGCGCTGCATTTGATAGGGCCCGCCTGTGATCCGCTCCTTGCCGAGCGAGACATTGCGTTGAAGCGGCTATCCGGATTGCCACTGGTAGTCCCGGGGCGTCCCCATCTGTTAAGGGCCAGGCTCGATCATCTGGCCGCCGAACAGTGCGTGGAGTTGTGTGTTGCCGTGGAAGCCGACTCCGTCCAGCTCCAGTACGAAGTCGTCGCGGCTGGCGGAGGTTATGCGATTGCCTCTGTGCTGCCGGGCTCGCTGGATCAACGACTGATTTCATCGCGCATTATCGAGCCCGTGCTGGAGCGCTTTGTCGTGCTGGTCGAGTCGCCCCGTCGCCCCTTGACCCGTGCTTCCCGTGAAGTGCGACGGCTGATTTGCAATCTGTCCATGCCATCGATTTGAGCGATAGCTGCTTTGCATCCCCAGCAGTATTCGGTGGGGGGCGCGCCTCGTAGGGTGTCAGTCAATCAATGATTGATACCCGATTGCGAGGTTAGCGCTATGCATCACGCCCAAGAGCCCCAAGTCATTACCCCGACGCTTTTTCTCAGCGACGCCGATGTTGCCTCGCTCGCCGACTGGAGCACAGCCGTTGCCGCGCTCGCCGAGGCGTATGCCTGCCCCACGTCGGATGCCATGGTGCCGCCTCGCTCCATGGCCCGCGGCGACGGTATCTGGTTGCGCAGTTTGACTGCTGTACCTCCCGCTGGCGGCCATATGGGCTGCAAGTTGATCGCGGCCTCCATGCGGGCGCGCTGCGCCAGCTATCTGATCGCATTGTTCGACCAGCAAACCATGGCGCTCAGTGCCCTGATCGACGGCAATCGGGTGACGGGCTTGCGCACCGCTGCAACCGCTGCGCTGGCGGTTGATCTGCTGGCGCCTCAACGAGCGCTGCGGGTGGGGGTGATTGGTGCCGGGTTTGAAGCGCGTGGCGCGCTTGACTGCCTCAAGGCCGTGCGCGATGTCGCCCGTGTCCGGGTGTTCAGTCCAACGCCCGCGAGCCGCGAGCGGTTTGCCGAAAGCTTCAGGCCGGGGCTGGATATCCAAGCGGTGAACACTGCGCAAGAAGCCGTGCAGGACTGCGATGTGGTGATCTGTGCCGCACGCAGTCGTGACGAGTCTCCAGTGTTGCAAGGGGCATGGCTTTGCGCAGGCGTGACGGTCGTGTCGTTGGGTTCCACCTTGCCTGAGCAACGGGAGGTTGACCCGGTCACGATGGAGCGAGCCGTCTGCATCGTCGCGGATATGCCGCAAGAGGTACTTCACGATACCGGCGACGCCATTGCTGCGATCAGCGCCGGTGTTTATGTCGCCGACAAACTGGTCGCGCTGTCGGATCTGGTCGCGGGTCGCGTCAATCCGCGCCAGAAAGAAACCGACATCGTTCTCTACAAATCGGTTGGCTCGGCGCTGCAGGATGTCGTCATCGCACAAGCGTTGTACGAGCGCGCCAGGCAACAAGGCCTCGGCATCGAGCTGCCTGCCAGCATTGTCCCTGTCTCGAAATAACCCCTCCACTGTTCGAAGGAAAATCATCATGGCCACTTACAAGAAAGCTGATGCCCGCGCCTGGGCCCGTGAAAACCTGGTGGGCTGCTCGGCTGTCACCATCCCAAGCTTCAGTGCTGATCTGAAGCGTCTCAATGAGCGTGGCATACGCCACGACATCGAGCATACGGTTGGACTGGGTTACAGCAGCACATTGCTGTGCAGTGAACTGGCGATCTCTGCCCAGGAAAACGCTCAATTCACCGCCTGGGCGCGTGAGTCGGGGAAAGACCTGATCCTGTTCTTCCACGCGGCTTTTGGCACGCTTGCCGAGAACATCGAGGCGGTGAAACTCGCTGAGAATGCCGGCGCCGACATCGTCCTGCTCTCCTACCCGCCGCAGTTCTGGCCGACCAGCGAGCAGGAAATCTACGACTACACCAAGTCGTTCTGCGATGCCACGGACCTGGCTGTCATGCTCTTCCCGATTCCGCTCTGGGGCTTTGAGCGCGTGCATCCGGCGGGTATGTCGTTGGAGTTGGTCCGTCGTCTTCTGGCCGATTGCCCGAATATCGCCGCCATCAAGTCCGAGCAAGGGTTTCCGTTGCCAGCGGGCATTTGCGAGATGTACTACCACTTCCGTGATCAGGTGGTGATCAGTTGCCCGATCGAAGCTGACGCAATCCCGTTGATGAGCCTGATGAAACTGCAGTTTTCCGGCACCAGCAACACCGCCTGGATGAGCGACTACTACCCGAAAGCTTTCGAACTGGCCCGCACGGGTCGCTTCGAAGAAGCGATGGAGCTGTATTGGAAGGTCAACCCGGCACGCAGTGCCAATGGCGCCGCCGCGCAAAGCTATGCCGGCGGCACCGGGGTGCTCAATCGCACGATGTGGAAATACCAGGACTGGCTTGCTGGCTTCAACGGCGGCCCGCTGCGTGCCCCGGCGATGCGCGTGCCGGATCGCCTCATGAAGTCTTTGCGCCAAGGGCTGGTTGCGGCGGGCCTGCCGGTGACTTCGGACCCGGATAGCGCGTTCATGATCGGGCGTCACCCTTGCTGATTAAGAGGATTGCAAAGTGAAGCATTTACTTAAGGATCCGACGCTGTGGCGCACGGGTGCCTACATCGCCGGCGAGTGGCTGAACGAGACGCCGCACGGTCGGTACACGCTGCGTAATCCGGTGGATCAAGCGGTGCTGGCCGAGTTGCCACGCTGCCGCGAAACTGAAGTTCGGCACGCCATCGATGCCGCGCATGCGGCCTTCGGTCCATGGCGACGCTTGACGGCTAAACGCCGGGGCGAGGTGTTGCGCCGTTGGTATGAGTTGATGGTTGAGCATCGGGAGGATATCGCCACGCTGATTACCCTGGAGGAGGGCAAGCCGCTGGAGGAGGCGCGGGGCGAGGTCGATTACGCTGCGTCGTTTGTGCGCTGGTTTTCCGAAGAAGCCACGCGGGTGCGCGGTGATTTGATTCCCGGCGTAAAGGACACTCAGCGCATTGTGGTACTGCGCGAACCCATCGGCGTTTGCGCCGCGATCACGCCCTGGAACTTCCCCGCGGCCATGATCACGCGCAAGGCCGCTCCGGCGCTGGCGGCGGGCTGCACGATGGTCGTGAAACCGGCCAGCCAGACGCCCATGACCGCCCTGGCCCTCGCTGAACTTGCGCAGCGCGCGGGTGTGCCGGCTGGTGTGTTCAGTGTGATCACGGGGAATGACACCCGAGACATTGCCGGTGAACTCACGGCCAACCCGTTGGTGCGCAAACTCACCTTCACCGGGTCCACGGAAGTGGGCCGGCTGCTGTTGGCGCAAGCGGCGCAGACGGTCAAGAAATGCTCCATGGAGCTGGGCGGCAACGCGCCGTTCATTGTCTTCGACGATGCCGATCTTGATGCGGCAGCCGATGGGGTGATGTTGGCCAAGTTTCGCAATGGTGGGCAATCCTGCATCGGCGCGAACCGGGTGCTGGTGCAGTCAGGGGTCTATGACGCACTGGCCGAACGTATCGTCGAGCGCATGGCGCGCTTGAAGGTGGGCAATGGTCTGGAGCCGGGTGTACAGGTCGGGCCGTTGATCGATGACGCAGCGGTAGGAAAATCCCAGGCCCTTGTTGATGATGCACTGGCGCAAGGTGCTCGACTGCTGTCCGGCGGCAAGCCTCATGCGCTGGGTGGGTGTTTCTTCCAGCCCACCTTGTTGGCTGATGTGACTCATGAAATGCGGGTCGCTCGCGAAGAGATCTTCGGCCCGGTCATGCCACTGGTGCGTTTCGACAGTGACGACGAAGCCATTGCCATGGCCAATGACAGCGAGTTTGGCTTGGCGGCGTATCTGTACAGCCGTGACGCGGCCCGCATCTGGCGCAATGCCGCTCGCATCGAATCGGGCATGGTGGGCATCAACTGTGGCTTGATTTCAAATGAAGTCGCACCTTTCGGCGGCGTGAAGCAGAGCGGTCTGGGGCGAGAGGGATCTCACCTGGGGATCGACGAGTTCCTTGAGGTGAAATACCTCTGCTGGGATGGCCTGGAAAGCGTGTGAACCGCTATCGCGAGCAAGCTCGCTCCCACATGGTTTTGTGGGTGTTCACCGCACCTGGACACAACACAAAAACCTGTGGGAGCGAGCTTGCTCGCGAAAGCGTCGGCACATCCAACATCACCGCCAACTGACCCTCCGCTATCGCGAGCAAGCTCGCTCCCACAGGAGAATGGCAGTGGACCTGGGTCTTCCATCCAACCTAAAACCAGTGTGGGAGCGAGCTTGCTCGCGAAGGTGTCGGCACATCCAACATCACCGCCAACTGACTCTCCGCTTTCGCGAGCAGGCTCGCTCCCACAAGGGGACTGCGGGTGTTCAGCAGTCGAGCAGGCATACCCTCTGACACCCATCACCTCCTGCGATACCTCGGATTGTGGAAAGCGATTTCAGCGCTGATAGTCAATTCGATAGTCTCGTCGTTGATCCGGCATTTCGGTCGGAACTTCATGAGTCTGCGGCATTGAGTCGATAGCGCTGCAGAGCCCGTCGGTGCGCCATGCAATGTCAGCCCGATTGAAATAAGAATAATTAGGAGAGCGTGATGATTGCAGCAGTCAATAAGGTCCTGGTAATCGGAGGCGGGTTCTCCGGTATGACCGCGGCTATCCAGCTCGCCCGCCAGGGCGTCGAAGTGGACCTGGTCGAGATCGATCCTCTGTGGTGTCCCCTGGGGGCCGGTATTACGCTCAGCGGGCCGACGTTGCGAGCGCTTGATACGGTCGGGATTCTTGAACGAGTGGCCGCAGAAGGGTATCTATCGACCAATTTCGATGTGTTTTCACCGGTTGGCGAACTGATCGTGCAGTTGGCGCTTCGACCGCCGGTCAGCGATAAACCGATTCCCTGTGGGGGTGGCATCCTGCGCCCGGTGCTGGCTCGCATTTTTGCCGACAAGACGCGGGAAGTGGGCACCCACGTGCGCCTGGGCATAACGTTTGACAGCATCATCGAGCATGCCGATGGCGTTGAAGTGTCTTTCACTGACGGCACCTCCGGGCGCTACGATCTGGTCATCGCCGCCGACGGTGTGCATTCGCGGATGCGAAAGGAGTTTTTCCCGGAGGCGCCCTCGCCAAAACCCATTCACCAGAGTGTCTGGCGCGCGGTGTTGCAGCGTCCGCAGGAAATCGTACGGCCCAGTCATTGGCTGGGGCGCACCAAGGTCGGCGTCAATCCGATTTCTGAAACGCATATGTACATGTTCCTCATGGAAAACCGCGAGTTTTCCGAGTGGATCGATCCGGCCAGTTGGCCAGGCGAAATGGCGCGTCTGCTGGGTGAGTTTCCCGCCCCGATCCTGCAAACGCTTGTGCCGCAACTGTTCGAGCCGGGTGCCAATATCGACTACCGCCCGCTGGCCAATCTGTTGGTGCCGTTGCCATGGCATAAGGGTCGCGTCGTGATGATTGGGGACACGGTGCATGCCACCACGCCCCATCTGGCTTCCGGGGCCGGGATTGGCATCGAGAGTGCCATCGTGCTTGCTGAAGAACTGTTCGCCGACAGCGATCTACAGGCTGCCCTGAGCCGGTTCGAAGCGCGGCGTTGGGAGCGTTGCCAACTGGTGGTCGAGAACTCTGCACGGCTGTGCGAGATAGAAAAAAGTGCGGGTGACAAGGATGAGCATGCCCAGATCATGCGAGAGTCCACTGCTACGTTGGCTGAACCTATCTGAGTGATTCAGCCCCTTCGGCTGGATGCCCTTGAATCACTTCAGCATCCAGTTCGAAGAAGGGCAGTGGACTTGATGCAGTTAATTAGCTCATTAAATGTTTACTGGCCCAGATCGAAAATGACGATCTCCTTGACGTATACGAAAAAAGATTCGGACGGTAGCAAGACCCCTACGTCAGACAGCTGCTGGAACAGTGCTCGCTGATACTGACGAAAAACAGAAAGATCGGCTTCATTTTCAAACCACAGGCTGGAAGTGCCTTCGTATACCGCGATGTCTGGCCCGAAATAGGACGTCACTCGGTCGCCCTCGGGGAGGTATCTGGAGCGAGCGTGCCGACGTAGCACCTTTTGGAAGTCCGGGTATTGATTGGCAACTGTGTCGTGAGCTGAATCCCAGGCGGTGAAAAAGGCCTCCAGTTGCACCGTTGGGTTCTTCTTCAGGAAGACGATCGCCTTCCATTTTGAGGGGGCGGCACCGGTATTGGAAATCTCGACTTCATCCATCAGCTGAGCGGCCTGTTTAGACAGGTCGGCGAAGTTTTTTGCATCAGGCCCAACAGTTTGTTGGGTATAGGGATCACTGAAGGTGTGAATCAAACCTGACATGTCATCAAAAAATAATTCGGTGACGGAGTCCCGGTGAAATGTTTGTGTGTAGGTGTTATCAGCGTCAACGCCGAAAGCTGAGTCGATGACATGATTTTGCACGTATCGTTTGACGCCTAAGGGTTTAGCCCGGGCGATTTCTCCATGCTGGTGTTCTATATAGTTCAAGAACTCAGCATGCGTCATGCCGGGTTTGCGGCGTACGGCAGCTAGCATTTTAATCATGGGGCGCTCGCGTCTGGTTGGGGTTGATGACATTGGTCTTATCTTTCTAAACATCGAATGCGCTTTTGCAGGCGGTATTCACCATGGTGATGTTTTAGAAACAAGATAAGACCAACGTTGTCCTCCAAACCAATCAGGGTTTCTGCTAGCAGGTATCACGTAAGAACATGCTTGATGCGTCTTTACCTGGCTGAGGCCTCTGCCAATGCTGTGCGGATAAGCCCGGCGCCTTCCTCTGCCGGACCCGTCCGGCGAAAAACATATTGCTAAGGCTGGACTTCGGTCTTGGTGGAGACAATTTTGCCGTAGTTTTCTGCTGACGGTGTCTCATGGACCACCAGCATACGTTCTTTGCGACATTTGAACTTCACCCCTTTGCGCGGCGCCATGACTCTGGCCGTCTCCATGCACATTGCCTTGGAAGCAAAGGTTGGCCCTGGTTGTCGTTCATCGACGCAGCCTTCGAAGCCACTGCAGATCGTCATCACAACAAAATAAACAGTCATCATCTCGGAGTTGCTCCATTGAGTGATGCGATTGATTACTTCCTGTAGTCCAGGTCGGCGGCCTAAACATTTTGCGGGGGTTGCTTGCGGATGATGAGCTTCGATTTGAACCCCCAGCAATGGCACATTGGTACCGTGCGTCGGGAAACCGTCACTGTATTAATTTATTTTTATTTGCTCGGTTTTTATGCCAATAAGTTGGCGTCATGCGGGCTGAAATGGACGCTTTGAGGAGCCGTTCGGGATAGCCTGCAGGCACCGATATTCGGGCGTTAAAAAGGAAAAGGGTGGGATAAAGGAAAATGCCGCTCAGTTAAGAAGCGAACCCTGTGGAACGGGCTCGCTCCCGCCGGAAATTCCCTTTACCCACAAAGAACCTGATGGCAGCAGAACCGACTATCCTTTCGGAACACTGCATTCTTGGCAAAAAGGGATGTCATGCCAGACATTGATCGCGCCACCGGCCCCGGACACGGCATCACATGCGGTGATCGAACCTGTTCGATTGGGCCCAGGTTTCCAAGATCCTCGTTACTCCGGATGGCTTCAATAACGGTTTCCTGTCTTTTCATGGCAACTTGCGCATACAGCCAGGACCTGCCAACCGCAGCGGGGCTCGAAAACACCAGGGTCACGGTGATGCAAGCGCAGGACGTCGTTGCCAGGGCCACCCTTGGCGCCGTGCGCTGGAGCGGCCCGGTATCCGGCCCGCAAGCCCAGCGGGGCAAGAGCGTCGCGCTTGTCGCAGAAGATTTGCGTAACGGAGGCATTGTCGGTGTCGCGCAGGGCGCCCGGGAGGCCGCCAATGCATTGGGCTGGACGCTGAAGATATACGATGGTGCCGGCTCATCGGCCGGGCGCGCAAAGGCGTTCTCCGATGCCCTGGCAGCGAAGCCCGACGGCCTTATCCTGTGTGGCTCCGATGCCCTTGAGAACAAGGCGGCGCTGCTGCTCTTCGCCAACAAGGAGGTACCGGTGGTTGGCTGGCACGCCGGGGCAAGCCCGGGGCCGATTGACGGCACGCCGGTGGCGATGAACGTCACGACCGACCCGCTTGAAGTGGCGCGCCTCACGGCCATGGCGGCAGTGGCGCAGTCCAATGGACGCGCCGGCGTGGTCATCCTGACCGACTCCAAGTACAGCATCGCCATGGCGAAAGCCAAGGCCATGGAAGACGTCATTCGGGCCTGTCATGAATGTACGTTGCTGGAGGTGCGCGATGTGGCGATCTCCGAAAGTGGCGAGAAGATGCCGGCGATCACCAAAGAATTGCTTCAGCGTTATGGCAAACGCTGGACCCATACGTTGGCCATCAACGACATCTATTTCGACTACTCGATTGCCTCGCTGACCAGCGCCGCCATACCGAGTGACGGCATCAGTCTGTTGTCTGCCGGTGACGGCAGCGCTTCGGCTTTCTTGCGCATACAGGCAAAAACCTACCAGACCGTGACTGTGGCCGAGCCGCTCAACCAGCATGGCTGGCAAGTGATGGATGAATTGAACCGGTTGTTTGCAGGTCAGCCAGTGAGCGGCTTCGTCGCGCCGATTCATTTGGTCAATAACGACAATATCGCCTTCGATGGCGGGAAAAAATTCCAGTACGATCCTGACAATGGCTATCGAGATATCTATCGCCACCAATGGAATCCCTGACGTTGGACATGACTTCCCGGTTTGGACGCCAGCTATTGCCCCAATCGCTGCGCGCACAATTCACCCTGGCGTTCCTGACGCTGGCGCTGCTGATCCTGGCAGGCGGTGCTACGGCGGTCTACGCGCTGCGCACCTCAAACAGCGCTACTCGACAGCTGACGGATGAACGACTGGTCCGCATGCAAAACGGGCAAGACATGGTGCAGCGCACCTTGCTGATCGAACGACAGACCGACCAGCTTCTGACAACCCGTTCCCCGGACATCTTGCGTTCAAGCTATGCGACGACCGTCGAACAGCTTGAAGCCCTCGATCAACTGGTGCAGCAACTGACTGCCGCAAACAGTGGCGTGGCGATACTCGACATGCATCAGTCGAGTCAGATGTTCCGCAATACCGCCAACATCGTTGCGCAACTGCGAGAAAGCCTGCTGCAAACCGAGGTCACCTTCGCGCAGGCCCTGGAGAATCGCACCGCCCGATTAACGGCGACCAAGACCCGGGCCAATCTGGAACTGGCGGTGCTGCTTTTCGATCTGCCGCAGGCGGTTGACAGTGAGGCCGTTAAACGGCTGCGGGCCCGATATGAGCGCCTGCCAGGCACCGCAGGCGCGTTATCCGACGCGGATGTGCAGACGCCGGATCTCTTCTCCCTGCGCCAGACGCTCATCAATCAACATGACGTCCTGCAGCGCTTCAACGAGCAACTCAAGAATGAGGCCGGGGTCCTGGTCGCGGTCGCCCGTACGCAATCGAACGCCTACACCCAAGACTATCGTGAAGCTGTACAGCGCCTGGTCGAGGCCTCGAATCGCAGCCAGCAATGGGTATTGATCATGTTGGGCGCCAGCCTGGTGTTCGCCTGGTTCGTGACCCGGGTTTTCATGGGCCGCCATGTGCTCGTGCGCCTGAATGAAATTAGCCGGCAATTGCGTCAGGAACACACGGACAAAACGCATTTGATGATGGCCGACCATGGGAAGGACGAGATCGGCAACATGGCGCGGGCGGTGAATCAATTTTTCGAAGACCGACTTCAACTGGAGAAAAAAACCGCTCAATTGAGCATCGCTACAGAGCGGCTCGCCGTGCAAAACGATCGATTGGAACAAGAAGCGATCATCCGCACCGGACAAGGTCATGTCCTGGAACTGATCGCCAGGAGCACCGAGCTTGCAGAAGTCCTCGATAGCCTGGCGCACCTGGTCGAGTCCCAACTGGAGGGCATGAAGGTCTCCATCCTGCTGCTGGATGAGGAGGGCAAACACCTGCTGCACGGGACTGCACCTAGTTTGCCGAAAGCCTATAGCCAGCTCATCGACGGAATTGAAATCGGTCCGAGCGTCGGTTCATGTGGCACCTCGGCCTATCGACGAGAGCCGGTCATCGTCACGGACATCGAGCAGGATCCGCTGTGGGAAGCGTACCGTTCACTCGTTGCGCCCTATGGGTTTCGCGCCTGCTGGTCGACGCCGATCCTGTCCCATGAGCGAAAGGTCTTGGGTACGTTTGCCTTGTATGCCAACACCGTACGCAGCCCCACCGCGGCCGAGACGCAACTGATCGACATGGCGACACCGCTTGCCGGCATTGCGATAGAACGCCAACTGACCGAAAAGCGCATTCGCTTTATGGGCGACCATGACGCCCTGACCGGGCTGCCGAATCGCACGCTGCTCGAAGACCGCCTCAAGCAGGCGATGCTATATGCCCAGCGCTACGACCGGCTGGTGACAGTGGTGTTTCTCGACCTGGACAAATTCAAACTGGTGAATGACAGCCTTGGGCACAGCGCCGGGGACGAACTGCTGAAAACCGTCGCCCAGCGCATGCAGGGGTGTGTACGGCGTACCGACACCGTCGTGCGACTGGGTGGCGACGAGTTTGTGATCATCCTGTTCGACCAGCCCTCGGACCTGGACGGCGTGACACCCGTCCTGCACAAAATCCAGGAAGCCATCCTGCGGCCGATTCAACTGAGCGGCCATACGCTCCACGTCACCTGCAGCATGGGACTGGCCACTTACCCTGCCGACGGCACTGATACCGACACGTTGCTCAGCAATGCGGACGCCGCCATGTACCGGGCCAAGGAGCTGGGACGCAACAGCTTCCAGTTCTATACGAGCGAGATGAATAACAAGGTCCAAGGCAAGCTCGCCATGCAAGACGGGTTGCGAAGCGCACTCAACAATGACGAGTTCCTGCTGTTGTACCAGCCACAGGTGGATTTGCAGTCAGGCCAGATCATCGGCGTGGAGGCATTGATCCGCTGGCAGCATCCCGAGCTCGGCATGGTCTCTCCCGTCAAATTCATATCCCAGGCCGAAGAGACCGGGTTGATCGTGCCCATCGGCGACTGGGTGATCCATACCGCCTGCAGACAGAACAAGGCGTGGCAGGATGCCGGCTGGCCGCCGATCACCATGTCGGTGAACATCTCGGCTCGCCAGTTCGTCGAAAGGGACCTGATCGACCGGATCATGCATGCCTTGCAGGAATCCGCGCTGGACCCGATGTACTTTGAGCTGGAGCTGACCGAAAGCCTGATCATGCAAGATCTTCAGCAAGCCATCAGCAAAATGAAGGCCCTGCAAGCCATGGGGATCAGCCTATCGATCGACGACTTCGGCACCGGCTATTCCAGTCTCGCCGCATTGAAAAGCTTCCCGATCGCGAGGCTCAAGATCGATCAGTCTTTCGTGCGTGATCTACCCAACAACGAGAACGACAAAGCCATTGCCACAGCTGTGATTTCGTTGGGGCACAAGCTGAACCTCAAGGTCATTGCCGAAGGTGTCGAAACCGAGGAGCAGCAAACCTTCCTGCGTGAAAACGGCTGCGATGAAATCCAGGGGCACTTTTTCAGCAAGGCGGTCAGTGCGGAGGAAATCAGCCGGTTACTGCGTACGTCCGGAGTGTCTGAACCAAGTCGCCTTGCCAGTCCAGGTTCGGTCAGGCAAAAAAAACGCGATGTAAAACGCCCGAGCGGTCCAATGTCCGGGCATTGATGACTCTGCCTTTCTGTATTTCCGGGGGAGAGGGTATCACCGGATCTCAGGAAGCATCCTGCTCATAGCTGCAACCCACGTAGAGATCGCTGGCCTTGTCTTCCGTGGAGACCACTCGCAGGGTAGCGCCGTTACCGAGGCTGCGCTGATAGTCAACGTAGCCGTCGGTATCCAGGGTCTTTTTCAATTTCAGGGTGCTGGCGAGCTTCTCTGCATCGGCCTTCGGGCTGCTGCTTTTGGCCTGGAGAAAGAAGCTGAAGCGGTCGGTCATCACCAGGGTGGTCGACGACACGCCGTGCACCGTCAACGCCGGGGTGGCTTGCCAGGCGCCACCGCCCCACGGGCTGTGCGCTTCATCCTTGGAGAGCGTCAGTTGCTCGGCATCAACCAGGTCGTTGAACTCGCCCACCTGCTGCGCATTGGCCTGGCACTGCGCCAGGGCCTTGAACAAATCGCTGTGGCTCGAGCCAGCGGCCGAAACAGCAAAGGTGGACAGGCACCCGGCCAGGGCGACGAGACCAAGAGAGATTTTCATGCCGACATCCTTGTTTCAGTTGAATAACAGGTGATGGATACCCGAGGTCAATGGCTGCAGGCTTCGGGAATGAACGTGCTGCCCGGCTGTACACGGGCCTGCGCTGCAGGTGGGGAGCTTGCCATTGCTGACTTGAATATGCCATCAGGTTATCCCTGAGGATGGACTGTCGTAGAAACCATTTTTGTGCTCATTTCTGGCACCGGTAAGTCGGCGAGATAACGGTCGGCACGACCAGCCCACAGGCCACCGCAGCACTGACGGCCTGCTGGCGGCTTACCGACCCCAGCTTGCGTCGGGCATTGAGCAGGTGGAAGTCGATGGTGCGTTCGGAGCAGGTCAGGATGTGGCTGATCTCCCAGGTGGTCTTGCCTTCGCTGGCCCAGTACAGGCAGTCCATTTCCTTGGGCGTCAGGTCCTGGCGCGGTTGGGCAGGCCGTTGCAATTGATGTCGTATCCCGGCGAGCAGGTAGGGGATGAGCATGAACAGTTGATAGACGGCGGGGTTGGAAAAACCCTTCTGTTCGGTGTTCTGTGTGTCGTCGAAGGCCACGCTCAAGGTTCCCCTGAGCATTTCGTAGCGCAGCGGGATGCTCACGCCGCTGCGCAGGCCGTGTTGCTCGCGTTGCTCCCAGAAGTGCCGGGAGCGTCCCCGGGCGCGCCGTCGCTCGCTGTCCCAGAAAAGCGGCACCAGCTCGCGTCGACAGTGCCTGAGTATCGGGTCGATCTCGATCAACCCGTCACAACGGTAGTGTTCCAGCCAGCGTTTGGGAAAGGTGGTGATGAGGCCGGCCAGAGGATCGGTATCCCTCGGCGCTGCCGGCCCCAGGCTGATGAGGTAGCTGCCGAAGCCGAGTTGGCGCAGCACTTTGTTCAGCAGGCGCTCCCAATCGCAACGGTTGGCATCCTTGGCGAGGCTCGTGAAGGCGGTCAGCGTAGCGGCACGCTCTGCCTGGGTCCGGCTGCAGGCGGGGGAGTGGTGTTTGTCCATAAACGGATCGCTCTAGTTGTCGCAGGAATGAAGCAGTCGCAGTACGGGAAAGAAGGGGCGCATGGCTCGAATGTCGATCAGTCAGGTGGCAGAACCTGTGGGAGCTTAACTGATTGGCGTTGGCGCATGCCCCTTCCGGGTGGATCACTTGTGCACGTGACACCGGATGAAACTGCGGAACAGGTCCAGGCCGTTTTCGGTGAGGATGCTTTCAGGGTGGAACTGCACGCCCTCCACCGGCAGGTGGCGATGGCGCACACCCATGACATAGCCGTCGTCCGTGGATCTGGACGTGATCTCCAGGCAGTCGGGTAACGGCTGCTCGCTGATCATCAGCGAGTGGTAGCGGGTCGCCCGAATCGCATGTGCCTGGGTGTGGTCATAGACGCCCTTGCCGTCGTTCTCGATGGTGCTCACCTTGCCGTGCATCACGTGCGGGGCCCGGCAAACCTGGGCACCGAAGGCCAGGCCGATGGCCTGGTGACCCAGGCACACCCCCAACAGCGGCAGGCGCCCCTGAAAGTGCTTGATCACTTCGATGTAGCCCACATCGGCCGGATGCCCAGGCCCAGGGCCCAGCACGCAGAAATCCGGCGAGAACGCTTCAATGCGCTGGATGAGGTCCGGTACGTCGTGACGCTCGACGTGGGTTTCCAGCCCCAGTTGTTCCAGGTATTGGCTGATGATGAAGACGAAGCTGTCATAGGCGTCGATCAAGAATACTTTCACAGTGCGATCTCCTGGCCGGTCACTGCCCGATAGACGGACCCCATCTTGTACAGCGTCTCTTTCCACTCAAGCTCTGGCACCGAATCGGCCACCACTCCGGCGGATGCACGCAAGTGGTACGTACCCTCGTCGAAGACCGTCGAGCGAATGCACAACGCGGTGTTGACGCTGCCATCGAAACCGACCAGGCCAAGGGCTCCGGCATAAATGCCCCGGCGGTTGCTTTCCATCCCTTCGATCAGCTCCATCGCCCTGACTTTGGGGGCGCCGGACATGGTGCCCGCGGGGAACGAGGCCTTGATCACGTCGTAGGCATCCAGGCCCGGGCGCAGCAAGCCGCGAACGTTCGACACCATGTGGTAGAGGTGCGAGTACTCTTCCACGAGCATGAACTCATCGACCTCCAGCGAGCCGGCCTGGCACACGCGACCGATATCGTTGCGACACAGGTCGATGAGCATCAGGTGTTCGGCGCGCTCCTTTTCGGAGCGGGTCAGCTCCAGGACCAACTGAGTCGGATCGACGCCAGGCTTCTTGCCCACGGTGCCGGCGATCGGGCGCATCTCGATCAAGTCATCCTTGATCCTGACGAACAGCTCCGGACTGGCGCCGATCAGGTCGATGCCGCCTACGTGGGCCAGGTACATGTAGGGGGAAGGGTTGCGCAGGCGCAGGTTCTGGTACACATCGAACGGTGAAACCTGTGAGCGGATGCGAATCTCATGGCCGAGCTGGATCTGGTAGACGTCGCCGGCGCGGATGTGCTCCATCGCCACTTCGACACGCTCGACGAATTGCTCCGGGGTCACCGTGCGCTCTTCCTCGAAGCCCTCGGGGTACGGTAGCGGAGCCAGCGCCTCGGCGGCCGGGGTTGTGCTCAGGAAGGGGTAGTCCTCCAACGTACGGGGCGCCCAGAGTTCGTGGTTGTTGATCAGGGTTTCGACGATGCCATTGCTGTGGAAATAAACCAGCGTCTGATAGACCGACAGGGCAATGAGCGGGTAGTCGTAGGTCTGCTTGGCCAGATCGGGAAGTCGCTCGATCAGGCGAACGCAGTCGTAGGCGAAATAGCCGAAGAAGGCCAGGCTGGAAGGGGCATTTGACGCAGGCTGGAACGTTGCCTGGATCACCCGGAGCAGGTTCCACGCCGCCTCGCTGTCGGGCAGATGGATCTTGTGTTCCTGGTCGACCTGCATGCCCGCTTGCCGCAGGCTGGCGGACAAATGTTCACACAGGGCGGCGCAGCCTCGCAGTTGGGCCTGGCCCTCATTGATACACACTTCGAAAAGCGGTTCGAGCCCGACGATCGTCGCCCGGCGATCACGGCTTGGGCCGGACAGTGATTCAAGAATGAAAACAGACTCGCGACCCAGTTGTTCCAGTGCATTTGCATATATGCCAAGTGCATCCGTAGGTCGACGTTCTTCGCGGCGAAGAACATTCACGCCAATTAGATTTTTATTCACGGTTAATACCATATTCAAGGTGTAACGATTCAGGCGCTCGATTAAGAGAGCGCCACGGGAATATAAAGCGCGCAGGCACTTTAAATACGTGTTGACGGATATTCTGAATAGACGGGGCGGACGCTGTTCATGTCGCGCGCACTAAAAAGCTTGCAATGGATTGCAGCCAATTGTTGCGCAGGGCACAAGGCGCGAGCGCCTTCGATTTCAGAGGGGAAAGATCAGGACGTTGCTGGCAGGCAGCAGACAGGCTCCGGTCTTCGCTAGATTAGCGACGCCAGATATTGCTTTTGAAGATGGCCAGAATGGCCCGGGAACAGCTGTCGGGATAGCTGTGGGAGGAACTGATAGCAGAAAGGTGATAGTACATTTTTAGACATCCCAGTCTTGGCTAAGCACTGCGGGAATAATTGGCAGTGCGGCGAAATTACCAGCGTGCCCTGGGGCTGTCAACTGCTGAGGGGATATTAATATTTCATTCATTTCTGAATGTCGACGAGGCGAAGAGCTATCCCTACGCGTATGTAACCGCGCGTGCTTTTAACAAGAAACTCGTGCGCGCACAACTGCGAGATAGCGCAGCTGGGTATTTGTAAGTTCTGTTACTAACGTAGCGGCCGTTGAGTTCCAGTAACCCATCAAACCTGAGCGGCTGAAATGAAAGAGCATTTAGAGACATTCAAGAAGCGGTACGATCCGATTCATCATGCCTATTGGACCGACGTCCTCAGCGACACCGAGCTGGCGGCCTGGCACCAGGCACAGTTGCGGGAAGTGGTCGGCCACGTGAAGCGGTCCTCGCCGTTCTATTCCAGGCACCTTGCCCAGGTCGACGAGCGCTCGCTGACCTTGGATGACCTCGCCACCTTGCCCTTCACGACCAAGGATGATCTGCGCGAAGCAGGCTTCGACATCTTGTCCGGCCCGCTGGAAGACAGCATCTTCTATTACGAGACCACGGGGACCACCGGGCCCGCCACACCATGCCCGCGGGACCGCAAGGAGAGCTACGCGAGCAATCGCCAACTGGCCATGGCCTACCAGGCCGTGATCGAAAAGCATTTCCCGGGCGAAAAGACCGTGGTCGGCATCATGGGACCTACCGAGGTCCATTCCTTCGGTGACACCCTGGGCGATGTCTGCACCCAGCTCGACCTGTGCAACGCCAAGATCTGGCCGCACTCACCGGTGATCGGTTGGCCCAAGGCACTGCAACTGCTCAAGGACCTGCGGATCGGCGTGCTCGCATCGGCGCCGGGGTTGCTGCTGGCCATGGCCAAGGAAGCCGAGCGCCAAGGCTTGAACCCACGCGAGGACTTCGCCCTGCGCGCGTTCATGATGAGCGGCGAGCTGTGCACCCCTGCATTGAAGAACAACCTCTACAGCCTGTGGGGCGCGCAGGCCTACAACAGCCTGTATGGCTCCCAGGAAGCGATGATCATCGCGGCCTGCAACGCCAACGACCAGTTGGTGCCGCATCGCCTCAACTACATCATCGAGGTACTCGATCCCAAGTCCGGGGAAAGCCTGGGCTGCACCGGCGACGGTGAGTTGTGCGTGACCATGCTGATCCCCGGCAGCAAGCCGCTGATTCGCTACCGCACGGGTGACCTGGTCTCGATCCAGTCGCGCCCCGGCTATCCGCAATCGATGCGCCAGACCGTCAAGGTCGTCGGTCGGGTGAAGGATGCCGTGCAACTGAACGATCGCGCCTTCTCGGCCGCACAGATCGAGCAGGCGCTGCTTGAAGGCGTCGAACAATGCCTTGGCTACCAGATCATCCTCAGTCGCGCCAATGATCGCGACACCGTCATCGCCAAGCTGGAAATGTCGCGCTTCTTCGAAGGCGATCGTGGACGCCTGGTGCTGCTGATCAAGGAGCGCCTGCGCGAACGGCTGGGGGTCGATGCCACGGTCATGGTGGTGGGCGATCTGGCCGAGCATGTGAACCTTGGCAGTTGGTTCAGCTGGAAAGAAGCGCGCATCGTCGATCAGCGTCAAGGCCAGTGAGGTCAGCGATGAGCCTGTCTGTTCGCGTGATCGACCACGCCAATGAACTGTTCGAGTCCGTCCGGCAACTCAGGAGTCGCTACCTGGGGACCAATCCGGCACGGGAGGATGACTTCGAGCGCAGGGAGCAGGTGCGCGACGCCTTGTCCTATCACCTGGTCTACCTGGACAAGGACGAAGTGGTCGGGACGTTGCGCGTCACGCCGCTGGGTCATGGCCTGAGCTTCGTCGAACGAGCGGTCGACGTGCAGGCCTATTTCGAACAATCGACGGATGCCTTCGATGCCAATCGCCTGGTGCTGGACGAGCGATACCGCGGCGGTCGGCACCTGCGCATGTTTCTCCTGCAAGCGGCCATTTGGCTGAAAGCCAACACCCACCTGCGATTCATCTCGGCACTGTGCCGCGGCCAATTGGCTGCGCTCTATGTCGGCCTGGGCGGGCGCGTGCTGGTGGATGACGTTACCTGGACCGGGGAACAGGTCGAGCGGCGCTACAGCCTCGTGTATCTGGAACTCGAAAGTGTTTACCTCAATGTTAAAGGAGCCAATTGAAATGCAAGCATTCTTCAAGGAACTCGACGCTATCGTCGACGCGGGCTGGGCCCAGATCAAGCAGGGCGCCTACTGGAAATTCAGCCTGGACAACCCAACGCCGCCAGCCCTCTACCAACAG
Organism: Pseudomonas sp. KB_12; assembly: GCF_052114545.1. Taxonomy (NCBI): domain Bacteria; kingdom Pseudomonadati; phylum Pseudomonadota; class Gammaproteobacteria; order Pseudomonadales; family Pseudomonadaceae; genus Pseudomonas; species Pseudomonas sp. KB_12. The sequence goes on along the minus strand of NZ_JBFREY010000006.1, from coordinate 142,798 downwards.
CTCATGCTGCAGGTCTACCACTACACCCGCTACAACTCGGTGAACCAGGCCGCCTGCGCCTTCAGTGCCGATCCAGAGGAAACGACGCTGTTGCGCTTCGTCTACAAGCACGCCCTGGAAGAGTTGGGCCACGAGCGCATGGTGTTGCGCGACCTGGAGTCGGTCGGGTTGCTGCCGCAAGCCATGCCGGCGCCCCTGGCGCCGACCCAGGCACTGATCGCCTTTCTCAACGATGTGGCCATCCGCAAGGGGCCGATCGCTCGCCTGGGCTACAGCTACTGGGCCGAGGACGTCTACGAGCACATCCAACCGATCCTGGAGCGGTTCCGCGCCGACCTGGGCTTGAAGGATGAGCAGATGACCTTCTTCGTCGCCCACTCGACCATCGACGAGAAGCACGCCGAGGAAGTGCGTATGGCGATGCAGCGTGCGGTGAAGACCGAAGAAGATCGTCGTCAGATCAAGGAAGTGGCACGCGTCACGCTGTGGTTGACCGGGCAGTTGATGGAAGAGGCTTTGCGCGCCTACCTGGCTGGCGAAGAAGGGTTGCGGGAGGCGTCCTGAATCATGAATCTGACCATCATTGTCGGGTCAAGCCGACCTTGTGGTGTCAGTGCACGGGTGGTGGCGCTGGTGCGCCGCCACCTGGGCGAGGAGGTCGCGGTCGATGACATCTGGCTCAAGGATTACCGGATCGACTACTGCGACGCCGACAACGCCTGCTCCGACCAGGACTGCCAAGTGCAGGACGACGTCGGGCAGTTGGTGGCGCGGCTGGACCGCGCCGATGCGGTGCTCTATCTCCCCGTCATGCATGCCTACGGCACCAACAGTCGCTTCCAGGCGTTTCTGGAGCGAGTCGGCTATGGCTTCCTGCGGCCGCGGGAGCGTCCGCTGCGCGACAAGCTCGCGGCGATTGCGGTCGTCGGCCGACGCTATGGACACACGGCGGTTTTCTCCCAGGTCGCGCTGAATGTGCTGCTCAACAAAATGATTCTGGTCGGCTCGGGATTTCCGCCGTGCTTCCAGACCCAACTGGCCCACGATCCTGAAGCGGAAGAGGCCCTGCGCGAGACATTGGACCGGCTCTGTGAGCATCACTGTCGACTTAACCCCCCAGCCCTTGCGACAGGCAAGCCGGAAAGAATCCTGCGGCCCATTCAATTTCAGAAGGGATAACTGTCATGCCATTGAAAGATTCATTGCTCGCGTTACTGGTCGCGTTTCTCTGGGGCGCGCAGGTCACTGCAGTGAAAATCGGCGGCGCCGAGTTGCCGCCTATCCTCATGGTCGCCATGCGCTACGCGATCATGGCGCTGTTTCTCCTGCCGCTGCTCAAGCGCGTCAAGCGTGAACAGTTCGCGTCCGTGGCCCTGGTCGCCACGATTACCGGGACCTTGCATTTCGGTTTGCTGTATTGCGGTATCGCCCGGGTAGACGCCTCTACCTCGGCGATCATCTATCAACTGGCGGCGCCGTTTACCCTTGTCCTGGCATTCGCGTTATTGGGGGAAGTGCTCAAGCTGCGACTCCTGGCAGGCATCCTGCTGGCGTTCGCCGGTGTCCTGGTGCTGCTTGCCACGCCATCGGCTGGCGGGACGTTCATCGGCATGTTGTTGGTGGCGCTGGCGGCCTTGGCATTCGCTGCCGGGTCAGTGTTGACCAAGCGTCTCGGGCCCCTGGATCCGCTGGCCTTGAGTGCCTGGACGGCGGTCATCGCCGCACCGCAACTGTTGTTGTGGTCGTTCGTCCAGGAAGGCGAGCAATGGACACGCGTCTACACGGCCAGCGCCCAGGCGTGGTGGGCGGTGCTCTACACCGCGCTCAGTGGTGGCCTGCTGGGGTTCGGCCTGTGGTTCTGGTTGCTCGGCCGCAACTCGATGCAGCAACTGAGTCCGTACCTGCTCCTGGTGCCGGTGTTCGCGATCGCTGTCAGCCAGGTCATGCTTGCCGAAGGTTTCAGCCAGCGCCTGGTGATCGGCGCCGTGTTGACGCTGTCAGGCGTGGCGCTATGCCAACTGCGCCTGCCGGCAAGATTCTCCCTCAAGGCGGCTAACAAAGGAGAAGGAGTGGTGGATGAACCGCGTTGATCGACTGTTGCTCGGCACCTTGCGCCTGGTCCACCGCTGGCAGTTCGGTTTGATGCTGCGCTGGCACAGCGGTGCGCATGGACGCTTGGCTTATCTGCAAAGCCCCGCACGGCAACAGCGGACGACGCTGGTCATGCTCCATGGCTTGGGCGCCAGCAAGGATCAGTGGGGCCCTGCGATGCTGGGTATGGCGCGCCATCACCCTTGCGTTTTCGTCGACTTGCCGGGGCATGGCCAATCCGTGTACGAGGCGGGTGCCGGCTTTGGACCCCAGGCAATGCTGGCGGAGCTCGAAGGCTTGCTGGAAACGCTCGTCGAGGGCCCCTTCGTGCTGGTTGGCAGCTCTTTGGGTGGGTGCGTGGCCGGCCTGTACGCCGCCAAACACCCGCAGCGTGTCAGTCACTTGGTCTTGCTGGCGCCTGCCGGTCTGGGCGAGCAAGCGCTAGGCCCCACATTGAAAGCCAGCCTGCAAGGGGCGGGAACGGTGTTTGGCTATCGTACGGTCGAGGAGATGAAGCGCTTCTGGAGCCTGGTGTTCAAGGCGCCGCCCGAGGTAGGAGGGCGCTTGGCCCAGGCCATGGCGGCCAGCGGCAGGTCGAGGTTTGCCGCGGTGCAGCGGGTCGTCGAGGATTTCCGTCGTGAAGGCCTGGACGTGCTGCTCGAACGGTTGCCACAGATTGCTGCCAAGACGCTGGTGATCTGGGGGCGGCATGACCAGGTGTTCCTGCCGGCGACCCTGGAGAACCTGCTCCAGCAACTGCCCGATGCACGCGGCGAGTTCATCGAGGACTGCGGGCATGTGCCTTATCTTGAACGGGGCGCTGATGTGGTGGCGGCCATTACACGGTTCATTGCGACGTCCAGGGTTTAGCAGGATTCGATCAAAGCCTGGCCGCCAAAGTCCCCTTTCTGACCTCCCATAGCCTCAACAGCCGGGTACCGCTGCCGTAACGTGCATCTGACTGCGCACGCGGAGGGAGCGTCTTGATGAATCGTAGGACCTTTATGCTCGGCACCGCCGGAGTGGGTGCATTGATGGTCGGGGCGGGGGCGCTGTTGCGTCCGAGCGATCGGGGCAGCCCTTACAACGAGTACTTCCGCGCGTTGAACCAGGAGCTGAAGCGCCATGGGCCGATGCGGCCCGTGATGCTGATTGACCTGGACCTGCTCGATCACAATATCAATGTGGTCAAGCAGTCCGTCACCCGCGCCGGTAAACATTTGCGCCTGGTGGAGAAGTCCCTGCCATCACCGGGACTGCTGGCGTACATCGCCAAACGTACCGATACCCGGCGGCTGATGTCGTTTCATCAGCCGTTTCTCAATCACGATGCCGTGACCTTTCCCGAGGCAGACATCTTGCTCGGCAAGCCTTTACCGGTACGCTCGGCCGAGGTGTTTTACCAAACCCACAAGGGCGCCTTCGACCCTTCCAGGCAACTGCAATGGCTGCTCGATACCCCCCGGCGGCTGATGGATTACCTGGCATTGGCGCAAGGCCTGGGCACCCGGTTGCGGATCAATATCGAGCTGGATGTCGGCCTGCACCGCGGCGGAGTCGCTGACCACGCGGTGCTCGGCGAGATGCTGACGCTGATCGGTGCCCATCCGCAGCAGCTCGAATTTTCAGGCTTCATGGGGTATGACCCGTTTGTCGGCATGGGCGTGCCCAGGGTCCTCGGTTCGTCCCAGGCGTTGTTCGACAAGGTGATGGTCATTTACAACGGCCATGTGAATTACCTGCGTGAACACTTCCCTGCGCTTTGGCACGAAGGGCTCACGCTCAATACGGCCGGCAGCCCCAGCTACGGTATACATGAGCAGGAACGCTTGAGCAGCGAGGTCTCGGTGGGGACGGCGTTTCTCAAGCCGACCCATTACGACCTGCCATCGCTGGCCGAGCATGTGCCGGCGGCCTTTATCGCAACGCCCGTGCTAAAAAGCACGGGCGCCGTCAATTTCCCAGCCCTGGATGACAAGTCCCGATTGTTCTCCTGGTGGGACCCTAATCAGCGCGCGACATTTTTCCTCTACGGCGGTAACTGGATGGCCGAGTTCGAGTCACCCAAGGGCCTGCAAAGCAATGAGCTCTATGGTCGCAGCTCCAATCAGGAAATGGTCAACGGCTCCCCGGCCGTAGGGTTGAACGTGGAGGACCAGGTGTTTTTACGGCCGACCCAGACGGAGTCCGTGCTGCTGCAATTTGGTGATTTGCTGGCCGTGCGCGGCGGGAAGATTGTTGAAACCTGGCCCGTGTATTGATCGGAGCCTGAAGGCGAGCTTTTGGCTTGGCCGGGAAAGCGCCCTCAAAGACGACCCCGCAACAGAAACAGCACCAGCGCCACCAGGCAGGCCGTCGTCTGAATCCCACCCAGCGTCGTGACCGGCGCGAAGCTCAAGACCGAGGCCAGCCAGGTGGTCAGCGCAGCCGCACCCATGGAGAGAAAGCCCAGCAGTGCGGAGGCCATCCCGGCTTCCTTGCCGAAAGGCCCCATGGTGATTGCCGTGCCCAGCGGATTGGCCAGGCCCATGCCCCACAGGAACGTGATCATCGAGAGGGCATACCACCCAAGACCAGGCGCGGCTGGACCGACGAGCAGCAGGCCGCCGCCGGCCATGGCGCAGGCAATGCCCACGAGTGTGGCGATTCGGGCGCCATGACGATGCGCCAGGCGCGGAGCCGCCATGCCGGCGGCGAACACGACGAATACCGTCGCGGCGAAATACAGGCCGGTCTGCAACGAGGTCAGGCCGATACCTTGCATCAGGATGGCGGGCGCCGCCGCAAAGGAGGCGAACAGGCCGCTCATCAGCAGGCTCATTGAAAGGGCAGGGAGGATGAAGCGCCTGTCCAGCGCCAATCTGCCATAGGCGAGCACCACACTTTTGGCCGAGTGCGGCGCCCGGCGATCGGCGGGGTGGGTTTCTCCGAGGTTGCGCACGTAGAAAAAGGCCAGTACCACGGCGGCCAGTCCCACCAGGATGAAGATGGCACGCCAGCCGAGCGTGACGGACAGGACGCTGCCGGCCAGCGGCGAAAAACCCGGCGCTGCGGCAGTGGCGATCATCGTCAGCGACAAGGCGCGGGCGAGGGTCTCGCCTTCAAACAGATCCCGTGCGATGGCACGCGACAGCACCGAGGCTGCGCACACGCCCAACGCCTGGACGATGCGTCCGGCGATCAGCGCATCAAGGGTGGTGGCAAGGCCGGCGATGACGGTGCCGACCACGAACACCGAGAGGCCACCGAGCACCAGTTTCTGGCGCCCGTAGCGGTCGGCCAGTGGCCCGACCAACAACTGGCCCAAGGCGAATGTGATGAAGAAGCTGGACAGCGTCAGGCCGAGCTCGCGAGCGGTCACGCCCAGGTCTTCGCCGATATCCGCAAACGCCGGGAGAATGATGTTGGTAGACAGCATGCTGATCGCCGCCAGGCCTGCAAGCAGCGCCACGACTTTGCCGGTCAATGGTTGTGTGGAGGCGTGGGGTTGGGTACTGGCAATCGCCAATGAAGTTTGGGCTTCCATACATCCTCCGGCGTCAAAATGATGATCGTAATATTTTGCTAAATATGATGATCGTCATCTCTGGCGTCAAGCTAAATATCTGGAGGGCGCAGGTGTCGCCCTCAAAGCGGCAGCGTTCCGTTCGGGGCCGGACTGACCAGCGATGCTTGTGCCAATGAACGATTTGAACGGACGGGAAACGGGTGAGGTCTACGTTTTTCAAGCGTTGTGACAGGAACCTATCCGATGCCTTTAATGGACATTCTGCCGCTGCTCCAAGCATTGCTTCTGGCACGCGGTCCCGGCGGGCAGGAAGACGAAGTCCGGGAAATATGCCTCAGGGAGCTTGCCAGGCACTGCGATGAGGCCTTTGTCGACGAGGCCGGCAACGTCCGGGGCCTGATCAAGGCTACGGAGGGGGCTTCGCAGGCATCGCCCATCAGGGTCATGGCTCACCTTGATGAAATTGCCATGATCGTGAAGAAAGTAAGGCCTGACGGTAACCTTGAAGTCGTCGCGCTAGGCGGTGCCCAGCCCATCTGCTTTGGTGTATGTCCGGTCGACATACTCGGCGATGGCCAATGCCTTCCCGGCGTACTGTCTTACGGTTCCATGCACAACAGTGGCGGTTCTGCCCAAGGGCGGGATGTGCTGTCAGGAGCGGTGAAGTGGAGCGATGTCCATGTGATCACCCGCTGTTCCCAGGAGGAATTGGCCGATGCCGGTGTCCGGCCCGGCGTACGCGTGGTACTCAGTCGACACTGGCGTCAGCCGTTCCAGGTGAAAGACACAGTCGCTGCTCACTTCCTGGATGACCGGGCGCCATTGGCGGCAGTGATCACTACGGCGCAGCAGTTGAAAAACCAAAGGCATGCGCTCAAGCAAGACGTCTGGTTCGTCTGCACGACACTTGAGGAGGAGTCCAACGCCGGTGCGCTCTATGCCGCTGCCCGCGTGCCAGGCGACACCACGATCGCGGTCGAGGTGGGCCCGGTGCTGGAGGAATACGGAACGGTTTTATCGGCAGACCCGATCATCAATACCGGGGATCAGAAGGGCTATTACACCCGCTCTGTCGTGGACGCCCTGATCCAGGCCGCACAGCGCTCGGGATATGACCCGCAAGTAGCGCTCCTGGTTGATTTTGCCTCCGACGCGAGCGCCATCCTGAGTGCTGGCCTGGCCGCTCGGGTGGGGTGCATCGCCATTCCAACGGAAAATACCCATGGGTTTGAAATGGTGCTCCATGAGGGGATCGTTGCGTGTGCGGCGACACTCACTCAATACCTGGTACGGGGTACGTGAAAGTACTTCCTAAACGGCCGGCCGACGCATCGCCAGAATGGCCGCACCGAAGCCGATGAACGTCGAGCCGACGAGCCTGCTGATCCACACGGAAAATTCGGGCCGTTTCAGCACGCCTTTGGCCTGGGCCGCAATGGCGGCATACAGGCTCAAGGAAACCAGCGACAAGCCGGCGAATATCGACGTAAGAATCAGGAACTGCGGCAGCAGTGCGGCGCTCTGGTCGATGAACTGCGGGAACAGGGCGGTGAAGAACATCGTCGCCTTGGGGTTGGTGATGGCTGTCAGGAAGGCCGACTTGTACAGCTTTGAACGCGATGGCTTGCTGGTTTTGCCATCGGTTTGTACATCCTGCGCGAGGATCGGGCTTTTTTTGAACAGCTGCCTGGCGCCCAGGTAGAACAGATAACCCGCCCCGAGGACCTTCACGGCGTTGAACAGCCATTCGGAGCTGGCGAGCAACGCGCCCAGCCCGAGCATGGCGGCGGCCGACAAGCAGAACAGCCCGCTGGCGTTGCCCACCGACGACCACACCGCGTAACGCGGCCCGTAGGCCAGGCTGTTATTGATCGCCATCAAGGTGGCAGGTCCAGGACTGGCGATGGCGATGGCCGCGACCAGGGTAAAGGCGAGAATTGAGTGCAGTTCCATTGATCACATTCGCGACTGATTGAGAGGATGTGCATCCTACAGGAGAACCTGGGGTTGTCTGAATACAGCCGCCACAACGTTTCTATCGGTGCAGCCGCGCTAGCCTTGAGCACTGAGCCGCTGAGGCGGCTTTAATGCTACAGTCCGGCCTTTCCTGGGGGAGGGGCGCGTCATGCGGATCGTAGTAATGGCTTTTACGATGGCGCTGCTGGGCGGATGCGCCACGGCCAACGAAACCTTTGGCATGGGACAGCTCTGCGGCCTCCATCCTTACTGCGGTGCGGCGACCGATATCGAGATCATCAAGGCCTCGACGAATGACAACGACGTGTATTCACGCGCGCTGGCACCGTTTGCAGTCGTCGACCTTCCTTTCAGCATCGTCGCCGATACGCTGATCCTGCCTTATACGATTTTTCATATGAGGCCTGCCGAGGAATAGTGGAATTGCCTCGACGGCTTGAATCCCAGGCCCAAGGCGGCCGGCCGCATTAATCGCCTGCTTTCTGCCGTTTCATCCTCGTCCAATCAACACGTGCGATGGCGCAAAGCAGGACCTGTAATTGTCCTGAGCCCAGGGCAATCGCCAGTAGAATCAGCAAGATCAGCCCCCAATCAGAGGGGCTTGGGTATTGGCCGAGGATCGCCATTGAACTGAAGATGCCAAACACCGGGATCAACAGTGACAACGGCGCTACGCGTGACAGTGGGTATTCACGCAATAGCAGGTTCCATCCCCAGTAACTGAAATGCGTCGCGGCGTAGACCTGGAACGCGAGCGAAAGCAACGTCGTTGCATTGAGCTGCGAAGGGAGTGCGTTGAAGGGCACTGAGCCATGCAACAGCCACGTCAACAGCAAGAGCGGGATGGGCGCAAACAAACTGGCCCACACCACGAAAGCGAAGACCTCACGCACCTTCGATACCTTGATGACCACGTTGCCGATGCTCCACGCCATTGCGCTGCCAATGACGAGTGCGAAACCGGCCTTCGACGAGTCGCCAGGGCTGCACAGTACGATCCCTCCCAACCCTATGGCTGCAAGCAAGCTGCCAATCCTTTGAGGTTGCCCCAGGCGTTCGCCAAAGAAAAGTACACCCCAGCCCAGAGTGAAGAATGCACTGCACTGGATCAGCAGCGACGCTGTACCGGGTGGTACCCCCATGGCAATTCCCTGGTTGATCAGTGCCCACATGGCCACGCCAAAGATCAGCCCGTAGGCGGCCAGCCATCGGAAGGCAACGCGTGGACGCTCTACGAAAAATACCCAAGGCAAGGCGGCCAGCGCGAAACGCAATGCAGTCAACAGCAGCGGATCAATGCCGGCTAGTCCGAGTTTTGTCACGGGGAAATTCAAACCCCAGACGGCCGTCACCAGAATGGCGAGTAGAAGATGCTTCTTTTGCATTGTCAGTCTTTCCCCTGCGCAGAACGGAAGTGTTCGTGCGTGAAGAATATGCAAGCAATCGAGCTGGCCTGCTTTCAGTCACAGGCCAATATTCATTAGAATCAGGCCATGCGAGAAGCCACCCTACATACCTACCAGAACACTCCGCGCGATGCTGTCGTGACCGAACGTGGCTACGCAGACGCAACGCTGTTCCCAATGCATCACCATCCACGTGGTCAGTTCGCTTATGCCGCAAGCGGGGTCATCACCGTGTTTACCGATGTCGGCAACTGGGTTGTTCCGCCCCAACGCGGTATCTGGGTTCCGGCACAACTCGCCCACTCCATGCAGATGCGTGGCCCCGTTACCCTGCACAATACCTATATCCGCAAACAAGCGGCCCAGCGGCTGGGGTTGCCGGGGCAGTGTCAGGTATTGGACGTGTCGCCGTTGTTGCGGCAATTGCTGGTCCAAGCAATCGATGTCCCCGCGCGATATGCCATCCAGGGACGTGATGGGCATTTGATGGGGCTGCTGCTCCATGAGATCGCCAGCATGCCCGCGCTTTCGCTCAATGCACCATTGCCGACAGAACCACGCCTTGCGATGGTCTGTCGCGAGTTTCTGACCCAGCCTTCGCTGGAGGTTGGTATCGACGAAATGGCCCGCCGTGCGGGGATGAGTCGCCGGACGTTTACCCGCCATTTTCGATTGCACACCGGAATCAGTTATCTCCAATGGCGACAGCAAGCCTGCCTGCTCGAAGCGATCGTTCGTCTGGGGAAAGGTCAGCCGGTCACACAGGTCGCCATGGCGTTGGGTTATAGCAGTTCAAGTGCGTTCACAACGGTTTTCAAACAGCTGCTGGGGGAAGTACCCAGTCGCTACTTCCCGGTGCGACAGGCTTAGGGCTCCAACGCTTTCAATCTCCCGAGTGTGTAAAAAGCCCCGAATCTGGAGGTGTTGTGTAAAACTCTTGTTTTGGTGACGATCACCGCCTACAGATCTCGCGAGGGACGCACATGATCGACGGTTCTGCTGTCTTGACAGTTTTTTTGGTCTACCTGGCTGGTGTCGTGATTCCTGGACCGAATTTCGTCGCGGTGGTCCATAAGGCGGTGGCTGCTACGCGCTCTGAAGCGTTGGCCTTGGTGGCGGGAATCGTGCTGGTCAACCTGTTCTGGTCCACCTGTGCGATTGCAGGTCTCGGGATCGTATTTGCTACGCTCCCTTGGGCTGCGCTGGTTGTAAAGGTTCTGGGTGCAGCCTACCTGATGTGGTTCGGATTCCGACTGCTGATCAACGCGGGGAGAAGTGCGCCTGGCCCGCTGAATGATGCCGTCGCCGGTAGTTGCCGCCAGTCCTTTATTCAGGGGTTGGTCACCAACATTGGCAACCCCAAGTCCATGGCTTTCTATGCCGCTGTTTTTTCAGCCGCGGCTCCCGCCTACGTCTCGCCAGGCACGTTTTTGTCGATGCTGGCAGTTGTCGTGGTGGTTTCCATGGCTTGGTATGGAATGGTCGCAATTGCGCTTTCACAGCCGAGGATTGCTTGCGCCTATCAAGGTAGGAAAAAAGCAATTGATCGACTGTGTGGTGGTTTGATTTTGTCTCTGGGGGTTCGCCAGCTGGTTTAGCGAGTAGCCGTTGCTGGGGCAAGCCTTCGTCGTTACGCGCCAGGTCGGTCTTGCGCTGACCGACCTGGCGCTGGACGAGGTGCCTGTACTGCCCCAGCGGTTCAAACCCCGGCGATGGCCTCGCGAACGAAGTCTTCGTAGGTGCGCAACGGACGCCCCAGGATCGCCTGCAGCCGTTCCACGGTTCCTTCAGCGGCCTGCATGCCAAACGTCTGGATACCGGACATCATCAGGCGCATGTCATAAGCCAGCCAGGCGGGACCGTACGTGGCCAATTGCGCTTCGAAGGCGGCCACATCGTCACCGCCGTAGGCGATCTCGCGACCTAGGGCGGAACTCCAGATCTTCGCCGCGGCGGCACCGGTCAGTGCTTGTGGGCCGACCAGCTCCAGCGTTACACGGTCCAGGGCCGAAGGTGCCCTGTCGCGTCGCAGCAACTCGGCAGCGGCGATATCGGCGATGTCGCGGGCATCGATCATCGAGACGCCCTTCGAGCCGATCGGCATCGGGTATACCGAGTAGTTCTGAATTGTCTGCTGGACCATCAGTTCGTTTTGCATGAAGTACGCCGGGCGCAGGATGGTCGCCGGGATGTCGAGGCTTTCGATCATGCGCTCGACCGTGTGCTTGCCGGTGAAGTGCGGAACGTGGGTGAACTTGTCAGCGTGAATCACCGACAGATAGACGATGCGCTCGATGCCGGCCTCGCGAGCGAGGTTCAAGGTGATGAGGGCTTGTGTCACCTCGTCGGGCGTCACGGCGTTGAGCAGGAACAGCGTACGTGCCGACACCAGCGCCTCGCGCAGCGAAGGGACATCGGTGAGGTCTGCAACGACTTCGGTGACGCCCGCCGGGAATGTTCCCTTGCCAGCCTGGCGCACGAGGGCTTTGACGTCGGCGCCTGCGTCGGCGAGGCGCTGGATGATGAGTGAACCGATGGTGCCCGTGGCGCCGGTAACGAGAATGCTCATGTTGAATCTCCTGCAAAAGGGTGGGTAGCCGGAAAAGTCCGCTACGGCCTTGTCGGCCCGTTGCGATGTTCAAACGATATTCCGTTGCAGAAACAAAACGAAGACGCCAGGATGTAGACACTCCGTTTCAAAAGTGGAACAGCATGAACCTGAACGCGCTGATCGATTTCACCCTCGTCGCAACGAACGAGGGGTTGGGCAAGGCAAGCCGTGCGAGCGGAATATCCAAGGCAACCTTGTCGCGCCGCATTGCCGACCTTGAGGAGCAATTGGGTGTCAGGCTGATCGAGCGCAGTGCACGTGGTCTGAAACTCACCGAGGCTGGAGAGCTGCTACTGAGCAGGGCCGAAGGGCCGTTGGCCGAGGTGGCCGAAGCCATGGCGGCGGCGAAGGAGGGCGTATCGACGCCTCGCGGACGCTTGCGTGTCGCTGCCCCGGTCCTGTTCTCGCAGCTTGCGATGGGCGGCATCGGCGCAGCGTTTTGTGCGGCTTATCCTGACGTCACGATCGAGGTCATTTCGGAGGATCGCGTGGTCGACCTCGTCGAGGAGCAATTTGATGTCGCCATCCGGATCAACCCCAGCCCGGACAGCAGCTTGGTCGGCCGCTGCTTCGCCAAGGACCGCCTGGTGGTGGTGGCCGCGCCAGGATTACCTCGGCCTGCACCCGGCGCCATTCGGTCAGTTCCCGGTATTGTGATGTCCAGTTTCGAGCCCACCCATTGGGCACTTGATGGCGGTCACCTGATTCTGGAACCGATCCCCAGGCTGCGCTTCTCTTCGTTCTTGATGGTCCGCGATGCAGCCATCGCCGGTGGAGGGGCTGCCCTGATTCCACAGTCCATCGCATGGAACCAGTTGGCCAGTGGCGAGTTGCTCCAGTGGGGCACGGTATCGGGGAAAGAGGCCGAACTCTGGGTCTTGCACACGTCCAGGCGTCTTGCTGCGCCGAAGGTGCGCGCATTTGTCGATTTCATGTGCGCCAGGTACCCGGACATGTCGTTGGTACTGAAGGGATAGACGTTCTTTGCAAAAGGCAGGGAGGTGCGCGTTGAGCCGGTGAAGGGGGCGGCAGCTTCGCGGAAGTACCGCTAAGCTCACCTCCATTGAGGGGACAAAAAAAGTCCCCCTAGGGATGCCAACATCTCTGGCAAGGGAGCCGCTAGCCATGAGTGCCGAACAGAGCCACTATCCCCAGGCCACCATTCTGGTGGTCGACGACACGCCTGATAATTTGCTGTTGATGACGGATCTGCTCAAGGATCGCTATCGGGTCAAGGCTGCGAACAGCGGTGAGAAAGCCCTGCGAGTGCTGCAGGGCGACACGCTACCGGACCTGATCCTGCTTGATGTAATGATGCCTGGGTTGTCCGGTCACGAGGTGGCGGACCAGCTCAAGCACAATCCGCGCACCTGCCACATTCCGATCATCTTCCTCACCGCCCTGGCGGCGATCGAGGATGAAATTCATGGCTTGGAGCTGGGAGCGGTCGACTACATCACCAAGCCGATCAGTCCACCGTTGGTTCTGGCGCGAGTGGATACCCAGCTCAAGCTCAAGGCGGCGGCAGACTTCCTGCGCGACCAGAACGATTACCTGGAGAAAGAGGTGCAGCGGCGTACCCGTGAGGTCATGGCCATCCAGGACGTGACCATCCAGGCCATGGCCTCACTGGCAGAGACTCGCGATAACGAGACCGGCAACCATATCCGGCGGACCCAGCACTACGTGAAGGTCCTGGCCGAGCGGCTGCGCGACCATCCTCGTTTCAGGCATTTCCTCAACGACGAAACGATCCGCCTGTTGTTCAAGTCGGCGCCGTTGCACGACATCGGCAAGATCGGCATTCCTGACCATATCCTCCTCAAGCCGGGGCGCTTTACCCCAGAGGAGTTCGAGATCATGAAGACCCATACCACGCTGGGACGCGATGCTATCCAGCGTGCCGAAGACCAACTGGGTGTTGCGGTGGACTTCCTCAGCCTGGCCAAGGAGATCGCCTACAGCCACCAGGAGAAATGGGACGGCAGTGGATACCCGCAGGCGTTGGCGGGTGACGACATTCCCATCAGCGCCCGGTTGATGGCGGTAGCGGATGTCTATGATGCCTTGATCAGTCGACGGGTGTACAAACTGGGCATGCCCCACGAGGAGGCCGTCGAGATCATCCGTCAGGGGCGAGGCTCGCATTTCGACCCAGACATCTGTGATGCCTTCCTGGCCCATGTCGAACAGTTCCAGGCCATTGCCGAGCGTTTCGCCGACAGCGATCAGGACATGGCCAAGCAGGCGGCCGCCCTGGAGCGTATCGCCCAGAAACCTTGAGCGAACGACTGCGAGCCGTCTTTCTAATTTCTTATCGTGGTCATTGGGGCATGTCATGTTCAGATTACGCACGTTGCTCGAGCGTCTCCCGCTTCGCCACAAGCTGATCCTCGGCTTTGCCACGCTCCTGCTTCTGGTGCTGGTACTCGGTGTGCAGAGTTTGCGTACCCAGGAGTCGCTGAAACGGGACATGCAGAATCTCTATCGTCAGGAACTGGTGGGCATGGAGCACCTGCACGAGGCGCGGGTGCAGTTGCCGCATCTGGTCCAGACGTTACAGCGTGCCGTGGGTACGAACAGCGCGGATATCCGCATTGAATCACTGAAACAGTTACGTGACATTCAAAGCCGTCTACAGCAGGCGCTCGCCCAAGCCAAACCGACCCTCAGGCGGCCGGAAAATCTCGCACGTCTCGCCGAGCTTGATGTGCTGCTGCAACAGCTGCAGCGTGATAGCGAACAGGCCTTTCAGTTGATTGATCAGGGTCGCCAGGGCCAGGCATTACTGCTGCTCAACAGCAGTGAGTTCCAGCAGCTCGACCAGCAGGCGGACGCCCTGTTGTACGCAGTCGCTCAGATCAAGGAAGCCTCGATACGCGACACCTCCAAGGACATTGCCGACTTTGCCGAGCGTAGTACAACGCTGACCTACATCCTGCTGCTCGGCGGATTATCGCTGGCGCTACTGCTTTGCTGGCTGGTCAGCCAGTCGATCCGCAACCCGATCAATCGAGTGCGAGCCGCCGTGGACCAGTTGGCTGCGGGAAAGCTCGACCAACCGATTCCGCACACTGACTTGAATAACGAGACCGGTGACCTGGCCCGGGCCATCGCTAAATTGCAGATCGAATCTCAACAATTGGAGCGCCAGCGGTCGGTCAAGGCGCAAATCGCCCAGTTGCAGATCGATCTGCAGCAGGCAGGGGCGCCCGGCGAACTGGCGAAGGTGTTCCTGCAGCATATGGCGAACCTGCTCGGCATTTGCCAGGGCGTTCTCTATAGCGCCCACCCGGACGCCACCAGACTGGTGCTGATGGGCGGCTATGCCACCGATTCCGAGCGACCACCGCAGGCGCAAGTCATGTTCGGCGATGGCCTGTTGGGCCAGTGTGCGGTCGATCGCCAAGCCCGCCAGATGCCGGCGCTGCCGGAGCAATATTGGCGCCTGCACTCGCAGCTTGGCGAGATTCCGGCCACTTGCCTGCTGCTGCAACCGATCCTGCGTGGCGAGCGGCTGCTGGGCGTGCTTGAACTTGCCGGATTAGAAGCCTTGGATGATGACCAGTCATTGCTGCTCCAGGAAGCCACCCCTCGCTTGGCTGCGGCGATGGCGATCCTGGAGCGTAACCAGGCCGTCCAGGCATTGCTGGAGGAGACCCGTCGTCAAGCCGATGAAATGGCCGGGCAAACGCTGCTGTTGGAGCGTCAGGCTCAGGAGCTCGAAGCCCAGCAATCGGCACTGCGTGCCACCGAGGCCTGGTATCGCGGGATCATCGAGGCGGCACCGGACGGCATGCTGGTGGTGGGCGCTGACGGACGCATCCTGCGGACCAACCAGCAATTGGATCGGTTGTTCGGCTACAGCGCCGGCGAGTTGGTGGGCGAGGCTATCGAGCGTCTGGTGCCGGTCGCGAGTCGCGGTCGCCACGTCGAGCTGCGCAATGGCTTCATAGCCCATGGTGATACTCGGCAGATGGGTGCCGGCCTGGACGACCTGCAGGGGGTGCGCAAGGACGGCAGTCTGTTTTCGGTGGAGATCGGCCTGTCGCGCCTGCCGAGCCTGGAAGGCCGTGGGGTATGCGTGTGCGCCTCGGTGCGCGACGTCAGCGAGCGTCGCCAATTGCAGGCAGCGCTCAAAGTCAGCGAAGCGCAACTGCGCGCGGTGCTCGACAGCAGCCCGGTGGCCATGCTGATCAGGGACATCGAAGGTCGTCCGACCTACTGCAACCCGCAGTTTGAACACCTGTTCGGCGTCGATATTGTTCAACTCGAAGGGATCGATCCGAGGCACTTCTGGGTGGATCAGCAGGCACACCAGCGCTTTATCGAGGCGGCGGAGCAGGGCGCGGTGATTAACTTCGAGGCTACTTTCCAGCGCAGTGAGGGGGAGCGCTTCGATGTGCTGGTTTCGGCGGTCACATTGGAGCAGCGCGAGCGAGTCATTCGCGCCAACTGGTACTTCGACATTACCGATCGCAAGGCCGCCGAGGCCGAGGTGCACCTGGCGAGGGAGATCGCCGAGGAAGCGACCCGGGCCAAGAGCGACTTCCTGGCCACCATGAGCCACGAGATCCGTACCCCGATGAACGCCATCATTGGCATGAGCCACCTGGCCCTGCGCACCGAACTGGACCATCGGCAGCGCAATTACATCGAGAAGGTACACCGCTCTGCGGAAAACCTGCTGGGGATCATCAACGACATCCTGGATTTCTCCAAGATCGAGGCCGGCAGGATGCACCTCGAGTACATTCCTTTCCACTTGGAAGACGTGCTCGAAGGCTTCGTCAGCATGATTGGCCTGAAGGTCGAGGACAAAGGCCTGGAACTGCTGTTCAGCAGCCCGGCGGGGCTGCCGACGGCGTTGATCGGCGATCCGTTGCGCCTGGGCCAGGTGTTGATCAACCTGGGCAACAATGCAGCAAAGTTCACGGAGCAGGGTGAGGTCGTGGTTGGCGTGGAACGACTGGGTGGCGGCGAGGAGCAGGCACAGTTGCATTTCTGGGTGCGCGACAGCGGCATCGGCATGAGCCCCGAGCAATGCAGTCGACTGTTCCAACCCTTTAGCCAGGCCGATAGCTCCACCACTCGCAAGTACGGTGGCACCGGTCTGGGCCTGGCCATCTCCAAGCACTTGGTGGAACTGATGGGTGGACGTATCTGGGTGGAGAGCGAACTCGGTCAGGGCTCTATCTTCCATTTCGAGGTGAGCCTCGGCGTGCAGCGCGACGCTCAGCCGCGGCGAATGTTTACTGCCGATGAGCTACTCGGCGTTCGCGTGCTGGTGGTCGACGACAACGCCAGCGCGCGCGAGATTCTCTCCAGCATGGCGCGCAGCTTTGGTGTGGAGGTGGACGTGGCGCAGAGTGGGCGCGAGGCGTTGGGGATGCTGGTGGAGGCGGAACGCAAGACACTGCCCTATGACCTGGTGTTGATGGACTGGCGCATGCCTGGCATGGACGGTGTGGAGACGGTGCGGCAGATGCACGCTGCCAATCTGGCGCAAACCCCATCAGTCATCATGGTCACCGCGTTCGGGCGCGAAGAGGCACGTGAGGTGGCCAGCCGGCACGGTATCCAGTTGCCGGTGGTGCTGACCAAACCGGTGACGCCGTCCACACTGCTTGAGGCTATCGGCACGGTGCTCGGCAAGCCCCCCCACGCCGATACCCGGGCCGGCGAACGATCTGGACAGAGTGCCAGTGCCGTGGCCAGCCTGCATGGCGCCCGGCTGCTGCTTGTCGAGGATAATGAGCTGAACCGCGAGCTGGCCTGCGAGCTGCTGGAGAGCGCTGGCATCGAGCTGTGTGTGGCCGTTAATGGCGAAGAGGCACTCGACCTGTTGGCGCGCGATGATGATTTCGACGGCGTACTGATGGACTGTCAGATGCCGGTCATGGATGGCTATACCGCAACCCGCAAGATTCGCGAGCAGTCGCGTTGGGCTGGGCTGCCGGTGATCGCCATGACGGCCGACGCCATGGCGGGAGACCGCGAGCGGGCTTTGGCCTGCGGCATGAACGACCATATCTCCAAACCGCTGAATGTCGAGAGCATGTTCGTCACATTGGCCAAATGGATACATCCTGCGCCCGGTCGTAACGCCCAGGCGCAGGAGATTTCAGCGCTGCCCATACCGGCTGGCGAGCACCTGCCCGCTGAACTTCCGGGTATCGACCAGAGAGCCGGCCTGGCCACTTGCATGGGCAAGGTAGACCTCTATCTGCGCCTGCTGCGCAAGTTCAGCTCCGGTCACCGTGCCTTCAGCACCGAGTTCCTGGCCGCCCGTGGCGATGATGATCGTTCAGCGTCGACACGCCTGGCCCATACCTTGCGCGGCACTGCGGGCAACATCGGCGCCAGGGACGTCGCGAGCGCTGCCGCCGACTTGGAGCAGGCTTGCCTGACCGGTGCCCAGGAGGAGGTCGTGGCTGACCGGTTGTTGGCGGTGGAGCATTGCCTGAACCAGGTGCTGGAAGGGCTGGCGGGGCTAATGCAGCCGCAACCATCCACAGAGTCGGTGCAGATGTCGCATTCTGACGCCGAGTTACAGGTGCGGTTGGCCCAAGTCAGGGATCTATTGGCCGAGAGTGACACGCAAGTGCTGACAGTCCTGTACCAGTTACCGGGACTGGCGTCAGATCCCAGGGTGGCCGAACAGTTGCGTCGGGTCGTTCAGCACGCCGAGCGCTTCGATTTCGACCAGGCCCTGGAGTTGCTGGAGAACTTGACCTGATTCAGTCAAAGGGCCGCGAGGCGATGACGTCAGAATCGTTCAGGCATGAGGCGATCCTGCTGTCGCTTTACGCTTCGACGGCAACAAGTCTCAATTTGTGGCAGTCGAACGGTCCAAGTTTTTCGCCACTTGCCGAGCGAACATCCATCGGCATGAGGGCCTGCCCGGACGTGTTGTCCAACAGCACGGAACGCGTTTCTCCCGGCTCGAACAGGAAGCGTTCGCCCCACTGTCGCAGGCTGACCACGACCGGGAAGATTTCCCGGCCTTTGTCCGTCAGGACGTACTCCTTGTAGGCGCTTCCATCGGACGCGGGTCGAACGTCGAACACCCCGACCTCGACCAACGCCTTGAGTCGCGAAGCCAGAATGTTCTTGGCCACGCCCAGGCTCTTCTGAAATTCGCTGAAGCGGCGAATGTTGTCGAATGCGTCACGAATGATCATGAGCGACCAGCGATCGCCAATCACATTCAGTGTCCTGGCTACCGGGCATTCGCTGTTTTGCGGTGAAGCGTTTTCCATTTTATTGACCTTCTGAAAAAGGATCGCAAGTCCGGTCGATGTCTGTGGTTGCAAATTGAAACCTGATCGAGCGACAATCCAGTCAGGTTTTTAATTGAAACCAGTTTAGCGCCAAGGAGACGCGCATGACAGCAGATGTCGACTGTTTCACCCAGCAGCCTTCGGACAATCACCCTGGTGGGGGCACGTGCTCCCGCGTAGGAGCTGTCGAGCGAAGCGAGGCTGCGATCTTTCCCCAGGCACATGAATCCCAAGGGAAAGATCAAAAGATCGCAGCCTTCGGCAGCTCCTACAGGGGGGCCACGGGTTCTTTGAATGAACAGCCTTACCCAGGGCTTTCGCCGACGCTCACGTTATTGTTTTCCGTGACCTGCGCACTGGCCGTCGCTAATGTCTACTTCGCCCAGCCCTTGCTCGCCTCGATGGCCGAGAGCCTGGGCGTCGCATCAGGATTGATCGGGGGGGTGGTGACGGCCACCCAGGTGGGTTACGCGCTGGGGTTGTTGTTCATCGTCCCGCTGGGGGACAGGGTCAACCGTAAACGACTGGTTTGCGCGCAATTGGTGTTGTCCGCGCTTGTGCTGGCGGCCGTCGGTGCAGCCCAGCATTGGTTGGCTTTGCTGGGTGCGATGAGCGTGATGGGATTGCTGGCGGTGGTTGTCCAAGTGCTGGTGGCCTATGCCGCCGTGCTGTCCACGCCCTCCCAACGGGGGCAGGCCGTGGGAACCGTCACCAGCGGTGTTGTCCTGGGTATTCTCCTGGCGCGGTTTACCTCTGGAGCGATTGCCGATCTGGCGGGCTGGCGCGGGGTTTATTTCGTTTCCTCGGGATTGATGCTGACCATCGCGGTAGTCTTCTGGGCAGTGGTGCCTGCCGCTGTGTCGTCACCTGACCGGCAGCCTTACCGGGCACTCATCCGGTCGCTGTTCAAGCTGTTCATGACCGAGCCGGTGCTACGGATCAGGGGGCTGCTGGCCTTGCTGATCTTTGCCGCGTTTTCGGTGTTATGGACCGCCATGGTGCTGCCGTTGAGCGCCGCGCCGCTGTCGCTTTCACACACGGCCATCGGCCTGTTTGGTCTGGCCGGCGTTGCCGGGGCCCTGGCAGCCAGAAGGGCCGGCCGGTGGGCCGATCAAGGCTCTGGACAGCGCGTTACCGGATGGTCGCTGGGGCTCCTGACGTTTTCCTGGCTGCCTATCGCGCTTACCGAGACCTCCCTGATCGCACTGGTGTGCGGCGTGGTGTTGCTCGACTTCGCAGTGCAAGCCGTGCATGTCACCAACCAGAACTTGATCTTCGCTGCACGGCCCGACGCGCAAAGTCGCATGGTCGGCGCCTATATGTGCTTCTACTCGGTGGGCAGCGCACTGGGCGCGGTGGCCGCGACTCAAGTCTATGCGCTGTGGGGCTGGACGGCGGTCAGCCTGCTAGGCGCCTTGATCAGCTTCGCCGCGTTGGCGGTGTGGGGGCTCTCGCTTCATTGCGGCCACTGCTCAAGCAGGATCGAGACGAACTTCTCCGCAGCCGGGGAGAGCGATGCGCCCCGGCGGTAGACCAGGCCCAGCGAGCGGTTTACCACCGGCTCGATCAGCGGCACGCTGACCAGCGTTGGATGATCCCCGGCCGGCATCGCCAGGCTGGGCATCGCCGACACGCCGAGGCCAGCCTCGACCAGTCCCAGCGACGTCGACAAGTGCTGCACTTCGTAAAACCACTGTGGGCGCCAGCTCAGGCCCGACAGTGCGTGGTCCAGCAGCATGCGGTTGCCGCTCAGGCGACCGACGCCGATCAGCCGATAATCACTGAGTTCTGACCAGGTAACCGCACTGCGTCCAGCCAGTTCATGATCGCGCCGGCAGGCCAGCACAAAAGGTTCGTTGACCAGGGGCACGAACTCGATGTCCGGATGCTGGCCGCTCATCATGTTGATGCCGAAGTCGGCTTCGCCGCGCAGCACCGCTTCGAGCCCTTCGTTGGCGCTGAGGTCGAGCAGGCGGATGCGGATTTTCGGGTAGCGCTCGTTATAGAGGCGAATCACCGAAGGCAGGAAATAAAAGGCCGCTGTAGGAATGCACGCCAAGGTCACCCGGCCGATCTGCCGCTCCGCCAGCTCGCGGATGTTGAGAATCGAGTCGTCGAAATCATCCAGCAGGCGCCGCGCCTTGGGCAGGAAATCACGCCCGACACTCGTCAGGCTGACCTTGCGGGTCGTGCGATCGAGCAAAGCGGTTCCCAGGCCTTCCTCGAGTTTTTTCATCCGTCGACTCAAGGCTGGTTGCGACAGATGCAGCGCGTCGGCGGCTTCGTGGAAACTGCCGAGTTCGGCGATTTTCACGAAAGATCGTATGTCCTGGAGTTCATATTCCATGTGCTACCTCACCGAGGAAGGGCAGTGCGCGATGGTAATGAGCGTAAAGCAATTCATTTGTGAAACGCAATAATCGCTCTGATCTTTGCATTGGAAACACTTTTCAAACCCTGCCACTCTTGTTTCCAGAGCATCAATTATCCAGATTGATTAACAAGAGTTAGTGAACATGCAGCGAATTCCTTGTGTGCTGATGCGCGGCGGTACGTCCAAAGGCCCGGTATTTCTCGCCTGGGATCTGCCGGTCGCCATCGCTGAACGTGATGAGCTGCTGCTCAACCTGATGGGCTCCGGCCATGAGTTGGAAATCGACGGCATCGGTGGCGGCAGTCCACAAACCAGCAAAGTGGCGATCGTCAGCCCATCGCTGCACCCTGACGCGGATGTCGATTATTTGTTCGTCCAGGTCATGGTTTCCCAGCGTCGGGTCGATACCGCCCCCAATTGCGGCAACATGCTCTGCGCCGTTGGCCCGTTCGCTATCGAGCAGGGACTGGTCAAGCCTTCCGGCAACCTGACCCGGGTGCGTATTCGCAACCTCAATACCGGGACCTTCGTGAATTCCGAAGTGCAAACGCCAGAAGGCAAAGTCCGCTATGAAGGCGACACCGCCATCGATGGCGTGCCCGGTACAGCGGCTCCGGTGCAACTGACCTTTCTCGATGCGGCGGGTAGCAAGACGGGGAAACTCTTTCCTACCGGACAACCCCAGGACCTGATCGACGGCATCCCGGTGACCTGCATCGACATGGCGATGCCGATGCTGATCGTTCAAGCCAGTCAGCTTGGCAAGCGCGGCGATGAAAGCCCTGCCGAACTGGACGCCGATAAAGCCTTCCTGCAGCGCCTGGAGTCCCTGCGCCTGAAAGCCGGCCTGGCCATGGGCTTGGGTGATGTCAGTGACAAGGTCATTCCCAAACCGGTGCTGGTGTCGCCGGCCAAGTCTGGCGGGACGGTCCAGGTGCGTTATTTCATGCCGCACAACTGTCACCGCGCCCTGGCGATCACCGGTTCCATCGGCCTGGCCACCGCATGCGTGACCGAGGGCAGTGTCGTCGCACAGTTGCTTGGCACCGTCAGTGAGCCGCGCTTGCAACAGGTTCGGATTGAGCACCCAAGCGGCGGTATCGATGTCGTACTGTCCTACACCGGTGAGAAGGGTGAGACCATTCGGGCTTCGGTAGTACGTACCGCGCGCCGGCTTTTCTCAGGTTACGTCTACGCCACGGCGTCCCAGCGGCTGGCCGGATAGCCCAGGCAGCCAGGGTCTTTTGCATCAGAACAATTCTAAAAATGGGTGATGCCATGAAAGTTGTTAAATCGCTCTACTTCCAGATCATCTGCGCTGTGCTGCTGGGCGTGGTCGTCGGGCACTTCTGGTCGCAACAGGCAATTGCCTTGAAGCCGCTGGGTGATGCCTTCATCAAGCTGATCAAGATGATGATCGCGCCGGTGGTGTTCTGCACCATTGTCACCGGCATCGCCGGCATGAGCGACAAGCGCTCGCTGGGGCGTTTATTGAGCAAGACCATGCTGTTGTTCCTGGCGCTGACGGTGATCAGCCTGATCATCGGCCTGGTGTCGGTCTACCTGTTCAAGCCCGGCGCGGGCATGAATATCGATCCGACGCAGTTGAGCACCCAAGGACTGTCGCAGTACACCGAATCCGCCGCGAAACTGAGCGTGGTGGACTTCTTCATGCACATCATTCCCGACACCTTCATCGGCGCTTTCAATAAAGGCGAGGTGCTGCCGGTGCTGTTTATCGCAGTGCTCTGTGGTTTTGCCCTGTCGTCCCTGGGCGAGCGCGGCAAGCCTGTGCTGGAGGTCCTGGAATCAGCTTCGCACATGGTGTTCAAGATTTTCTCCTACCTGATGCGTTTCGCTCCGATCGGCGCTTTCGGGGCCTTGGCCTTCACGGTGGGGCAGTACGGGATCACGTCGCTGGGCTCGCTGGCCAAGCTGATCATGACTTTGTATATCGCCTGCGCTTTCTTCGTCTTCGTGGTGTTGGGCAGTATTTGCCGGGCTCACGGTTTCAGCCTATGGAAGCTGCTGCGTTATCTGCGTGAAGAATTCCTGGTGGTGCTGGGGACGTCCTCGACCGAACCGGTGATGCCGCGGATGTTGGAAAAACTCCAGGCCCTGGGTTGCAAGAAAGGCGTCGTGGGGCTGGTACTGCCGACCGGTTACTCGTTCAACCTCGACGGCACGGCGATCTACCTGTCGCTGGCGGCGATCTTCATTGCCCAGGCCTGCAACATCGACCTGACGCTGACCCAGGTCATCACCATGCTGGCGATCATGCTGCTGTCGTCAAAGGGTGCCGCGGGTGTGACCGGCAGCGGGTTTGTCGCCCTGGCCTCGACCTTGACGGTCATCCACGACATTCCCCTGGCGGGCCTGGCCCTGTTGATCGGGATCGACCGGTTCATGTCCGAAGCGCGGGCGTTGACCAGCCTGGCGAGCAACGCCGTTGCGACCGTGGTGATTTCCCTTTCGGAGAATGCCTGCGACCGCGAAGTCCTGTTGCGGACCCTGGATGGCAAACCCGCCCTGACGCAGACCCAGGCAACGGACCCTGCCTGGGACGCCACGAAGGTCGCCAAACACATCTAGCCGCTCGCGGCTGACTCGACAGCAGCGCATCAGCTCACTCACTACCTGCGCCAGGCACTTTTGCGTGTTGCCTGGCGGGTTGGGGGGCGTGCGCCTGAATGTCAGCCAAGCTACTCATAACAACAAGAGAACTGACCTATGCTCGCTTTACTTGGCTTGGCCATGGTGGTGGTCTTTACCTTCCTGATAATGACCAAACGGTTGTCACCGATCGTCGCCCTGACGGTGGTGCCCATCGTCTTTGCCGTGCTCGGCGGCTTTGGCGGGACCACCGGCAAGATGATGTTGGACGGCCTGAAAATGGTCGCGCCGTCGGCGGCACTGTTGTTGTTCGCGATCCTGTTTTTCGGCCTGATGATCGACGCCGGTCTGTTCGACCCGTTGATCCGCAAGATCCTCAAGCGGGTCAATGGCGACCCGATGAAGATCGCCGTGGGCACCGCGCTGCTGTCGCTGTTGGTGGCGCTGGACGGTGACGGCACGACGACTTACATGATCACCTGTGCCGCGATGTTGCCGCTGTACAAACGCATCGGCATGAACCCGATGATCCTGGCGACTGTATCCATGCTTTCGTTGAGCATCATGAGCGGCATGACCCCTTGGGGCGGCCCGGCGACCCGGGCGATCGCAGCATTGGGCCTGGATGCCGGTGAGTACTTCGTGCCGTTGCTGCCGACCATGATCGGCGGTGCGATGTGGGTGGTGTTCACGGCGTTCCTGTTGGGCCGTGCCGAGCGCAAGCGCATCGGCAATGTCCAACTGCAAAGCGGCGGCGGCGACTGTTATATCAACGCGATTATGGAAGACACGCCGCACAAGCGTCCGAAGCTGGCCTACGTCAACCTGTTGCTGGTGGTCGCGGTGATGGTCGCGCTGGTGATGGGGCTCATGCATTCGGCGATCCTGTTCCTGATCGGTTTCGTCCTGGCGCTGATGATCAACTATCCGCAGCTGGACATTCAGAAGGAACGCATTCTCGCCCACTCGGGCAACGCCATGACCGTGGTCCTGCTGGTGTTTGCCGCGGGCATCTTCGCCGGGATTTTCTCCGGGACGAAAATGGTCGATGCGTTGGCACAAACCCTGGTCGACTGGATTCCGCCTTCCTGGGGCCATCTCTTCCCGCTGGTGGTGGCGATTACCAGCATGCCGTTGACCTTCGTATTGTCCAACGATGCCTACTACTTCGGTGTCGTGCCGATCCTGGCCAATGCCGCGGCGGCCTACGGGATTGATCCGGTCGAAATTGCCCGGGCGTCCATTCTCGGCCAGCCGGTGCACCTGATGAGCCCGCTGGTGGCCTCGACCTTGTTGCTGGTGGGCATGGTCGACCGCGACCTGGGCGACTTCCAGAAAGCCACCGTCAAATGGGCGGTGCTCACGTCCCTGGTGATTACCGCGCTGGCCCTGCTGACCGGGGCACTGACGCTGTTTTCCTGATTCACCCGACAACCTTAGCTTCTGGCCTGACACGCCTGCGCAAGCGGGTGTGCGCTGGTTTGCACGCCAAATAACAACAACGAGTAGCTCGAAATGACCACTTTGCTTACCCGCGGGGCTTTGTTTCCAATCCTTGGGCTGTTGCCCCTGGCCTCGGCCAGCGCCGAAGGTTTCATCGACGACAGCAAGCTCAAGCTGCAATTGCGCAACGTCTACTTCAACGAAAATTTTCGCGATGAGCACGGGATGAGCGCACGGGCGGCGAGGACCGCCAAGAGTGAACGCACCGAATGGGCCCAGGGCTTCCTGCTGGATTACCAGTCAGGCTTTACGCCGGGCACCATCGGCTTCGGGGTCGATGCCCTGGGCCTGCTCGGGGTCAAGCTCGACTCCGGGCGTGGCCGCAGCGGCACTGGCCTGCTACCGGTGCATGACGACGGTCGCGCCGCCGACGAGTTCGCCAGCGCAGGGATGACCGCCAAGGCCAGGCTGGCCAAGACCACGCTCAAATACGGCACGTTGCTGCCCAAGACCCCGGTGCTGGTCTACAACGATGCGCGGCTGTTGCCCCAGACTTACCAGGGCACCCAGATCAGCAGCACTGACGTCGACAACCTCACCGTCACCGGTGGCTATCTGGAGCGTTTCAAACTGCGCGATTCGAGTGACAGCATGCCTATCGTGCCCGATGGCTACGGCGGCGATAAGTCCGGTGACTTCAGCTATGCCGGTGCCGACTACAAGTTGGGCAAAAACATCCGCCTGAGCTATTTCTATGGCGAGCTGGAGAATTTCTATCGACAGAATTTTGCCGGCATCCAGCATGATCTGCCCTTGGGCGCTGGGGTATTGACCAGCGACCTGCGCTACTTCAACAGCGTCGATTCGGGTTCGGCCTACGGCGGCAAGATCGACAACGACATGCTCAGCGGATCGCTGTCCTACGCCATTGTCGGCCACACACTGAGCGCCGGCTATCAAACCCTCAGCGGCGAGGCGGGCCTGCCTTATGTCAGCGGCGCCACGGTGTACTCCTTCAGCAACGTCGGGATCGGCAAGTTCATCGAGGAAGACGAGAAGACCTGGATGCTCGGGTACGGCTACGACTTCGCTCGCCTCGGTGTGCCCGGCCTGACATTTTCCACCCGCTACCTGAGCGGCAACGACGGCAAGTCCAACACCACGGTCAAAGAGTGGGAGCGTGACGCAGAAATCGCTTACGTGGTGCAGCAGGGTACGTTCAAGGGGCTGGGGGTGAAGCTGCGCAACTACGTCTATCGCTCGGACTTTTCCCGTGGCCGTGACAGCAACCGGGTCTACTTCACCTACGATGTCGCTCTTTGGTAGGGCATGCGGTTCACTTAAGAAAAAGATGGACCTGTGGCGAGGGAGCTTGCTCCCGCTCGGCTGCGAAGCAGTCGTGAACCGGCGGGTGCAGTGTGTCTGTGTTACGCGTTCGGCAGGTTTTGGGGCCGCTTCGCGACCCAGCGGGAGCAAGCTCCCTCGCCACGGTTCTCTCGGTGGCCCCGCGCTCATCACTGTGGCCCGGTTCGATTCTTTGCGACATCATGGCGTCAATTTTCTTTGGGGCAATGCCCGTCGAGGCCGCTATGGATCGCAACCGAGACCGACGTAACAACCTTTCCCTGGATGGCCTGAATTTTTTCCTCGCGGATGTGCGTGATGGACTGGGCCCTTACCTGGCGATCTACCTGCTGGCGGTGCATCGCTGGGACCCGGCCAGCATCGGTGTGGTGATGACGGTGGCGGCGATGGCCGGCCTCGTTGCCCAGGCGCCCGCCGGCGCGCTGATCGACCGGGTGCGCAGCAAACGTGCCGTGGTGGCTGTGGCTGCCTTGATGGTGACGCTGGGTTGCCTGGTGCTACCGTTCACGTCTTCCTTCGGCCTGGTGGCGCTGACCCAGGCCCTCGGCGCCGTGGCGGCATCGGTCTTCGCGCCGGCCATTGCGGCCATCTCCCTGGGCATTACCGGCGCCCGGGCCTTTACGCGGCGCACTGGGCGCAACGAGACATTCAACCACGCGGGCAATGCCTGCGCAGCGCTGCTGGCGGGTGGGTTCGCCTGGCTGTTCGGTCCCATTGCGGTGTTCTACCTGATGGCCGCGATGGCATTGGCCAGCATCGTGGCGGTCAGCTGCGTGTCCGCCGAGGCCATCGACCATGACGTGGCCCGGGGCCTGGAGGCCGGCCAGTCGGTGCAAGGCCCGACGCCCTCGGCGCTGCGCGTGTTGCTGGATAACCGCACGCTGCTGTTGTTCGCCATCTGCTGCGGGCTGTTTCACCTGGCGAACGCGGCGATGCTCCCGCTGGTCAGCCAGAAACTCGCCCAGGCCAATGCCCACCTGGCCACGCCGCTGACGTCGGCCTGTATCGTCGCGGCGCAACTGGTCATGGTGCCCATGGCGTGGCTGGTCGGCGTCAAGGCCGATGCCTGGGGACGCAAGCCGTTGTTGCTGGCCGGCTTCCTGATCCTGCCCATTCGAGGTGTGTTGTACGTGCTCTCGGATGATCCCTATTGGTTGGTGGCGGTGCAGTTGCTCGATGGGATCGGTGCCGGGTTGTTTGGCGCGCTGTTTCCCTTGGTGGTCAAGGACCTGACCCAGGGCACCGGGCGTTTCAACGTCAGCCTCGGGGTGCTGTCGACGGTGTTCGGGTTCGGCGCGGCGTTGAGTAACAGCCTGGCCGGTTTTGTGGTGCAAGGGGCTGGCTACAGCGCGGCGTTCCTGACCCTGGCGGCGATTGCTGCGTTGGCATTTGGTCTGTTGCTGGCGATGCCCGAGACTTTCATGCCCAGCCGCGCCCCACAGCCCGGCACGCTTACGGTCGCTGACGGCGGGGTCGCCTGAGCCTGCGTATCACCTATGTGTGAGCGAGCTTGCTCGCGATGGCGACCGGCAATCAGAGCCTGGGTACCGGCCGTTCCACGACACTCCAATAGGACGAGGTGTCGATGAGGCTCAAAACGCGCCCTTGGTCCATGTCCTGGTTCAGCACGCCTCGTATCAAATCACCGGCCAACCAGCTCGCCGTATTAGCTGCCAATACTCGACCTTCGGCATTGAGCAACAGCGCTTCATTGCTGACTCTCATCAGGCTGCGCACGAGCAAGGGTTCCAACGAGTGCAGGGAGATGTCGGCGGCGGCAACGCCAATGAAGCGATCATCGAAAAAAATCGGCACGGAGAAGGCAACGATGTACTGCTCGGTGCCATACAAGTCGACAAAAGGCCCGTCTATGGAGGGCTGGCGAGTCTGCTGCGGACGGGTGTACCAAGGCATGTGCAGGTAATCGTAGAAACGATCGCTGCGGCTATCGAGATTCAGCTGCAAAGGCTGGACTTGTTCGTTCTGGGTCCGGCACCACCACTGCAGGTGCATCTCGCAATCTTCCAGCTCACCAGGGGCGAAAACCACGCCAGCGCCATGAAACTTGAGACTCTCGGAGTCAAGGATCTGCCGGACGCCAGCCAACAATGGCTTGAGGTCGCGTTGATTGGGGCGCCTGGTCTTGCACCGTTGCCGTTCCCAAATGCTCGATACCTGGGCGCCCAGGTCGTTGAGACCCTTGAAGACGTTACCAATGGAAGCGTTGATCAACGTTGCGCATTGGGATAACCCATTTGCTGACATTTCGTTATCCATGGCTCTAACTCATGCCTCGGAAGGGACAGTGCGGTGTTTGCTGGCGACACGGACAGGCTGTCGGGCGGTGTTTGGAGTCAGTTGTTGAGCAAGATCTGTTCCAGTCATCAGGCATCTTGCGCCATCTGCTGCAAGCGTATGGCGGTCAAACGCCGGACGCCGCGAGCAACATGGGCTTCGGCCAGTGCCCCCGCCAGATTGGCATCGTTCGCAATGATGGCCTCCAGAATCGCCCTGTGTTCCCGCTCGATCACTTGGGGATCCGGTTGCTCATCAAATGGCAACCATAACAACTCCCCCAGTTCCGCCTGCAAGCGGGCCTCGCTGTGGGTCAGCCGTACCGACTGCGACGCCACGGCAATTTCGATGTGGAACCTGGCGTCGGCACGTCGGCGCTCCAGACGTTCTTGTGCCTTGGCCAGCGCATCGATGTAGCCACCCAGCCGCGCATGTTGCTCAGGGCCGGCGCGTTGGGCTGCCAAGCGGGCGGCGGCGCCTGAAATGGCTGCGTGCTCGTCGGCCAGGTCACGCAATTCAAGCGTGCTCATTTCACGCAATTGATCGAACAACGCCTGATCGGTGGTTTGTGGGGCGGCGCAGATAAAGCTGCCGCCGTTGCGTCCACGCCGGGTTTCGATGACCCCGCGCTCTCGCAAGGCAGCCAACGCATCGCGCAGGGTGACCGTGGCGACGCCGAGTTGGGTGGCCAGGGTACTTTCGCTGGGGAGCTGTTCACCTTCGACCAGCAACCCCAGGTCAATCATTTCAACCAGGCGGCGGGTGACGGATTCCGTTTTCCCTTCCTGACTGAGGCGTATGAGACTTGATGTAGGGCTCATGGTTGTTTCATTCATTGGCGGCGTCGTCGACGCCTGGACTAAAAAAATTCTATTTCATAGTTCAAAGGCATTTTCAGGGGCCATTGGCGCGGAATTCTAGGGGCGAAAAGGCGTTAAAGTCAAAAAAACCTGGCTTAATTTGGTTTTTCTGGGGTTCTCATGGGCTAAAAGATATGGTTCCATATGTTTAAGCAAGCCGAGATCGCATTCATCCGAACCCAGGAGCACTTCAATCATGAGTCACTTGACCCGAGCAGAATGGGAAGCCAGAGCCAAGGCGCTGGACATCGAGGGCCGTGCCTTTATCGACGGGCGATACAGGCCTGCCAGTTCAGGCGCTACCTTTGAATGCGTGAGTCCTGTGGACGGGCGATTGTTGGGCCTGGTTGCAAGTTGCGATGCCGCGGACGCCGAGCTGGCGGTGACCAGCGCCCGGGCGGCATTCGACTCCGGCGTTTGGTCGCGTCAGGCACCGGCAGTGCGCAAGGCGGTCATGCTGCGTTTTTCCGACCTCTTGCAGTCTCACGCCGAAGAGCTGGCACTGCTGGAAACGCTGGACATGGGCAAACCGATCGCCGACTCGCTGGCGGTCGACCTGCCCGGCGCCATCGATAGCATTCGCTGGTGCGGGGAGGCCATCGACAAGATCTACGATGAGGTGGCCGCGACGGCGGTAGATCAGCTCGGGCTGGTGACGCGGGAGCCGGTCGGGGTGGTCGCTGCCATCGTGCCGTGGAATTTCCCGTTGATGATGGCTTCGTGGAAATTGGGGCCGGCATTGGCGACCGGCAACTCGGTGATTCTCAAGCCTTCAGAGCGTTCGCCGCTGACGGCTATTCGTATCGCACAGATTGCCCTGGAAGCAGGGTTGCCGGTCGGTGTGCTCAATGTGCTGCCAGGCTATGGACACACGGTGGGCAAGGCCCTGGCCTTGCACGGTGACGTTGATGCGCTGGCGTTTACCGGTTCCACCCGAGTGGCCAAGCAACTTCTCGTGTATGCGGGCGAGTCGAACATGAAGCGGGTTTGGCTGGAGGCGGGGGGGAAGAGTCCGAACATTGTCTTCGCAGATGCCCCAGATCTACAGGCAGCCGCCGAAGCGGCAGCGGCCGCCATTGCTTTCAACCAGGGCGAGGTGTGCACCGCCGGTTCACGTTTGCTCGTCCAGGCTTCCATCAAGGCGCACTTCGTGCCGATGGTGGTCGAGGCTTTAAAAGGCTGGAAGCCAGGCCATCCGCTGGATCCCGACACCAATGTCGGTGCGCTGGTGGACGCGCGCCACCTGGAAGGGGTGTTGCAACACATTCGGCAAGGACAGGATCAAGGCGCCCAGTTGTTGCTGGGAGGGCGCGTGGCATTGGAGCAAACCGGCGGCAGCTACGTGGAGCCGACACTGTTCGACAATGTCAGCAACTCGATGACAATTGCCCGGGAAGAGATTTTCGGCCCGGTGCTGTCGGTGATCGAATTCGACGAAGCCGAGGATGCCGTGCGCATCGCCAACGACACGCCTTACGGGCTGGCTGCAGCCGTCTGGACGGCCAACCTGTCGCGCGCCCACACCATGGCCCGCGCACTTCGCGCCGGAAGTGTCTGGGTCAACCTGTATGACGGCGGCGACATGATGGCGCCGTTCGGTGGCTACAAGCAGTCCGGTAATGGCCGCGACAAATCCCTGCATGCCTTCGATAAATACACCGAGATCAAGGCCACCTGGATACAGCTCTGAGGCATTTCTGGTGAACCACGTTACGGGTGGAATGGTTCTGCCTGCTTGACGCTTACTCAACGAATTCCTTTTTGAAGGATGGCGCAATGAACAGCTCAATAAGCTCCACGGCAGCCGTGGACCAGGACGCGGAGCAACTCCGTGCCCTCGGGTACACCTCGAGTTTCGAACGTAGCATGAGCCTGTGGCAGAACTTTGCCCTCGGGTTCACCTACCTATCGCCGGTAGTCGGCGTCTACACATTGTTCGGCCTGTGCCTGGCAACGGGCGGGCCGCCCATGTTCTGGTCCTACCTGCTGGTGGGGTTCGGGCAAATGCTGGTGTGCCTGATTTTTTGCGAAGTGGTGTCCCAATATCCCATCTCCGGCGGTGTCTATCCGTGGGCCCGTCGCCTGGTGGGGAAAAAATGGGCCTGGATGGTCGGCTGGATCTACGCTATCTCCCTGTGCGTGACCATTGCTGCCGTAGCCCTGGGCGCCGGTCCCTACATTGCCAACCTGTTGGGTTTCGAGCCGTCGCCGGTCACCAATACCTTGGTCGCGCTGGTCCTGACCGCTACTGCGACGGTGTTGAACCTGAGCGGCACCAAGCTGCTGGCGCGGGTGGCTATGTTCGGCTTTCTGTGTGAGCTGGTCGGGGCGTTGTTGATCGGCGGCTATTTGCTGATTTTTGAGCGTCACCAGTCCTTGAGCGTGTTGTTCGACACGTTCGATATCTCCATCGATGGGGAGTACTGGCCGGCCTTCCTGGCCGCATCACTGGCCGGGATGTTCCTTTACTACGGTTTTGAAGCGTGCGGCGATGTGGCCGAGGAAACGCCCAATCCCAGCCGCCAAGTCCCCAAGGCCATGCGAATGACGATCTGGATCGGCGGTGCCGCGTCGATCTTTGCCGCCCTGGCCTTGATCCTGGCCGTGCCTGATATTGCCGCCGTTGTTTCCGGCCAGGACAAGGACCCCATGGCCACGATATTCGGCGCGGCGTTCGGTCCGGTCATGTCGCGGGTGGTCATGGCGGTGATCACGGTTTCGTTCGTTTCCTGTGTGCTGAGCTTGCAGGCATCCGCCAGCCGCTTGTTGTATGCCTACGCCCGAGACGAGATGCTCATGGGCAGTGGCGTACTGAAGAAAATCTCCCCGGCCACCCATGTGCCGACCGCCGCCCTGATGGTCTGCGGGGTGCTGCCGGCGATCATCGTGTGTGTCGGTTTCTATCTTCAGAACGCCATCGCGCTGGTGGTGAGTTTTGCCGCCATCGGTATCTACCTGGCATTCCAGATGATCGTCGGGGGTGTGATGTACGCCCGTCTCCGGGGCTGGACACCCAATGGCCAGTTCACCTTGGGACGTTGGGGCTGGCCGGTGAACATCGCTGCGCTCTGCTATGGCTTGTTCGCCATCGTCAATATGTCCTGGCCGCGTATGCCAGACGCGCCGTGGTATGTGAACTACGGCATCGTGTTGGTTGGCGCCATCGTGATCTTCGTCGGCCTCGTCTACATGGTCCTGTTTCGCCCCTACGAGAAAGGTACCGCCCCGGCTTCCGATGCCTGGAAAAAAACCTAAGCGACATGACGGCCTGCCGCCGGGCGCGGCAGGCAAATCCTCTGATGAGAAAAGGGTGAACGCTATGACGTCTCGAATCCATTCGATGCTGTTTGGGTTGCTCCTGATTCTGGCCAGCCATGGGGTTCTGGCAGCCAGTCAAAACGATACCCTGGGTGTGATCCATGACTATATGAAAGCTTGGAACGCTCGCGATGCGGAGGCTGCGGCGAAGTACTTCACCGAGGACGGCGAGTTCCTCGACGCCTCGGTGGGGACACCGCAGGTCGGCCGGGAAAATGCCAAGACCCAGGTGATCGAAGTGTTCATGCACGCAGTGCCGGATCTGCAATGGACGATGCTGGGCGAGCCGATCGTCAACGGTGAAAGCATTGCCTTCGAATGGGAATTCAAGGGACACAATACCGGGCCTTGGAGCACCGAGACGCCGGCCACCCAGCGCCCCCTCAGCTTCAAGGGGGTGAGTTTCATCCGGCTCAAGGAGGGCAAGATTATCACGCAGCACGACTACTATGACGCCCTGGGTTTCAACAAGCAGCTCGGCTGGTAGATCAATGTTCCCGCCGCGAGAGCTGTAGCAACAAACCAGGCTCGGCTCTCCTGGCTGAGAGCGTCCAGCCGTGGGCTTGGGCGATTTCCTGGCAGATCGTCAAGCCCAGGCCGGCGCCATGGTCGCGGCGATGGGCCCCGCGCCAGAAGCGAATGAACAGGTGTGGCAGTTGCTCCCGCTCCACCCCGGGGCCCCAGTCTCGTACGCTCAGGTGATCCGCGCCGATGTCCACTCGAACCTCTGTGCCCCGAGGGGCGTGTTGGATGGCGTTTTCCAGCAGGTTCTTCAACAAGGTGAAGAGGGCGCTGCGATCCGCCTGCCATGGGTCAGCAGAGGCAGCGTTCTGCGCCAGCACCAAGCGTACCTCGGCGGCTTCGGCCATGCGCTGCAAATAGTCGCTGGCTTCCCTCGCGACATCGGCCGGTTCGACTTCGGCAAACAGGTAGTTCTGGGCCTCACTGGCTTCGGTGAGGAGCAGCAGTTGCTGGACTTGACGGGTCATGTGGGCGACATCGTTGAGCAGCGCGTTGCGATCGTGGCTGTCCTCCATCAATTCGATTTGTGCGCGTATCAGCGCCAGCGGTGTCTTGAGTTCGTGCGCCGCGGTCGCCAGAAACTCCTGCTGGGTCCGGTAGCCATTTTCCAGGCGCTGGAGGACCCGATTGAAACTGTCCACCAGTGGCACGACTTCGGACGGTACGCTGGTGACCTGCAAGCGTGAATGCAGGGAACGAGGCGAAATGGCCGCGGCCGACTCGGACACCTCGCGCAAGGGTCTGAGCGTATAGCCCAGGGTGATATAGGCACAGGCGGCAAAGACGAAGAGCAGCACCAGGCTGAACAGGACGATACCGGCGCCCATGAATGGCAACGCGAATGCACCATGGAAGAGGTCCATCAGCCGTTCGCTGACGGCAAGTTGCAGGAACCAGGTCTTGCCGTCGTGTTCGACCGGCGCGGTGGCGCCATACATCAGGATGCCCTGGCGCTCGAACTTGAACTGTTCGTGCTCTGAAGGACGCACCGCGGTGCTTGCAGGCCAGAAGGTTGCTTCGGTGGACGTCAGGACCACGTTTGCCGAGGCGTCCAGCACGCGGTATCCGATGTCTTGCGGCATGCTTTCATAGGTCCAGATTCGATCGGCCTCGCTGCGATCGAATCCGACCGGGCGGCCGGCAGGATCGAACTGGAGTTTCTCCGCCAGCTCCTGGGTGCGTTCGGCCATGTTCATGACCAGCAGGATGTCGCTCTGGGAGGTGACCAGGGCCAGCGCCGTCAATACGATCAGCAGGATGCTCAGCGCCACGCCAGCAATATAGGCCAGCAGCACTTTGAATCTGAGGCTACTCAGCCACGTCGACCTGGCGCAGCGCATAACCAAGACCTCGCAAGTTGACAATGCGTTGGCGGGAACCGATGGCAAGCAGCTTGCGGCGGATACGGTGAAGGGCCACGTCCAGGGCGTTCGGCGTGACCGCCTCGCTCAAGCCCCAGCCTGCTGCCTCTATCGTCTGACGGCGGACGATCTCCCCAGGTTTGCGCAACAGCAGCAACATGATCTGCATTTCCGCTGGCGCCATGGCAATGCTTTCATTGGCACACCACATGCTGCCGGTGTCGGGTTGCAGGCTCAGGTCGCCATGGCTGGGCGCCAGTGGGCGACAGTCCACGGGGCGTCGCAGCAACGCTCGCACGCGCGCGACCATTTCATCCATGGCAAAGGGCTTGGGCAGATAGTCATCCGCGCCGGCATCGAGCCCCTGTACCCGATCATGCAGGGCATCCCGCGCCATGAGCACCAGGCACGGGATGCCTAGCCCGGCGCTGCGCAGACGCTTCAACAGGACGAGCCCGTCGCCGTCCGGCAACCCGCGATCGAGGATCAGCGCCTGGTAGGGAACACGCTGGATGGCCGACCACGCGCCATCCATGCGGTTGATCACATCGACGGCGATCCCCGCATTCGCCAGGCCCGTGCAGACCAGATGCGCCAATCGTTCGTGGTCCTCGACCAGCAGAATGCGGCTCATCAGAAGCGGTACAGGTAGCCGAACAGCGCGCTGTTTTCGGTAGAGCTGTCTACCAGCGGGCTGTCCTTGATCTCACTGGCGAGGCTCGTCGCTTTGATATCGAGGAACAGGGCGTGGTGTTTATCGAACATGTAGTTTCCCCGGACGCTAAATTCGGTATTGAGGGCAAACTTGCCATCATAGGCCGCACGATCGATGCAGGCCTCACTGTCGCGCACGCCAAAATAATAATCGACGTATTTTTTGTCCTGCCACATCGCCGTGACTTGGGGTGTGAGCGTGATGTGTTCGCCGACCCGCCAGGTCCGCTTCAGGCCCACGTTGAAGCGTTGCCCCTTGCTGTTGCCCGACACGTCCGACAGCCACTCGGCGCGCACGTCCACCAGACCGGTGTGCCACTCCACTTTGGCCCCCGCCCAGAAGCTGCTTTTGCGGTCGCTCATGCCATCGAAGACCCGCGCGTCGTCAGCGTCGTAGCCACTGAAGTCGTACTGGCCCATGAGGCTGAAATCGATTTGCTGGGTGTCGCCGATCTCGAGTTGTGACAGTTTGACCTCGGCGTTTGGGCCGAACACCCGTAGGTATTCGTTCTCGAAGTAGATCAGCGGTATCGCCTTGTTGTCACGATCGATGCCGGTATAGGGCTGCTGGCTGCTTAATGCGCCGACCCCCAGTCCCCAGGACGAAGACGGTTCGGCGTTATCAGACTCGGCCGCCTGTGCGGCCATTGCTGAAATGGCCACGGCGAGCAGGAACACACTCGGGATTGTCGAAACGGCTAAGCGCAAAGGCATTGAGTTCTCCAACAGGACAGGATGAATGCACGCTCATCGTCGAGAACTTTCTCTTACCGAATACTTACCGTTATTTGTCGAATGCTTGATCTTGATCAAGGCAAAGACAAATTCCAGCCCCCCGGGCGGATATAAGTGCCAAGCAATGCAATATCGGGCGTGATGGCCATTTGGTATTGCGTTAAGATCGTTCAGGATCAGCGTGTATAACAGCGGTTTTACAATAAGTTCACGCGTCACTAATTCAGTATGAAATGAGGCTTGAACGGAAATGCTCAGGAATGCACCGCTGCGTCTGAAACTTTTATTGATACTGCTTCTTCCCTTATTGGGGTTTCTCACCTTGGCCGGGGTCTTTGTAGTGGATAACTACAAGACACTACGCGATATGAACACCACTGTGACTGCCAGCGCCACGGCGCAGAAGTTGAGTCAGCTGATTACCGTATTGCAGCGCGAGCGCGGAGCCAGTGGGGTCTTCCTGGGCAGTGGCGGCAAGTCCATGGGTGAACGGATGTCCCAGGCGCGCCAGGATGCCAATACCTCGGTCGAGGTGGTGCGCCGGTTGTCTGCGTCGGGAAGCACGCAATTGGACAATGTCCTGCGGGCATTGGACGCGTTGCCGACCATTCGCGGGCAAGTTGATAAGTTGAGTATTAGCAGCACCGAGTCGGGTGTTCGTTATACCGAGATCATTCAAACGCTCATGGGTTACACCCACTCTCTGGAAGCAACGATCAACAACGCCACCATTGTCCATGCGCTCGGTGCCCTTAATCAGTTTATCGAGATGAAAGAGCGGGCCGGACGTGAACGGGTGGTACTCGGTCTGGTGTTCAGCCAGGACCATTTCGATGAGACGTTATTGTCACGCTTTAGCCGCAATCTCGGCGAGTTCTCCGCTTATTCCGACGGGTTCCGTCGCAAGGCCCAGCCAGGATTACTTCAACAATTGACTGATCAAATGCTGAAACCCGCTGCGGTTGCAGTCGACAAGTTGCAACGCCTGGCATTCGAGGTGCCATTGGGGCAGCCGCTGGGCATCAAGCCCGAGGCCTGGTTTGAACTCTCCACTCAACGCATCGACATGATGAGCCAGGTGGAACAAGCCCTGGGTGAAAGCGTCAGTCGCCTGGCGACACATGAGCGCGATGAAGCAAACCGTGCATTGTGGCTGACCATTGGCGCGGTCGTCGTGGCATTGCTTGCGGTGACGGTGCTGTCGTATGTGATCATCCGCATGATCGATTCGGCGGTGCGCGATGTGAACCGCGTCCTGAATGACTTGGCCCAGCGTGATCTCACTGCCAGGGCCACCTATGACGGCCGGGATGAGTTCGGCCAGATCTCGCGAAACCTCAACCGCATGGCGCAAGAGATCAGCGGGGTCGTGCAGGAAATCGGCAATGCCACGGCGCAAGTGGCAACCGCGGCGCAAGAGTCTTCCACGGTGACGGTCCAGACCAGTGAGAGTGTCGAGCAGCAGCGCCAAGGCACTGAGCTGGTGGCCACCGCGATCAATCAGATGAGCGCCACGGTGCGCGAGGTGGCGCAAAGTACCAACGACGCTGCGCACATGTCGCAACAGGTCAATATCAGTACGGCTCAAGGTCGGGTGGAGATCGAAAGTACCATCGGCTTGATTCGCCAATTGTCCGCGCAAGCCGAAGAGACCGCGGGGATCATTGGTGATCTCAAGCTGGAAAGCGACGCCATTTCCTCGGTGCTCGACGTGATTCGCGGCATTGCCGAACAGACCAATCTGCTTGCGCTCAATGCGGCCATCGAAGCGGCGCGAGCTGGTGACCATGGTCGCGGGTTTGCAGTGGTCGCGTCCGAGGTGCGCACCCTGGCGCAAAAGACCCAAGAGTCCACGGGCAACATTCAACAGATGATCAGCAACCTGCAGGCCGGCTCCGATCGTGCGGCCCTGTCCATGCAGCAGACCTTGGGCAAGGCCCAGGATGGCGCGAGCAAAGTCGAGCGAGCGGGCGAGTTGTTGGTGGAGATCGCCGAAGGCGTGGCGACGATCAGCGACCGCAACATTCAGATCGCCTCCGCTGCAGAAGAGCAGAGCGCGGTGTCCGAGGATATCAATCGCAATGTGAACGAGATCAATGATCTGGTAATCCAGGTGAGCGCCGGTGCCGAGCAGACGGCAATCACCAGCCAGGAACTCGCGCGCCTGGCCGAGTACCAGCAACAGTTGGTCAGTCGTTTCAAGGTGGCTTAGGTTGCCGCGGTATTTGTGACGGTGTGGTAGAACAGTGTCGTCGTGATGATGCTTCAGCCAACGTAGCCCGGGCCTTTAACGAAAAGGCCCGGATTTGTTCCATACGTTCCGGGATCAGAATTTTTTCGGCACGGGCAGGGGCCGGTCGATACAGCCATGGTCGGGAGCGCGTCGCGCCGGCAAGGGCACCAGCGAAACCAATTCCTCTTCGACGATCTGATTGCTCATGGCCAATTCCAGCTCGGGGCAGTCAATGCTGAGCCAGTCACCGTGCTGGAGCGGCACATTCGCGGTGCGATGGCTCAAGCTGTGAAACACGTAATGAACCAGCCCAGGCTCGAGAAACTGCTCATGTTTCTCCAGGAACTCTTCTGAGTATCGGCGCAAACTCTGCCAGCGATGCAAACTCATCCGGTGGTGACTTGCCGTCAAGGGTTGGCCGTCGCGTTCTATCTGGACATTGATGGCCAAGTCAGCCTGCAATTCCCCCACGATCAATGCCGGGGCAACCGCACAGGTACGCAAGTGCGCATGCGTTGAAGAAATGGCGTCACGACTGTGCAATACATGATCGTGAATATCGTTGCCCAGGGTAAAACCAATGAAGCGCAGCGCGCCAAACGGGTCGACCCAATAGAGGCAGACAATGCACGGCTCGCTACTGATGCTTTGCGAATGATAAGGCACCTGCAAAGGATCGCCGTCGGTCTTGAGCAGTCGGCCGTTACCTTTGTAATACCAGGCTTGTTCTGTCTTGGCGGTACAGAGCGTGATTTCGCTGATCTGGACCAATAAGTTGTTATCGGGCTTGAGCGGCGGTCGGTATTTCACCGCCGCAGGCGTAAGCGGGTAGGGTGTGGACGGCAGGTCCTTGAGATAGGACTCCCAGTCCACATTCCGATCCGCGCAATGGGTCAGGGCTTCATAGAGATTTCCCTGGGGTGGACGCACCTCTCGGCTTTGCCCGGACTTGAAGTCAAATACGCCGAGGCCTCCTCGCGGCACTGGAGAGTCCAGCAACATCACATAATGGGTCATCATTTATCCTCCAGGGTCAAGCGTGCGGACAGAGGGACGTAGTCCTTGAGTCCGTTGAAAGCCGGGTTTGCCTCTTTGAGCCGCAAGGACAGCAAGCCCCCCGTGATACTTCCGGCCAGTGCCAGGAACAGAATCGCGGTAAGTCCCCACGTCATCGCGATGTAGCCGGCGACGACAGGCGCGACGCCCCCTCCAAGAATCTCTCCGCAGCCCACCACCAGGCCCGTCGCGGTGGCCAATAAACTGGGCGGTACTGATTCGCTGGTCAGTGGACCGACCGTCATGCAGATCAGGCTGAAGTTGATAAAGGACAAGAAAAATAATTGAAGGAACAGTAGCCAGGGCAACGGTGGGCTGATGATCAATAGACCCACCAACAGCGCGCTGATCATGAAGCAGATGGAGACCACGGGTTTGCGACCCAGTTGGTCGGACAAGCCGGGAATGACCAGTTGGCCAAAAAAACCACCCAGGCCAATTGCGGAAATGATCATGGCCATGGAGAAATTGCTCAGGTGCAGAATGTCTGTCAGGTAGCTAGGGAGCAGGGCGCACAGAACGAACTGGCACGTCAGTATGCAAAGCATCAAGGCAATATTGAGCCGCACATTCCCGCTGGACAGGGCCGTCCTCCACTGGCTTTTGGAGGTGTGGACAATCGACGCCGTGCTGGGCGCCTGGGTCGGTTGGTAGGTTCTATAGAGGTACCAGGCCACTAACAGGCCGGGTAACGAAATGATGGCGAATACGGCGCGCCAGGATCCGAACATTTCCAGCAAGACGCCCGCCAGCAGCGGTCCGAGGCACAGGCCGATGATGGGGAACAAGGCCTGTTGAATCCCTAGATTGAGTCCGCGCCGGGAAGGCTGCGAGACTTCATCGGTGACAATGATACTGACCGGAGTGAAGGCTCCTTCGCAGACGCCCATCAAGGCGCGCAAGAGCACCAGGCCCACCAGGCTGGTGATCAATGCAGACGCACCGGCCAGGAGCGATAGCAGGGTGATCGACAGCACCAGCAACTTCTTGGGGCCCAGTACCCTGATGGCGGCGCCCATGAACAGGGCAGAGCCTCCCCATGCAAATGCCAGGATGGCCGACAACATGCTCAAGTCCTGATAGTCCAGGGCCAAGTCACGCATGATCACCGGGAACAGCGGCATGATAATGAACCTGTCCAGTCCTACCAGCCCGAAGCTCAGCGACAGAAGCGTAATCATGCGTCTTTCATAGCCGCCCCAAGGTCGAGCGACCAGATATTTCATCTCCATGTTCCTTTCCCTTCTTTCCCTAGCGCTTTCGAAGCCCTCTCGAGCGAGGCGAACGCCTGCGATCCATGCGCCAGCAACCAGGGGCAGGTGTGCCCCTGGCTGGGTGCCGGTGTTTTATCGGTCTGTCAGGCGACCCACTTGCCCACGGCCATTTCAGCGGTGAAACCGGGGCCGAAGGCCGCCAGCATGCCAGTCGCGCCATCGACAAGCCCGCTGTCAAACTGGCGCTTGAGCACATCGAAGACCACCACGCTGGCGATGTTCCCGGCTTCGCTCAAGCTGTCGCGAGACTGCGCGACCCGACCGGGATCCAGGTCCAGTTGCAGGACCAGTTCATCAAGAATTTTCCGTCCGCCGGTATGGAAGATGAAAAAGTCATTTTGAGCGCAATGTTGATTGAAGGTCTCGTAGTTCAATTCCTCCATCATCGGTGCGACATCTTTAATGGAGTTCATGACGGCCTTGTCCAGGGTAAAGTGAAAGCCACTGTCCTTAACGTCGTACTTGATGTAGTGCTCGCTATCAGGCAGGAAGTAAGAACCGGTCTTGGCGATCTTGAAACCAGGCGCCTTGTCATCGGCGCGCATGACGCAGGCCGATACGGCATCGCCGAACAACGCCGCCGATATGAACGCGTGCAACTTGGTGTCCTGGGGTTGATAGCAGAGCGACGAGAACTCCAGGGAGACGATGAGGACATGGTTGTCCGGCGCCCGGCTGGCAAAATCATTGGCTCGGTTGATCGCCGCAGCGCCTGCCACGCAGCCCAATTGAGCGATGGGCAGTTGCACGGTCGACGTTCGCAGGCCCAGGTCATTGATCAGGTGGGCCGTCAGTGAAGGCATCATGAAACCGGTGCACGATGTCACCGCGACCATGCGAATGTCGTCGGTGGTCAGCCCGGCATTCTCAATGGCTTGGCGCGCCGCGATGGACGACATGCGGCGGGCTTCGCGCTCATAAACGATGCTGCGGTGGGTGAAGCCGGTGTGCACCGCCAGTTCATCGATAGGCAGGACCAAATGCCGTTCGTTGACCTGTGTGTTTTGAATCATTCGTTTGGCAAGTGCCATTCGTGGATGATCATCGTGCAACTGCTCTAGATGCTCGATCATTTGTTGCTGGGTGATCTTGTGTTGCGGAAACAACAGACTGGGTTTGCAAAGAGTAGACATGACAAGTCCTCGGCTAGAAGCCAATAAAGTTAGAAGCACATTTAAGGCAATGACTGCAAAGCAGGACTCTGAAAGACAGAATCAAAGCAGCGGGCTGGGAGGCCAAAAACTTGACTGTTGTTATCGAAAGAGCGGGGTGTTGCGGACGTCTTGTTGGTTATTTCACCAAGACAAACTTATAGGCATATTGCCAGGCCAAGTTGCTTTCCCGGACATGTTTGCGAATAACCATGCGCACAGGCGCACCGCTGACGACTTGCCGGGGATCGGTGACATCAACGATTTCCGAGGCAATCACCAGGCCATCATCCAGGCGCACCATCGCCATGAAGCGAGGCACGGTTTCGCCATAACCCATGGCTGCCAGTATCGGATTCTCCGCATGAGCGCTGACTTGGATCGTGCCGGTGCGTGCGCAGCGATACGGTTCCACATTCAACGAATTGCACGCGCCGCAGACGGTGCGCCGAGGGAAGAAAATTTCTTCGCAATCCTGGCAACGGCTGCCTTCGAGACGGTATTTACCGCCATGCTCGCGCCATTCGCGCAACATGCTGGCGGTGGTCATGCGGTGAATCTGTTCAGGGTAAAGGGACATGGTCGGCTCCTTAATCGTTGGAAAGCACAATGACGCTGTTGTGCGCGGCGTAACCGCCCAGGTTTTGCGAGACGCCAATACGGGCGCCTTTGACTTGGTTGTTGGACTCGCCGCGAAGCTGTCGGAACAATTCAGTAATGTGCAAAATCCCATCGCAACCGGAGGCGTGGCCGCGTCCGATGTTGCCGCCGTCAGTGTTCAGGGGAAGTTGCCCATCAAGGGCTATGCCGCCTTCCAAGACGAAGTCGCCTGCCTGGCCTGGACCACATACGCCCATGGACTCCATTTGAATCAACCCGGCGCCCAGCAAGTCGTAGACTTGCGCCACATCGATATCCTTTGCAGTGATGCCGGCTTTTTTGTAGGCGATTTCGGCGCAGGCCATCGAGTTGGCGGAAACCGCCATGCCTACATCTTTTGGCAGCCCCGGAAATTGCAGCGTCGGGTTGTGATAGCGCGTGCCGAAATAGTGCGATACGCCGGTGTAGGCGCAGCCACGGATAAATACCGGTTGGGTGGTGTAACGGTGCGCAAGGTGTTCGGCCACCAGGATGGCGCAACCGCTGGCTTCACCCCAGGCCAACATCGAGCCACACGCTTCGCTACTCTTGAGCGCTTCGAGGGACGGAATCGGCACGCCATAGCGGGTAGCCGTGGGAGTGTTATGGGCATAGATACGCATCTGCCGCCCAAACGTTGCCAATACATCCGCTTCGCGTCCTGCATAACCGAACTTTTCAAAATACTCGGCGGTCGCCAGGGCGAAGGCGTCTGTGTGTGAGATGCCGAGAAAATAATCGTATTCACATTCAGTGCTGGAGCCAATGTACTCGGCGTAGTTGATGTGGTCGGTCATTTTTTCGAAGCCGCCGCACAGGACGATGTCGTATTCACCTGAGGCGACCATTTGGTGGGCCATCTGGAAAGACACCGAACTGCTGGTGCAGTTGGCAGTACTCATGAACGTGGGGGCAGGGCTGATACCCAGGGCATCGGAAATGGTCGGGCCCAGGCCTCCGTATTCAGAAATGCCTTCACCGTGGTAGCCATAGGCAACTGCCTGGAGTTCGCGGGGATGCATCTTGATGGCGTTGAGCGCTTGGTAGGCGGACTCGACGATCATCTCCTTGAAAGTCTGACGAACTCTGGAACTGCCAGGCTTAGGGGTATAGGCAGCCGAAACGATAGCAACGCGTCGTGCGCTCATAAAAAAGTGCTCCTTGCTGGATGGATTGGAATCAGAGATAGGCCGTCAGGGCATAGTCGGGCCGCAAGTATTTGAACTCGTACTTGATCGACGTCCCGTAATCCACGTAGTACTTATCCTCCAGCAGCGTGCGCAGCGGAACGTTGGTCTTTTGATAGGCTTCGATGGCATCGGTGACGGTCAAGGCAATGGCATCGCTGCCCGCACCAAACCCGTAGGAAACCACCAGGATTCTTTCGCCGGGACGCGCTTGATCGAGGACGCTGACCAAGCCCAGCAAAGGGCTCGCTGCCCCGGCATCGCCGACACTCTGGGCATAGATGCCAGGTTCGATTTGCGCCGTCGTGAATCCCAGGTGCTTGCCGAGAGAGTAGGGGGTCGACACCAGGTTCTGTTGGAAGACGACATAATCGAAATCACCGGCCTGCGCATGGATCTTGGCCATCAATCCCGAGGCAGCACGGCGAGTCTGGTCTTCAAGGCCGATGCTGTTCTTGTCCGAGCCCAGCCCCATTCCCGACCGGATATAGCGGTCCCCTTGAGGCCTGATGTTGTCAGCGACATCCGCCGCGCAAGAAAAACTTGCGTCAAAATGCGCGATCACATTTTCGGTACCCAACAGCAGGGCAGCGGCGCCTGCTCCGGCGTAGGACTCTGTCAAATCACCGGGGGCGGTGTTGCGGTTGATCGTATCGGCGCCCACCGCCAACGCGTTGCCCACCATGCCCGATGCTACCAGGGCGTATGCAATCTGAAGGGCGCTGGTGCCTGATTTGCCGGCAAACTGTACGTCTGCGCAAAAGGCGTCGTAGCCGCAGCCAAGCATTTCCAGGATGATCGCGGCCGAGGCCCG
Organism: Pseudomonas sp. KB_12; assembly: GCF_052114545.1. Classification (NCBI taxonomy): domain Bacteria; kingdom Pseudomonadati; phylum Pseudomonadota; class Gammaproteobacteria; order Pseudomonadales; family Pseudomonadaceae; genus Pseudomonas; species Pseudomonas sp. KB_12. The sequence goes on along the minus strand of NZ_JBFREY010000006.1, from coordinate 97,968 downwards.
GGAGTCATATGGATTGGTGCAGGTGCCAAGATAAAGCGCTTCAAGGGAACAAGGCGGTGCTTTGTCCAGTGCGCGCTGGGCGGCGAGGACACCCAAGGTAATGACGTCTTCATCAGGCTGCAGCACAGCCCTTTCGAGAACGCCCAGTTGACCCTTTACCAAGCTCAAATCGGTGTTTTTCCACACCTGGATCACGTCGTCCACCTTGAGCCGGCAGACCGGGATGCCCGCGCCATAGCTCACAATTCCTACTTTATTCATGTGTACATCCTCCAGATTCCGTTCTTTCACCTGCTGGCAGAAAGCCGTGACAGGTGCATGAAATATTTAGAAACTATCTATTGGTGCTCGCAAAGTGATAAATGGCGGTCCCATGCCTCATAAATCGGCAGGTCCAAGTGACAGAACCTACCGGTCAACCTATGAACAATAGGCTTGTTTTCGTACAATCATTATGTATGATACGAAACGTACCGTATCGTTAAGGTAGCGTTAAAAATTTATGACTTTCCTTCTCATGTCTCCCTATATAGAGGTAATAAGCGCTCAAGAGACCCCCTGCTAAGCAGAAGCTGAGATCAAATAAACATACAAAACGAAACGATCCGTTTCATTGCTTTTCGAGAGAATCCTATACCCTGAGTCTCTTTTGTCAAGCGCCATATTGGAGATTTTGATTTATGGCCCGTAAACCATCTCGGAGCTCCATTGGCTCATTGAGGAGCCCTCACACGCACAAAGCGATCATCATTTCTGCCATAGAAACCCTCAAGGAGTGCGGTTACTCGGGGCTGAGCATCGAGGCGGTGGCCCGTCGCGCTGGCGCGAGCAAACCGACAATCTACCGGTGGTGGGGTAACAAGGCAGCCTTGATCGCCGAGGTCTACGAGAGTGAAAGCGAGCAGATTCGCAAGGAGCCTGATAAAGGCTCTTTCAAGGAGAACCTCAATTTCTTGCTGCTCAATCTCTGGAAGGTCTGGCGAGAAACAATTTGCGGGGAGGCTTTTCGGTGTGTCATCGCTGAGGCGCAACTCGATCCCTGCACGCTGCCCAAACTGAAAGATGAATTCATGGAGCGACGTAGGGAGTTGCCCCGCAAGCTGGTGGAAAATGCTATTCAGCAGGGCGAGTTGCCCAAGGACACGTCGCGTGAATTGCTCCTGGACATGATCTTTGGGTTTTGCTGGTACCGGCTGTTGACCGAGCAGTTGGAGGTGGAAGCAGATATCAATGAGTTCACGACACTTCTGCTGAACGGGGCAATGCGCTCGACTTCGGCGGCGGTTCAAGACGCCGCCGAAGCCTGATTATCGGGAGGGGATGCGCTTATTTCGTGCCGCTGAATCGTGCATGAAGGCTCGGCAGGATGCTGGCCAGGTGGTTGAACTCACACAAGTCATGCACCGCAAATTCATAAGCCAGGGTTTCCAGCTCCACTTCTCCCAGGCCGTTTTCTTCCAGTAGCCGAGCGGCTCGCTCGGCGCCTGGAAAACGCTGCATGGCAGGGTGGCTGCCGACCCAGTAACGGCTCGTCAGGTACAAACCCTCCGGACATTCCTTGAACAAGTGCGCCATCAGCGACACCGGCACTTGCGGCTCGTGGGCCAGGCTCATCAAGGCGCTGACGCTGCCGTCTATTTTGGATTCGCGATACAGGTCCGGACAGAAGCCCAGTTCGCAGGGGTCCCTGAAATCAATGTGCAGGTGCATGAGGCGGTCACCGACGTACTCGGAGGCGCAAAAGGTATTGCCGTACAAGCGCTCCTCGAAGCTCAGGGTATCGTCCAGGAGGCGCTCGTGATGAACGCAGGGGTTCTCCACATGGGCATAAGGAAACCACAGGGTGTAGCGTTCAGCCTCCAGTGGATGCCACATGAACCACCACTTGAGCATTTCAGCGGTGCAGTTGGGGAAAAACTTGCGACTTTGCACGTAGGCCATCGGCCCAGGCAGCAGGGCGTATCCGGCCTCTTCGCTAATGAAATCAGCGGCGAGCATGCGGTTAAGGTCTTCCACGCTGGGCGTCAAGGTGTCAGCCAAGGGCATGGGGCCTTGCTGTATCTTTTCGACGGCGCTGAGCGGCACGCTGATCTTCGAGCGGAAAAAGTCGGCGTAGGGTTTGCCTTGGATGGCCCGCTGATTGGCCAGGAACTGCTTCTGCATTGGCAATGAGAAGTAGGTGAAAGGTGTCATTACGCGCGCTTCCATGACGGTATTTCCTTGGTAGTGCGTGAAAAGCCCGCAGCATCGGCTGCGAAGTCCTCGCGCGGTGTTGTAAAGGGACAATGACGGGACCAAAATAGGTAGGCTGAAATAAAAAGTCAAATTTGAATTAGAACTATAAAGAGATGAGCTCATGGACAATGCCATTGGCAAGCCTTCCCTGCCTCGTGCTTCGCGACTCGATGGGCAGGCAACGCGGCTGCAGATTCTGGAAAAGGCGGGTGAGTTGTTTGCCGAACAAGGGTTGGCCAACACCACCAGCAAGCAGATTTGCGAACGTTCGCAAGCCAACAGTGCGGCGGTGAATTATCACTTCGTAAACAAAGAGGGCCTGTACCGTGCGGTATTGCTCGAAGCCCACGCCCGGTTGGTGCGGATGGAAACTCTGGTTTCGCTTAACGAGCGGCCCGGCTCGCCGCAAGACAAATTACGTGCCCTCATCACCGTGCTGGTCGAGCGCCTGCACGACCATCCGGATGGCTGGGCGCTGAAAGTGCTCACGCGCGAAGTGCTTTCGCCTTCTCCCGAGTTCGAGGTGGTACTCAAGGAACAATCGTTTCCCAAGGCGCACATACTGCGTGGCTTGCTTGGGCAAATCATGAACTTGCCAGCGGATCACCCGACAACCTTGCGCAGCGCCATCAGCGTCTTCGCCCCCTGTCTTTTTCTGCTGATAGCCCACCAGCCGTTAAAGCGGCATGTGCTGCAAGGCTTGAGTCTCGAGCCGCAGGGTTTGATCGACCACATGATGAGCTATGCCCTTGGTGGGCTCCAGGCAGTGGCGGCGACTGCGCACGACGCTGCAAGCTGACGCTCCATGGTTATTGGGGGCTACCGATGGCGACGGGTGCCGTCACAGTAGCCAACGGGGAGCGCGATGCGTCGTTGATGCTCCACAGGCGCTATTGTCCTTTGGCAGGCAGCCCCATCTTCGCCAGCGTCAGCGTTTCATCCGCGCGCCCCCATCCGCCGTCTGCCACCTCTTCGACCAGCACCATGGTGAACGGACGGACTCCCTCGCCGAAGTACTCGACGAACATTTCTGTGGTGCGATGGATGATCTCTTCTTTGCGAGCGTGGTCCAGGATCCCTTCGGGGAATTTGTAGTTGGCAAATGGCATGGATCGACTCCGTGGGTGTGAGAAAGATGCGGCAGGGCGAAGGCCCCTGGCGCGCATCTTTCTCCTTTGCGCCCTTGGAATAAATCCCTCTGGGTTGGCATCAGCATTCAACGTACGTGAACAATCGTCCGTCTGGACTCAGTGCGAATGACGCGGCTCACCACTACGAGCAATCACGCGCAGATGCAACGTCGCCGGCTCCAGGCAGCCCCCCGTGGAAAGCTGTCCCACCAGTTGCCGGTACAGTTCCTGCCAAGGTGTTTGTGACGGCGGGATATTCGGTATCCACTCGAGTCGGCGCTGGGCCATCTCGGCGTCGTCGATCAGCAGGTTCACGGTGCGGGTATTGAGGTCCACTTTCAGCCGGTCGTTGGTTTTCAGCAACGCCAGGCCGCCACCCACGGCCGCTTCCGGGGACATGTTGAGGATCGATGGGCTCGCCGAGGTGCCGCTCTGGCGACCGTCGCCGAGGCAGGGCAGGGAGTCGATGCCTTGCTTGATCAACGCCGCCGGCGGGGCCATGTTCACCACTTCGGCGCTGCCGGGGTAACCCACGGTGCCAACGCCACGGATGACCAGGATGCAGCGCTCGTCGATGTCCAGCGCCGGGTCGTCGATGCGGGCGTGGTAGTCCTCCGGTCCTTCGAACACGATGGCCCGGGCTTCAAAGCTGTTCTCGGCGCCGGGCTCGGACAGGTAGGTCTTGCGAAACGCCTCGCCCACCACCGACATCTTCATGATCGCGCTGTCGAAGAAATTGCCGCTGAGCACGATGAAACCAGCGCGGTGCTTGAGCGGGGTGTCGAAGGGATGGATCACATCGGCGTTGCTGGTCAGGCTGTTGCTGACGATTTCGCCGATGGTCTTGCCGCTGACCGTGGCGCAGTCCTCGTGCAGGCGTCCGGCTTTTTGCAGTTCGTGCATGACCGCTGGTACGCCGCCGGCCCGATGGAACCCTTCACCCAGGTACTTGCCCGCTGGCATGCAATTGACCAGCAGCGGCACGTCCTCGCCAATCCGTTGCCAGTCGTCCAGGCTCAGTTCGACGCCCATGTGTCGGGCGATGGCGATCAGGTGCGGCGGGCAGTTGCTCGAAGCGCCGAGTGCCGAGGCGACGGCGACGGCGTTCTCGAAGGCCTGGCGGGTCATGATCTGTGAGGGGCGTATGTCTTGCAGCACCAGGTCGCAGATGCGCTTGCCGGTGGCATAAGCCATTTGCCCGCGCTCGCGATAGGGCGCCGGGATGCTCGCGCAACCGGGCAACGACATGCCCAGGGCTTCGGCCAGGGCGTTCATCGACAAGGCGGTGCCCATGGTGTTGCAGTGCCCCACCGACGGCGATGCCGCGGTGGTCATTTCCATGAAGCCTTCGTAATCGATCTCGCCGGCGGCCATCAGGTTGCGCGCATGCCAGAGTACGGTGCCGGAACCAATCAGTTCGCCCTTGTGGTGACCGTCGAGCATCGGCCCGCCGGACAGGACAATGGCCGGCAGGTCGGTGGTTGCCGCCGCCATCAGGCAGGCCGGGGTGGTCTTGTCGCAGCCGGTGGTGAGCACCACGCCATCCAATGGATAGCCATGAAGAATCTCCACCAGCCCCAGGTAGGCCAGGTTGCGGTCCAGCGCGGCAGTGGGGCGCCGCGATTGTTCAGCGATCGGGTGCACCGGGAATTCCATGGGGATGCCACCGGCATCACGGATGCCGGCCTTGACCCGTTGTGCCAGTTCCAGGTGATGACGGTTGCAGGGCGTCAGGTCGCTGCCGGTCTGGGCGATGCCGATGATCGGGCGTCCCGATTGCAGCTCTTCGCGGGTCATGCCGTAGTTCATGTAGCGTTCGACATACAGGGCGGTCATGTCCGCGTGGGCAGGGTCATTGAACCATTGCTCGCTGCGCAGGCGGCGTTTTGGCGTGTCACTCATGATTCATTTCTCTCTTGTAATTGGATGAATCGTTCACGGTCGCGGCGTTTTAGCGCTCCAGCAGCCCGCGGGCGCCAAGGTTACGCAGCAAGGCGCTGACGCCAAAGGTCCAGGGGGCGGCGTCGCAGCTGTGGGTCACCTGGTTATGCAGGCTTCCGAGCAGCGGGCTGCTGATGCTGACCACGTCCCCGCGTTTGTGGGTGAAACCACTGCCGGCATGATCACGGTCTTCGGTGGGGGCGAACAGGGTACCGAGAAACAGTACAAACCCGTCCGGGTATTGGTGATTGGCGTTGAGCGTCTGGTCTGCCAGGTCCTGCGGGTCACGGCTGATCTGGCTCATGGAACTCGAACCGTGCAGGCGGTAGCCGTCTTCGCCCTGTACCTTAAGATCGACCACGCAGGTGCGGACGTCATCCAGGCTGAAGTGTTCGTCAAACAGGCGAATGAACGGCCCAATGGCGCAGGAGGCGTTGTTGTCCTTGGCCTTGCTCAGCAACAGTGCGCTGCGGCCTTCGAAATCCCGCAGGTTGACGTCGTTGCCCAGGCTGGCGCCGAGGATCTGGCCCCGGCTGTTCACGGCCAGCACCACTTCGGGCTCCGGGTTGTTCCATTGCGAGCCGGGGTGAATGCCGATGCGGCTGCCGCTGCCCACGGCGGCCAGGACCGGTGCCTTGGTGAAGATTTCCGCATCCGGGCCGATGCCGACCTCCAGGTACTGCGACCACATGCCCTGTTCGATGAGCAGGGCCTTCAGGCGCATGGCTTGCTCGGAGCCCGGCACGATCGCGCGCAGATTGTCGCCGATCACGCTGTGCACGGTGGCGCGCACGGCTTCGGCCTTCGCCGCGTCGCCGCCGGCCTGTTCCTCGATCACCCGCTCGATCATGCTGGCGGCGAAGGTCACGCCGGCGGCCTTGATCACTTGCAAGTCCAGTGGCGGCAACAGCGACGGCTTGCTCGGGTCGGCATCATGGCCGGTGTTGGCCAGCAGGGCTTCGACACTGGCGATGAAGGTGCCGGGCGTCTGTCGCACGGCGGCCAGCGGCGATTCGGTTTCCAGCAGATCGCTCAACGTCGCAAAACGATCCGAGAGATCGAACACACCGTCGCTGCGCAACGCAATGGGCGAAGGCCCGGCGATTCGGCCTGGCACCCAGGCACGACCAATCAGGGTTCCGGCCACGCCATCGACGGGCAGGGTGTTCTCGGGAGTAAGCAGTAGCGACATGGCAAGTCTTCCTGTTCGTAAAGCCTTCACGCTAGGGTGGCCGCTCGATAAACTCCAATGAGATATATTCAGTATTTGATAACGTCGGGTTATCACCGGCCTGAGGAATCGCCATGTCAGATCTGTCCTTCTCCAGCTTCTGTGGCTGGCTCAAATTCCGCCACTTGCTGCTGATCGACACGTTGGGGCGCACCCGCAACATGCACCTGGCGGCGCAGCAGATGAACCTCAGCCAGCCGGCGATCAGCAAGATGCTCAAGGAAATCGAAAGCCTGCTCGGCTTTGCTTTATTCGAGCGATTGCCTCGGAGCATGCCGCCTACGGCTTTGGGCGAACACGTACTGCGGTATGCACAGATTGCCTTGAATGATGCACGCTCGTTCGTCGAACAAATCAGCAGCTTGCGCGAGGGAGGCCACGGCTTTCTCAAGGTCGGAGGGATCTTTGCCGCCACTGCGGTGGCTTTGCCCGAGGCGATCCTGCAGATCAAGCAGCGCTGGCCGTTGCTGTCGATTGAAGTGGTGGAGCAGACCAGTAACCACCTGATGGAGATGCTTGAAGAGAAGACGCTCGACCTGGCGGTGGCCCGTTTTACCGATCAAAGCCAGCAGCAGCGCTATGACTTCCAGCCGTTGGCCCCGGAGCCGTTCTGCATCGTGGTCAACCATCGCCATCCGTTGGCCGGCGCGGGCCCGGTCTCCTTGCAGCAACTGGTGGACTTGCCGTGGATTCTCTATCCGGTCGGCACGCCGATTCGCGCACGCATGGAGCTGGCGTTCGCCGAGGCCGGGGTGGGAATGCCGCGCAACACCATCGACACCATTTCCATGCAGACCTTCCTCCAGGTGCTGCAACGCGGGCCCATGATTGGCATGCTGCCCAATGCGATGGTCGATCCGCTGCTCGAAAGCGGTCAGCTCAAGACGCTCGATACCCCGTTGCACCTGGTGCCGCAGGACTACGGCATCCTCACGCGCAAGGATGAGCCGTTGGTGGGCGCGGCGCTGGAGTTCGCCGAGATCCTCAAGGACAACGCGCGCATGAGCGGTTGAATGTGCCGCCGCCATCGCGAGCAAGCTCGCTCCCACTAGGGGCTGCGGTTCACCTGAATTCTGCAGTTGCTGAAGATCCAGTGTGGGAGCGAGCTTGCTCGCGATAGCGGTGGGTCAGCTTGCTTCAATCCCCGTGGCGAGGGAGCTTGCTCCCGCTGGGCTACGCAGTAGCCCCTTGGAATCCGATAACAGGTGGTTATCAACTAATCCAAAAATGCCATTGGGAAAGAATCGCTCCCCGACAGTAGAGTCCTCGTTCAATCGCCGGATGATTCGCTCATTCGACGTGACCCAATAAAAACAATCAGGGGTTACCTCATGCAAACCATCTCCGAGCAGTTGCCCGCGCAGGCTCCCGCCTGCGAATTGGATTTCGAAGACCGGACCTACCGCAAGGTCATCTGGCGCATCCTTCCGGTCCTGCTGTTGTGCTACATGGCGGCGTACCTCGATCGGGTGAATATCGGGTTCGCCAAGCTCGACATGCTCAACGAGCTGCAATTCAGCAACACCGTGTATGCCTTGGGCGCCAGTATGTTTTTCTGGGGCTATTTCCTCTTCGAAGTCCCCAGCAACCTGTTGCTGCATCGCTTTGGCGCGCGGTTCTGGATTGCCCGGATCATGCTGACCTGGGCGGTGGTGTCCATGGCCGTGGCCTACACCGTGCCGCTGGCGGGCTTGTTCCACGTCGAATCGAGCACCATGTTCTACGTGCTGCGCTTTCTGTTGGGCATCTGTGAAGCGGGCTTTTTCCCCGGCGTGATCCTGTACCTCAATTACTGGTTCCCGACTCATCGGCAGAGCCGGGTGATGTCCGGGTTCCTGCTGGCGTTGCCGGTCAGCCTGACCCTGGGCGGGATACTTTCCGGTTGGTTGATGAACAGCATGCAAGGGGTGCATGGCCTGTCTGGCTGGCAATGGATGTTGCTGATCGAAGGCATTCCTTCGATCATCATGGCGTTCGTGGTGATCGTCTGCCTGGCCGACAACATCGACAAAGCCAAATGGCTGTCTGTCGCGGAAAAAGCCCTGCTCAAGGCCAACCTGCAAACCGACAACCAGGGCAAGGCCACGCGCTTGAGTGAGGTGTTCTTCAATCCTCGGGTGTGGTTGCTGGTGTTGATCTTGCTGACCTTCAACACCGGCTTCTATGGCCTGGCGTTCTGGATGCCGTCGATCATCAAGAGCACCGGCATCACCAACAGCTTGCACATCGGTTTGCTGACCGCCATTCCCTACTCGGTGGCCATCGTGGCGATGCTGCTCAACGCGCGGCATTCCAACCGCACCGGTGAGCGGCGTCTGCACGCGGCCATTCCAGCCTTCATCGGTGGCGCCGGGCTGATCCTCAGTGCGTTCTTCGCTGACAACCTGGTGTTGTCCGTGCTCTTCCTCAGTGTCTCCGCCTCAGGGATCCTCAGCCTGATGCCGATTTTCTGGACCCTGCCGGGCACCGTGCTGTCGGGCGTCGCCGCCGCAGCCGGCATTGGCATGATCAATGCCATCGGCAACCTGTCGGGCTTCACCGGTTCGATGATTACCGCCGTGGCCGAAACCCTCACGGGCAACATCAACAACGGCACCTATGTACTGGCCTTGTGTCTTTTGGTCAGCGGTGGACTGATCCTGGCCATTCCCGCCTCGATGCTCGGCAGGACACCCAAGCACGCCACTACGGCAGCGCAACTGGAGACCGCATGAACCTACAAAACAAGCGCGTACTGGTGACGGCAGCGGGGCAGGGCATTGGCTTGGCCAGCGCCATTGCCTTCGCCCGCGCCGGTGCCGAGGTGTTCGCCACTGACATCGATATCCAGGCACTGGCGGGGATCGAAGGGATCACCGCCATGCCCCTCGACGTCACGTCGCCCGCTGCCATCAGCGCCGCCTGTGAACGCATCGGTGGGCTCGACGTGTTGTTCAACTGCGCAGGCTTTGTGCACAGCGGCAACATCCTCGACTGCGACGAGGCTGCCTGGGCTCGTTCGATGGACCTCAATGTCACGGCCATGTACCGGATGATCCAGGCGTTCCTGCCGGGCATGCTGGCCCGTGGCGGCGGTTCGATCATCAACATGTCGTCGGTGGCCTCCAGCGTCAAGGGCGTGCCCAATCGATTCGCCTATGCCACCAGCAAGGCTGCAGTCGTGGGCCTGACCAAGGCCGTCGCCATCGACTTCGTCAGCCAGGGCATCCGCTGCAACGCGATCTGCCCGGGCACTGTGGATTCACCCTCGTTGCGCCAGCGCATCGCTGACCAGGCCGCGCAGCAGGGCGTCGATGAGGCGCAGGTCTACCGGCAATTTCTCGACCGCCAGCCCATGGGCCGCATCGGCCACACTGAAGAGATCGCGCAGTTGGCGTTGTACCTGGGCAGCGATGCGTCCGCCTACACCACGGGTGCCATCCACATCATCGACGGTGGCATGAGCATCTGAATCCCGGTCTTCACTTGAGCAGGAGCACGACATGAAACTATTGCGCTACGGCGAAAAAGGTTCCGAAAAACCCGGGCTGTTGGATGCCGACAATCAGATCCGCGACCTCTCGGCCCATGTGCCGGACATCGCCGGGCAGGTCCTCGGCCCGGACAGCCTGGCAGCGCTCGCCGCCCTCGACCCGCGCAGCCTGCCGATCGTGGCCGGCCAGCCACGGATCGGTGCCTGCGTCGGCCAGGTCGGCAAATTCATCTGCATTGGCCTGAACTACGCCGACCATGCGGCCGAGTCGAACATGGAAGTGCCCAAAGAGCCGATCATTTTCAACAAATGGACCAGTGCCATTTGCGGGCCGAACGACGACGTCCAGATCCCCCGTGGCTCGCTCAAGACCGACTGGGAAGTCGAGCTGGGCGTGGTCATCGGTAAAGGCGGGCGCTACATCGATGAAGCCAATGCCATGGAGCATGTCGCCGGTTACTGTGTCATCAACGATGTGTCCGAGCGTGAGTGGCAACTGGAGCGCGGCGGCACCTGGGACAAGGGCAAGGGCTTTGACACCTTCGGTCCCCTCGGGCCGTGGCTGGTGACGCGGGACGAAGTTGCCGACCCGCATACGCTGGACCTGTGGCTGGAGGTCGACGGACACCGCTATCAGAACGGCAATACCCGAACGCTGATCTTCAGCGTGCCGCAACTGATTGCCTACCTGAGCCGGTGCATGAGCCTGCAACCGGGGGATGTGATCTCCACCGGCACGCCGCCCGGCGTCGGCTTGGGCATCAAGCCCAACCCGGTGTTCCTGCGGCCGGGCCAGACCATGCGGCTGGGAATCCAGGGCTTGGGCGAACAGCGCCAGGTCACGGTGCAGGCGGACTGAGGGCTGGGCTCGCTGCCGCTATCGCGAGCAAGCTCGCTCCCACAGTTGATCTTCGACAGGCACACAATTCAGGTGCCCCGCAGGCCCCTGTGGGAGCGAGCTTGCTCGCGAAGGCGGCGTCACAGTCAATGAAGATGTTGAATGTGCTGGCCTCTTCGCGAGCAAGCCCGCTCCCACAGTTTTGATCTGTGATTGCCTGCGGTTTTTCTGGCACAGCACAACCCCTGTGGGAGCGAGCTTGCTCGCGATAGCGGTAATCCGGCCTAGCCTCACTTGCGGTCAACACGCCTGACACGCTTCATCACCACCACAAAAAACACCGGCACGAACACCACCGCCAGCGTGGCGCTGATCATCCCGCCGATCACTCCAGTACCGATGGCCTGCTGGCTCGCCGAACTGGCGCCCGTGGCAATCGCCAGCGGTACCACCCCAAGGATGAAGGCCAGCGAGGTCATGATGATCGGCCGCAGGCGCAGGCGTGCAGCCTGGAGCGTGGCGTCGATCAGGTCGTGGCCTTCGTCGTACAGGCTCTTGGCGAACTCGATGATCAGGATCGCGTTTTTCGCCGACAGGCCGATGATGGTGATCAGCCCGATCTTGAAGAACACATCGTTAGGCATGCCGCGCAACGACACCGCCAATACCGCGCCGAGCACACCCAGCGGCACCACCAGCAACACCGAGGTCGGGATCGACCAGCTTTCGTACAGCGCCGCCAGGCACAGGAACACCACCAGCAGCGACAGGCCCAACAGGATGGGTGCCTGGCTGCCGGACAAGCGTTCCTGCAAGGACAACCCGGTCCATTCCTGGCCCAGGCCCGTCGGCCCCAGCGCCACCAGTCGTTCGATTTCAGCCATGGCTTGCCCGGTGCTGTAGCCCGGTGCCGGCTCACCGGAAATACTCACCGCCGGATAACCGTTATAGCGGGTCAATTGCGCCGGCCCCTGGGTCCAGCGTGCCTGGACGAAGGCTGACAACGGGACCATTTTTCCGCTGTTGTTGCGCACATGAATCTTCAGCAAGTCTTCGACCTGGCTGCGCTGGTCGCCCTCGGCCTGGACCACCACCCGTTGCATGCGCCCCTGGTTGGGGAAGTCGTTGATGTAGGTCGAACCCACTGCCGTGGACAACACACTGCCGACGTCGGCAAAGGAAATGCCCAGGGCATTGGCCTGCTTGCGGTCGACCTCCAATTGCACCTGCGGTGCCTCCGCCAGGGCGCTTTCACGCACATTCATCAGCATCGGGCTTTTGTCGGCGGCGGCGAGCAATTCGCTGCGGGCCTGCATCAAGGTGGCATGGCCGAGGCCACCACGGTCCTGCAAACGGAACTCGAAACCGCTGGAAGTGCCCAGGCCGTCCACCGGTGGCGGTAGCACCGAGAAGGCCATGGCGTCCTTGATCTGGCTTAGCGCCAGGTTGGCACGGTCGGCAATGGACGCGGCCGAATCCTCGGCGCCGCGTTGCGACCAGTCCTTGAGGGTGGTGAAGGCCAGGGCCGCGTTCTGCCCGCTGCCGGAAAAGCTGAAACCGAGAATAATCGTGCTGTCACCGACCCCCGGTTCGCCGGCGTTGTGGGCTTCGATCTGCTCCACCACCTGCACCGTACGGTTTTTGCTGGCACCCGGTGGCAACTGGATGTCGGTGATGGTGTAGCCCTGGTCTTCCACCGGCAGGAACGAGGAGGGCAGGCGACTGAACAGCAGGCCCATGCCCACCAGCAGCACGCCGTAGATCAGCAGATAACGGCCGCTGCGTTTTACCGCATAGGCCACCCAACCTTGATAGCGCTCGCCGAATCGCTCGAAACCACGGTTGAACAGGCCGAAGAACCCCGTCTTGGCGTGGTGATCGCCTTTGGCGACCGGTTTGAGCAAGGTCGCACAAAGCGCCGGGGTCAAGGTCAGGGCGAGAAACGCCGAGAACAGGATCGAGGTCGCCATCGACAGCGAGAACTGCTGGTAGATCACCCCCACCGAGCCCTGCATGAACGCCATCGGAATGAACACCGCCACCAGCACCAGGGTGATGCCGATGATCGCCCCGGTGATCTGTCCCATGGCCTTGCGTGTGGCCTCCTTGGGCGACAAGCCTTCCTGGGCCATGATCCGCTCGACGTTCTCCACCACCACGATGGCATCGTCCACCAGGATGCCGATGGCCAGCACCATGCCGAACATCGTCAGCACGTTGATCGAGAACCCCAGCGCGAGCATCGTCGCGAAGGTGCCCATCAGCGCCACCGGCACCACCAATGTCGGGATCAGGGTGTAGCGGATGTTCTGCAGGAACAGGAACATTACCGCGAACACCAGCAACATCGCCTCGCCGAGGGTGTAGATCACCTTGGTGATCGAGACCTTGACGAACGGCGACGTGTCATAGGGAATCTTGTATTCCACGCCGGCCGGGAAGTAGCGCGACAGCTCGTCCATCTTGTTGCGCACCAGGGTCGCGGTGTTCAAGGCATTGGCGCCCGGCGACAGTTGCACGGCCACGGCGGTGGACGGCTTGCCGTTCAGGCGCGTGGAAAACTGGTATTCCTGGCTGCCGATTTCCACCCGTGCCACGTCGGCGATGCGCACCGTCGAGCCATCGGGGTTGGCCTTGAGCACAATGTCGGCGAACTCTTGCGGCGTGTTGAGCTGGCCTTTGACGACGATGGTCGCGGTGATTTCCTGGGTGCTGCGGCTCGGCAAATCGCCCAGGCTGCCGGCCGACACCTGGGCGTTCTGCGCCACGATGGCGGCATTGACGTCGGCCGGGGTCAGGTTGAAACCGACGAGTTTCTGCGGGTCGATCCAGATCCGCATGGCCCGTTCGGCCCCGTACAACTGGGCCTTGCCGACACCGTCCAGGCGCTTGATCTCGTTCATCACGTTGCGCGCCAGGTAGTCGCTGAGGGCCACGTCGTCGAGCTTGCCGTCGCTGGAGGTGAGGGTGATCAGCAGCAGGAAGCCGGCGGAGACTTTGTCCACTTGCAAGCCTTGCTGGGTCACCGCTTGCGGCAGGCGCGACTCCACGGCCTTGAGGCGGTTCTGCACATCGACCTGGGCCAGTTCCGGGTTGGTGCCGGGTTGGAAGGTCGCGGTGATGGTGGCGCTGCCCAGGCTGCTCTGGGATTCGAAATACAGCAGGTTGTCGGCGCCGTTGAGTTCTTCCTCGATCAGGCTGACCACGCTTTCGTCCACGGTTTGCGCCGAAGCACCCGGGTAGACGGTGTAGATTTCGATTTGTGGTGGGGCCACGACCGGGTATTGCGCCACCGGCAGTTGCGGGATGGCCAGGATACCGGCCAACAGGATGAACAGCGCGACGACCCAGGCGAACACCGGACGGTCGATGAAGAACTGCGGCATGGCTTAGTGTCCTGCCTGTGGCCCGGGAACCTGGGCGAGGGGAAGTGGGGTGTCATCGACCTGGACCTGCTCACCGGGGCGAGCGTGTTGCAGGCCTTCGATGACGATGCGGTCGCCGGGTTTCAAACCGTGCGTGACGACCCAGCGATCGTTTTGCGCGGCGCCCAGTTGCACCGGTTGCTGGCTGACTTTCTGCTCGGCGTCCAGCAACAGCACCTGGGCAACCCCGGCGCTGTCGCGCAGGATCGCCCGCTGTGGCACGGTGATGCCTTGGCTGTTGACCGCTTGTTCGAGGCGCACGCGAATGAAGCTGCCGGGCAGCAGGTCCAGGTCGGGGTTGGGGAATTCGCTGCGCAGAGTGATCTGGCCGGTGCTCGGGTCGACGCTGAGGTCGGTGAACAGCAATTTGCCGGGCAGCGGATAGGGGCTGCCATCGTCCTGAATCAACGTGGCCTTGGCCTGGCCCTGGCCGACCGCTTGCAAAAGCCCTGCGCGAAAAGCGCGGCGCAGGTCGTTGAGTTCGCGGGTCGATTGCGTGAGGTCGGCGTGGATCGGGTCCAGTTGCTGGATCAATGCCAACGGCGTGCTTTCGTTCTGCCCGACCAGGGCGCCTTCCGTCACCAGGGCGCGACCGATCCGTCCGGAAATCGGCGCGGTCACCGTGGCGTACCCCAGATTCAGTTTCGCTCGTTCCACCGCGGCCTTGCTGGCAGCGACGTCGGCGGCGGTCTGGCGCACGCTGGCCCGCGCGTTGTCGTAGTCCTGGCCACTGATCGCCTTGTCATCGATCAACTGGGCGTAACGTTGCGCCTGCAAGCGGGCCTGGAACGCATTGGCCTCGGCCTTGCGCAACGCCGCCTCGGCACTGTCCAGGTCGGCCTTGAACGGCGCCGGATCGATGCGGAACAGCACCTCGCCCTGTTTGACGTCGCGGCCTTCACGAAACACCCGCTGCAAGACCACGCCGGCCACCCGCGCCCGGACTTCGGCCACCCGCGGCGCGGCGATCCGGCCACTCAGCTCGTTGCTGATCGACAGGGGGCGGGCCTGGACGGTTTCGACACGCACGCTGGGCAGCGGGGCGGAGGCTTCCGGGGTCGAGGCGCTATCACAGCCACTGAGCAGCAGCGTGCCGACCAACAGGCCCAGTGTGACGACAGGATTCTTGGACATGGTGCTTCCCCACTATTGAGCCGCCCATGGTAGGGGGCGTGGCCAACGGCAGGGGTGAAGCTTTGTAGGCGCTCTGTGAAATTGTGTAATCCCCCTTAAACCCGGAAGTGGCCCACCAACTCTTGCTGATGGTTGGCCATGGCATGCAATGAGTGGCTCGTTTGCGATGCTTGTTCCATCTGGCCGGTCAAGGTCTGGCTGATCCCTCGAATGTCACTGACGCGATGGCTGATGTCTTCCACCACAGCGCTTTGCTCCAGGGCCGCGCTGGCGATCTGCTGGTTCATGTGTTCGATCACTTCCACGGCGTCGCTGATGTGTTGCAGTGCCGCCTGGGTCTTTTCGACTTGAACGACGCTGTCCCTGGCCTGCTCGCGGCTCAAATGGGTGCTGTGCACGACCTCCTGGCTCAACTGCTGCAGCGCTTCGATCACCGTGCGTATCTGCTCGACCGAGTTCTGGGTGTTGCTGGCCAAATGGCGAACTTCGTCAGCCACCACCGCGAAGCCGCGCCCCTGTTCACCCGCCCTGGCGGCTTCGATGGCGGCATTCAAGGCCAGCAGGTTGGTTTGCTGGGCAATGGCGCAGATCACGTCCAGCACCTGGCCGATGTGTTGACTGTTGCCGGCCAGCGCCTGCACTTGCTCAAGCGTGGTCTCCAGGCGCCGGTCCAGGCTGTCGATGCTGCTGACCGCGTTGGCGAACAGTTCACGCCCCGATCGGCTTGCGCTTTCGGCGACGGTGGCGGCATCGGCCGCCTGGTGGGAATGGCGCGCCACTTCCTGGGCGCTGGTGCTCATTTCATGCAAGGCCGTTGCCGCCAGTTCGACTTCCCGGTACTGCGTGTGCATGCCCGCGCTGACTTCCCGGGCCACCTGTGCCGACGTGTCGGCGGTGTCGCGGGTGTCCAGGGAGGCTTGCTGGATATCGCGGATGATGGGCTGCAATTTGTCGAGAAAGCGATTGAAGCCCTTCGCCAGTTGGCCCAATTCATCGTGGCGGTCGTTGGGCAGGCGCTGGGTGAGATCGCCGTCGCCCTCGACAATGGCGTCGAGCATGTGCGCCACCCGCAGCAGCGGCCGGGTCACGCCGTAAGCGGTGAGCCAGATGAGCAACAGACCCAAGCCGGCAGCCAGCAAGCCGAGGCTGAGGTTGAACCAGTTGGCCTGGCGATACTTGTCGTCCAACTGCGCCTGCATGTGCAGGGCCGGTGCTTGCACTAGCGTTTCGGGCACGCGTATCTGCAATTGCCAGGGGGTATTGTCGGGGACGGTTTGCACGGCTTGTCGAACGTCGACGGAGGTGCCGTCAACCGTGCCGCTATGGCCGGCAACTTGCCCTGACGGGGAAAGAATGTTGATCTCGCTGTGGCCGGGATACAGGTCGTTGGCAAGGCTGGCGGCGAGTTGCTGGAGGGTATCGAGGCTGATGTCCATGCCCACCACGCCGATGACTTTGCCCTGGTCCAGCAACGGTATGGAGATGCTGCTCATCAAGGTCTTCTGGCCTTCGACCTCGATCGCGTAGGGCTCTGTCACGCAGGTGCGCCCCAGGGTCTGCGGGCAGACGTACCAGGCGTTGGCCGGCTCGCTGCCCGGTGGTGCGGTGTTGGCGCTGATCTGGGCTTCGCTGAGCACCTCTTGCACCAAATGGCCGGGTTGGCTTTGCGACCAGTACAGGGCAAAGCGACCTTTTTCATTGCCGGCCAGATCGCGTTGGCCAGTGAAAGCGGCATCTTCACCGACCAGCGCGTCGGGCAGCAGCACCACGTAGAAACCGAGGACTTTTTCGCGGTTCTGAAGGGCTTGGCGGGTTGCGGCGATCAGGTCCCGGCGCAGTTGCCCTGGCGTCAGTCGCCCGTTCCACGCCTGGGCGCGCAGTTGCAAGACCTGCTGGGCAAAACCTTCCCCATAGATCGCCGTTTCGCTGAAAAAACGTTCCACCCGCTGACCGTGGGCCAGGCCCTGTGCCTGCAAACCTTCCAGGGCCGAGCGCCCGAGCAGTTGACTGCTTTGCTGCTTGAGCAGCGTTGCGCCTTGCTGGTTCTGATACAGGGAGGCACCGGTCAGTGCGCCGACGACGGCGAGCAGGCACAGGCCACTCAAGAGCGTGATTCGCCATTGGATAGAGAGACGAGCGAAGAACATGCTGAAGTTTCCTGCGCTTAGGGGCTTTTATTGTTTTGGGCCCAGCGCTGTCTGAGCGGTGGGCGAGGTTATCTTGCGGCAGGAGGAATTTTCCCGTTATCCCGAATCGGCAGCCGTTGTGCGCCCGGTAGGAGCTGTCGAGCGAAGCGAGGCTGCGATCTTTTGATCTTGATCTTTTCGCTTGAGACTCAATGGTGCTGAAAAGATCGCAGCCTCGCTTCGCTCGACAGCTCCTACAGCGCCAGTCAGGTCCAGCGGGAGTAATCCCTCGCTGGGCTGACCTGTTTTGGGGCGCGGCTTTGGATGCTGCCGTTTTGGGATAGCGAAGAGTTTTGGCAACGGCCTAGCATCGAATCCAGCGTGCAAGCAGAACAATAAGCTTTTGGAAGTCGGCGAAGCTGGCGTCTGCGATCCAGCAACAACTGCCTCATACAATAAGGTCAAGAACAATGAGCGTATCTTTCCCGATCAGCAGTTCGACGGAGTTGAAGCGCGGCGCCTTGGGTGTCGGTTTCATCATCTTCTTTGTGATTTCGGCGGCGAGCCCCTTGAGCGTCATCGCCGGCGGTTTCCCCATTGGCATCATGCTGGGCAACGGCGCGGGCACACCGGCATTGCTGATCCTGGCCTTGCTGGTGTTACTGGCGTTCTCGGCGGGCTACACCGCCATGTCCCGGCACATGACCAATGCCGGCGGTTTCTATGCATTCACTGCTCGCGGTTTGGGTGGCCTGGCCGGCGGCGCGGCGGGGGTGCTGGCGATGTTTGCCTACAACATCCTGCAAGTCGGGTTGTATGGCATGTTCGGCGGCGTGGTCAGCGGCACGATGGCCAGCGTCTTTGGCCTGGACTTGCCCTGGTGGACCTATTCGCTCCTGGCGATGGCGAGCATCGCGATTCTTGGCTATCGCAAGATCGACCTGTCGGCCCGGGTGCTGTCGGTGGTGGTCATTGCCGAGTACCTGGCGATCCTGACGCTGGATTTCGCCATTCTCAAGACCGGTGGCGATAGCGGCATCAATCTCGATTCGTTCGATCGCAGCCATGTGTTCAGCGGCACGCCGTCCATCGGCTTGCTGTTCTGCTTCGCCGCGTTCATCGGCTTCGAGGCCACCACCATCTACGGCGAGGAGGCGAGGAACCCGCACCGCACGATTCCCATCGCCACCTACAGCTCGGTGCTGTTGATCGGTGGTTTCTATGCCCTGTCGGTGTGGGCGATGGTGATTGGCGTCGGGGCCGACAAGATCGTGCCGACCCTGCAGGCGCTCCAGGATCCAACGACGTTCATCTACGGCATGTCCGATCACTTTGTCGGCCCGCACCTGACCCAGATCATCCGCGTGCTGTTCATGGTCAGCATCTACGCCGGGCTGCTGGCGTTCCACAACGCCGCGGCACGTTATTTCTATGCCATCGGCCGCGACGGTTTGCTGCACAGCCGGTTGGGCACCACCCATCGCGTGCACCAGAGTCCGCACATGGGCTCGGTCCTGCAAAGCCTGATCGCGGCGGTGGTGGTGCTGATCTTTGCTGCGCTGGACGCCGATCCGATCCTTCAGCTGTTCGCCTGGTTTTCCAACCTGGCCACGCTGTGCGTGATCCTGCTCATGGCGCTGACCTCAGCAGCGGTGTTTGTCTATTTTCGCGCTCACCCGGAGCTGAAGCTGGGGCTCTGGCGCGGTCGGATTCTTCCGGTCTTTTCGTGCCTGGCATTGCTGGCGGTCCTGGCCCTTGCGGTGATTCATTTCGACGTGCTGACCGGCGCCAGCCAGCTCCTGTCCTATGGCCTATGCGCGGTGATTCCCGCCGCGCTGATCGTCGGCGTGTTCCTCGCCGCTCGATTGCGCAAGGCATCCCCCGAGCGATTCATGGCGCTGGGAAGCCACAAGCTCTAAGGCGCCAGGCACAACGTCAATCCACCCAGAAAACAAGTCCGCTGTCGTTCGGGACGATTCGTCAGCGCGTGAAAGGAAGGTTCTATGCACGATTATCAAATGCTCATCAATGGGGTTCGGGTCGACGGTGAAAACGGGCACTTTGATGTGCTCAATCCGGCGACCGGCAAGGTGTTCGCTCGATGCGCGGCCGGTTCCCTGGCCCAGCTGGACCTCGCTGTCGAAGCGGCGCAATCGGCCTTTGTCGAGTGGCGACACAGCACCCATGAAGATCGCCGCCAGCGCCTGCTGAGCATCGCTACCGATCTCGAACAGGAAGCCGATGCCTTGGCCCCGCTCATTGTCCTGGAACAGGGCAAGCCGCTGGAATTGGCGTTCTCCGAAGTGATGGGCGCGGTGGCCTGGACGCGCTATGCCGCCGAGCAGCAGATTCCCGTGGAGTTGGTGGAAGAAACCCCGACCCAGCGTATTGAACTGCACCGCAAGCCGTTGGGTGTGGTCGCGTCGATCACGCCTTGGAATTGGCCGTTCATGATCGCTGTCTGGCACATCATGCCGGCGTTGCGGGCCGGTAACTGCGTGATCAGCAAACCGTCGAGCCTGACCCCCTTGAGCACCCTGCGCCTGGTGGAAATCATCGCTCGCCACGTGCCTCGGGGCGTGATCAATAGCGTGACCGGTGAACAAGGGTTCGGCAGTGCGATCACCGCCCACGCCAGGATCCAGAAGATTGTCTTCACCGGCTCCACCGCCACCGGCCAGAGCGTAATGCGCGGCGCCGCCGGCAACCTCAAGCGCCTGACCCTGGAGCTGGGCGGCAACGATGCCGCCATCGTGCTGCCAGGCACCTCGGTCGAGGCGGTCGCCGAAGATATTTTCCAGGCCGCATTTCTGAACATGGGGCAGACCTGCGCCGCCCTCAAGCGCTTGTACATCCACCAATCCCAGTACGAGGCCTTTGCCGAGGCCCTGACCCTGATCGCCCGGCGTCAGGTGGTGGGTGACGGCCTGGCGCCCGGGGTCACGTTTGGCCCGGTGCAGAACCTCGAACAGTTGAAGCTGGTTGAGGAACTGGTGGCCGATGCCCGTGCCCAGGGGGCGCGTGTGTTGTGCGGCGGTGCTCGTCTGGACCGCCCGGGCTTTTTCTATCCGCCGACGCTGGTTGCCGATGTGACCGATGGGCAGCGCCTGGTGGATGAGGAGCAGTTCGGGCCGGTGTTGCCGCTGATTGCCTACCAGGATGTCGAGGATGTCCTGCGTCGCGCCAATGCGGGCGACATGGGCCTGGGTGGATCGGTCTGGGGACGCGACAGCGAGCAGGCACAGGCCCTGGCCAGTCGCCTGGAATGTGGCATGGCCTGGGTCAACTGCCATGCGCAGATCCAGCCGAATACGCCGTTTGGCGGCAGCAAGATGTCCGGGTTCGGCGTCGAGTTCGGCCTTGAAGGGTTGCTGGAGTTCACCGGCCAGCAACTGCTGTACGTACGCAAGCGTGAAACAGAGTGAGGAGTGCAACCATGTACGAGCAATACAAGACAGCACAAAAAAAATTCTGGCACCCGATGAGTTCTTCGGCGCCGGCGAACCGCTCCAAGACGTTGATCATCGCCCGTGGCGACGGTAACTACATCACCGATATCGAAGGCCATCGCATGCTCGATGGTGTCGGCGGCTTGTGGAACGTGAACGTGGGTCATAACCGGGCTTCAGTGAAGGCGGCCATTGCCGCGCAGCTGGACGAACTGGCTTATTACCAGACCTTCGACGGCATCGCCCATCCGCGGGTGTTCGACCTGGCCGAGCGGCTGACGTCGATGTTCGCCCAGGAAAACATGACCCGGGTGTTGTTCAGTTCCGGCGGTTCCGATGCGGTCGAGACGGCCCTGAAAATGGCCCGCCAATACTGGATCGCCAGCGGCGAGCCAGGGCGCACGCGCTTTCTCTCATTGCGCAATGGTTACCATGGCGTGCACGTGGGGGGGACCTCGGTGGGCGGCAACGGCGTGTATCACTACAACCACGGGCCGCTTCTGGCTGGCTGTCATCTGCTCGACACGCCGTGGCTGTACCGCAACCCCTGGGACTGCCGCGATCCGGAAGAACTGACCGCTCACTGCATTCGTCAGTTGGAAGACCAGATCGCGCTGCTCGGCCCGCAGACCATTGCTGCGCTGATCGCCGAACCGGTGCAAGGCGCCGGCGGCGTGATCGTGCCGCCGGCGTACTACTGGAAGAGGCTGCGCGAAGTCTGCGACCGCCACGGCATCCTGTTGATCGCCGATGAAGTGGTGACGGGTTTCGGCCGCACCGGCTGCATGCTCGGCAGTCGTGGCTGGGGTGTCGCCCCCGACGTACTGTGCCTGGCCAAGGGCATCACCGCCGGTTACATCCCCATGGGGGCCACGGTCTTCAACCAGCGCATGGTCGATGCCATCGAGAACGGCCCGGGCTTCAGCAACGTCATCATGCACGGCTACACCTACAGCGGGCACCCGACTGCCTGCGCGGCGGCCCTGGCGGTGCTGGACATCGTCGAGGCCGAGGATTTGCCAGGCAACGCCGGGAAGGTCGGTGCCCAGTTGCTGGAACAACTGCAACCGCTGACCGAGCGTTATGCAGTGGTGGGCGAAGTGCGCGGCAAGGGCCTGATGATCGCCGTGGACCTGGTGGCGGACAAGGCCACGCGCGAGCCGCTTGACCCTGCTACGGGCCTGGCCTCGCGCATTGCCGAGCAGGCGCGCCTGGCCGGCGTATTGATGCGCCCGATAGGCAACAAAATCGTGATGTCGCCGCCGCTGACCCTCACCTCTGACGAGGCGACCATGATGGTCGGTGCGCTGGACAGCGCGCTCGCCGACTGCCGTTAGCCCAGCCAGCCGGCGCCGCCTGCGGTGCCGGCTCCTGAATATAAAAACAGCCTATCAAGGGCGCACCAAAAGGAGCTCTAGCCATGCGGAACCTATCGCGTATGGGATTTTTCGGCAGTGGCCTTGCCTGTACGCTGGCGCTCTGCGCTGCGAGTCAGGTCCAGGCCTATGAGTTGTATGCCGATGACGACACTCACCTCAACGCCGACATGCTGGCCGTGTTCGGTCTTTTCAACAGTCGCAAGAATTACGACGGCCGACCAGGTGGTTCAACCTGGCGCGAAGGCTTCATCAAGTATGGCGTCAGCGGCGACCAGGGCCTGGCCGGCCATGGCACCGCCTACGGGGCGTTCAGCCTGGTCAGTTCCGCCACCTGGGGCGATGGCGACGCGGCCGGCAATACGCTGGGCAGCGAGCGCACGACGAAGATTGAAGACGCTTACCTGGGCTGGCGTTCCGCCGATCTGTTTCCCGTGCTGGGGCAGGACGGCGTCGATATTTCCGGCGGGCGCCAGGTGGTCAAGCTGGGCAGGGGATTCTTGATCAACGATGACGGGCCGAACCTGGGCAAAGGGCCTGCCGATGGTCGCTTGAATCGCGGTGGCGCCTATTACCTGGCTGCCCGGCACGCGTTCGATCAAACCGCCGTATTACGTCTGGGCGGGCAGGATGGGCTGCATGGAAGTGTGGTGTGGCTCAAGTCCGATAACCGCGCCCAGGCCGAAACCGAACTGGCCGCCGGCACGCTCGATTACACCGCCAAGGCGGGCACGTTGGGGCTGACCTGGATACATGGCCTCGACGTGAACGAGCAGTGGGCCAGCGATTTCCAGAAGCAACGCAAGGGCATGGACGTCTACAGCATTCGTGGTGAAGGTGACGCGGGCATCGAGAACGCCAGCCTGGCATTCGAATACGCCTGGCAGGACAAGGACGCCGGCCCGCAGAACGCCTGGTACGCCGAAGCCGGCTACACCTTTGCCGATCTGGCCTGGGCCCCGAAGCTGACGTACCGCTACACCCGTTATTCGCAGAAGTGGGATTCGCTGTTCACCGGGCTCAGCACGGGCTATGGCACCTGGTTCCAGGGTGAAGTCGCGGGTAATTATGCCGGACCCTTCAACAGCAACACGGGCATTCATCATGTCGGCCTGACAGCCAAACCGTTGGAAAATCTGACCCTGGGTGCGTTGTACTTCGATTACAACACCGTACGTAAAGACAACGCCCTGAACCTGGATGCCCGTGAGCTGGATCTGTATGCCGAGTGGGCCGTGAACGAGCATTTGATCATCACCCCGCTGATCGGCCTCTACAAACCGGATCGGGATGCAACGACCGGGGGCAATCAAGTGGCGGGCAATGGCACCAACGTGTACAGCCAGGTGACGGTGGCCGTGCCGTTCTGAAGCAGGGACTGTTCGATAAACCCTGTGGCGAGGGAGCTTGCTCCCGCTGGACTGCGCAGCAGGCCTAAAAAGAGGGGCCGCTGCGCGACCCAGCGGGAGCAAGCTCCCTCGCCACAGGTTCAGTGTTTTTCTTAAGTTATCGGTATGGCGCAACATCGCTTTCTAGTTGGTAGCAGGCGGATTCTGCATCCGCTCGGCAATCCGCCGGGTGGTGTCCATCACCATTTCAACCACGGTTTCCTGGCGCAGCAGTTTGAAGCTGTCGGTGCTGCCGACGGCTGAAAGGCTGCCTACCACCTCGTCGAGCCCGGGGTTGATGATCGGTGCCGCGATACCGGTGAGCCCCAGGTTGAGTTCATCGTGGGTCAGGCAATAGCCGTCCTTGCGGATCTTTTTCGCCGCTTTGGAAAAGCTTGCCCAGTCATAGCCGTTGTCGGGGTCGTTGGCCATGTGTTCTTCGAACAGGCGTTGCAGGCGCCGTCCCTTTTGGAAGGCGATCAGCACCTTGGATTGCGCACCGCGAAAAAACGGCAGCGGCTGGCCGCGACCGAATGCGAACTGGTAGGTGTCATTGGGTTCGGCGATGTAGGTGTTGATGATGTGGCCGTCATAGAAAACGCTGGCGAACACCGCCAGGCCAGTGGCCTCGGACAGCTGGTGCATCAACTCGCGACCCGCCACGAGGATCGGGTCGTACTGGCGCATCATCCAGTCGAGCTCGATGATCCGCGGCCCCAGGCCGTAGCTGCCGGCATCCACCCGGACCAGTAGGCCGGCATCACACAAATCCTTGACGTAGCGGTACACGGTCGCCCGTGACAGGCCCATGCGCTCGGCAATGGTGTCGGGGTCAATCTTCAGCGTTGCCGGGTCGAACAGGTCCAGCACACTCAGCATTTTGCTCAGACTGCTCATTTCGCTCCTAAAGGGGGGAATGGCGCGTAGGTGGTCGTTGGGTGAGCACTATAGGTAGGTGCGCCGATGATGAAAAGCCCGCTCGCTCGGCGAACAGGGCGTTGCCACGATACGCCAGTGCTTGAGAAAAACATACGGATTGAAGGCGTTATTCTCATCATAATTTTGCATAAATCTCAAAATAAGAGTTTTTACGTTTAAAAAGTGCTTGAGCGTAGGGTTTTTCTGTGTGATAAATCTCAGCCACTGCAAACGCTCGATCAAGAGGGCTGGAAATGAATGGTGCGCAACTGATAGTGAAAGCGGCGGTGGCGAGCGGTATCGAATACTGCTTCGCCAATCCCGGAACGACTGAAATTCCCCTGGTGGCAGCCATGGCCAGTGCGCCAGCCCTCAAGCCGGTGTTGTCCTTGTTCGAAGGGGTGTGCACCGGTGCTGCGGACGGCTATGGCCGGATTGCCGGCAAGCCGGCGATGACCCTGACTCACCTGGGGCCAGGCTTTGCCAATGGCATTGCCAACCTGCACAACGCGCGTCGCGCCAACACCCCGATCGTCAACGTCATCGGTGATCACGCGTCCTGGCACGTCAATTACGATCCGCCGCTGGCCAGTGATATCCAGGCGCTGGCCGGGAGTGTTTCCGGTTGGGTGCGCACATCCCGCACCGCATCGGGTGTCGGCGAAGATTTCCAAGAGGCAGTGCGTGCCGCCTGGCAGGCCAACGGCCAGATCGCCAGCCTGATTCTGCCGATGGACCTGCAAGCCAACACGGTGCAGCACGAGAAAGCCTTCACCGCATTGCAGGCCCCGGTCCGGCGTTTTGCCAGTGACCGGATCGAGGCAGTCGCCCAGGCACTGCGTGATGGCCAGCGCCTGGTGTTTATCGTCGGCGACCAAGGCTTGTCGGTCGCCGGGCTCGAAGCGGCGGGGCGCCTGGCCCAGTTGCCGGGCGTGCGCCTGTTCGCCGAAACCTTTCCGCGCCTGAGCTATCGCGGCGGTGGTTTGCCTGACCTGGATCGCCTGCCTTACTTCCCCGAAGTGGCCATCGAGATCCTTGACCAGTACGACGCGGTGGTGTGCGCCGGCGTGCCGGACCCGATCAGTTATTTCGGCTACGAAGGCATCGCTTCTCGCCTGGCCGAACGTGAACGCCTGCTCTGCCTGGCACAAGTAGGGGACGATGTTGCCGGCGCGCTCACTGCGCTCGCCGATGCGCTTGAAGCGCCGGCTTATGTGCCAACGCCAACCGGCATCGAGCTGCCGCCAAGCGAAGCTACG
Source organism: Pseudomonas sp. KB_12 (assembly GCF_052114545.1). NCBI lineage: Bacteria > Pseudomonadati > Pseudomonadota > Gammaproteobacteria > Pseudomonadales > Pseudomonadaceae > Pseudomonas > Pseudomonas sp. KB_12. Next base: position 72,046 of record NZ_JBFREY010000006.1, on the reverse strand, counting down.
TTGACCCCGCAATCCGTGGGGCAGGTGCTGGCTGCGTCGCTGCCCGACGACTGCATCGTTTCGGTGGAAGGCGGGACGTGCGGCTATCCATTCTTCACCGCTTCGGCCCATGCCGCACGGCATCGGGTCTTGACCAACACCGGTGGGGCCATCGGCCAGGGCATCCCGGTGGGCTTTGGCGCCGCCATGGCCGAGCGTGGCAACAAGGTGTTCTGCCTGCAATCGGACGGCAGTGCCCAGTACACCATCCAGACCTTGTGGAGCATCGCCCGCGAGCAACTGCCCGTGGTGATCCTGATCGCGGCCAACCATCGCTACGCCATTTTGCAGAACGAGCTGCGCCGCTTCGGCATGACCGAGTTGGGCCCCGAGGCCCTGAGCCTGACGGTACTGGACCGTCCACGCATCGATTGGAAGGCCTTGGCCAAGGGCTACGGCTTGCCGGCCAGCACTGTGCACACCAACGGTGAGTTGCAGCGCGCCCTGGCCAACGCCAAGGCCGACGGCGGTCCTTGCCTGATTGAAATGGCACTGTGAAGGAGCGGATATGAACCCGATTCAATTGTTACCTGCCGTCGAGAAGTTCCTGTCCCAGCCCGGGCGCCTGTTTATCGGTGGGACCTGGCAGGACGCCGCCGACGGCCGTCGGTTTGCCGTGGAAAACCCGGCCACTGAGCACATCCTGGCGCAAGTCGCCGAAGGCGGCGAACGCGACGTGGATGCCGCCGTCGCTGCCGCCCGCGCGGCCTTCACCGGGCCCTGGGCGCAGCACTCACCGGCCCAGCGCGGGTTGTTGCTGTTTCGCCTGGCGGAACTGCTCGACCAGCATCGCGAAGAACTGGCGCAACTGATCACCCTGGAAAACGGCAAGCCGATCGGCGCGGCCCGGGGCGAAGCGGCCAGTGCGGCCAATATCATTCGTTATTTCGCTGGCTGGCCGACCAAGATCGAAGGCAGCACGCTGCCGGTATCGCCGTCCAGCGGCGCACCGATGCTCAACTACACCTTGCGTGAGCCGGTGGGCGTCTGCGCCTTGATCGTACCGTGGAACTTCCCGCTGACCATGTGCGTGTGGAAGCTTGGCCCGGCGCTGGCGACCGGTTGCGTCGCGGTGCTCAAACCCGCCGAGCAGACGCCCCTGGTTGCGATTCGCCTGGTGCAGTTGATCGAGGCCGCCGGTTTCCCGGCCGGGGTGGTCAATCTGCTCACCGGTCTTGGTGCGCATACCGGCGCACCGCTGGCCCAGCACCCGGACGTGGACAAGATCGCCTTCACCGGTTCGACCCAGGTAGGGCGGCTGATCGCCCAGGCGGCCACCGGCAACATGAAAAAGGTCTCCCTGGAGCTGGGTGGCAAGTCCCCCAACATCATTCTTCCGGACGCCGATATCGTCCGTGCCGCCAAGGGCGCCGCCGACGGCATTTTCTACAACCAGGGGCAGGTCTGCACCGCCGGATCGCGTCTGTACGTGCACGCCAGCGTCCTCGATCAAGTGCTTGAGGAGCTCCAGCGCCACGCGGCCGCCCACGTGTTGGGGCCAGGCCTGGATCCGGCCAGCAGCATGGGCCCGCTGGTCTCGGCCCGGCAATTGGGCACGGTGCGTGGCTACCTGCAACGGGGCCAGGAAGAAGGCGCCGAGCTGATCTGCGGCGGTGATCGGCCGGCTCACCTGGAGCGCGGCCACTTCATCCGGCCCAGCGTGTTTCTCGACCGTGCCGAGCGCGCCTGTGTCGCCCGGGAGGAAATCTTCGGGCCGGTGCTGACCGTCATGAGCTGGACCGAGATCGATGAATTGGTGCTGCGCGCCAACGACTCGCCCTACGGTCTGGCCGCCGGTCTCTGGACCCGTGACTTGCGTTCCGCCCATCGCGTGGCCGCCCAGTTGAAGGCCGGTTCGGTGTGGATCAACTGCTGGAACGTCGTCGACCCGGCCTCGCCATTTGGTGGTTACAAGCAATCCGGCTGGGGCCGGGAAATGAGTAAGAACGTGATCGATGCCTACACCGAAACCAAAAGTGTCTTCGTCGATCTCGCCTGAGCCGAACAATCACAAGAGGAACTGCTATGGATCTGGAATTACAAGGCCGCGTGGCGATCGTCACCGGCGGCGGCATGGGCATCGGCAAGGAAGTCGCGCGCTTTCTGTCCCAGGAAGGTTGCAAGGTGGTGATCTGCGCGCGGCGCATGGAGTTTCTCCAGCAAGCGGCCGAGGAAATCACCGCAGAGACTGGCAACGAGGTGCTGCCGCTGTTCTGTGACACCAACCAGATGTCGGCGGTGTCCGACATGGTCGAGGCTGCGCACAAGCACTTTGGTCGTATCGACATCCTGGTCAATGGCGCCGCGGCACCGTCCGGTGTGGTGCGCAACGACATCGAGCATGCCGGCGACGATGAATTGCTCTCGGACCTCAACACCAAGGTGATCGGCTATTTCCGTTGCGCCAAAGCCGTGACCCCACACATGAAGGCCGGCGGCTTCGGTCGCATCATCAATATCGGTGGCCTGACCGGGCGTGGCAGCAAAGTCCTCTCGGGCATGCGCAACCTGGCCATCGCCCACATGACCAAGACACTTTCCGACCAACTGGGCCCATCCGGCATCACGGTCAATCTGATCCACCCCGGCGTCGTGGACACCCCGCACATCCAGGAGCTCTACGAGCGCGAAGGGATCAAGCAGGGCAAGACGCCCGAGCAGGTGGAGCAGGGCTACATCGACGCGACGCCGATCCGCCGCACCTTGGCGCCCATCGAAATGGGCTGGCTGATCGGTTTCCTCGCATCTCCCAAGGCCGGGGCGGTGACCGGAGAATCGATTGGCATCGACGGCGGCTTGACCCGTGGCATCTTCATTTGAGGAGCAGCAGTGATGAGTAACGGAACCCTTTTGGTCGCCACCGTAGGGCAAGCGGTGATCCGCAGCGCCGACGATGGCCGTACCTGGCACCGCCTGGGCCTGGGCCAGGACCTGGAATTCGACGCGATCACCCGCTCCCTGAGTTTCCATCCGGGGACGCCTGAGGTGATCTATACCGGCACCGATGTCGGCCTGTGCATCAGCCGTGATACCGGCGGCCATTGGCAGCGGGTGGATTCGCCATTCAGCGGCCAGACCGTCTGGAAGGTGGCCGTGGACCCGCAGGATGCACAGCGTATTTTCGTCGGCACCGGTGCGCCGTCGCGCGCCGTGCTATGGCGCACCCACGACGGTGGCCAGAACTGGGAACGTGCCCCGGTGGAGATCCCGGAGTTCTGCGACGGCGTCAGTCGTCCGCGCTTGCTGGCCTTCGCCTACGACCCGACGGATCGCAACCAGCTCTGGTTCGGCCTGGAAGAGGGCGGGTTGTTCCACAGCCGTGACGGTGGCGATAGCTGGACCCGTGTCGATGACCGCCTGCTGTGGGACTACAACTCGGATGTGCACAACATCGTGGTCCTGCCCAACCATGGGCAAAAGGTCATCGTGGTGGTGTGCGTCAACGCCGTTTACCGCAGCCTCGACGAAGGACAGACCTGGACCGGCATCGTCGCCCGGGAAACCTTCGGCCTGTACTACGTGCGCGCCATGAATGCCGCGTTGGGCAGCGAGGATACGCTCTACCTGAGCATTTCCGACGGCACCCCTGGCACGACCAGCAAGGTGCTGGTGTCCCGGGATGCCGCCGTCAGTTGGGAAGTGCTGCCGCTGCCGCAACAACCCAATTCCTGTGTCTGGGCGATTGCCTTGAACCCCGCCGACCCTCGCCAGATCGTCGCCGGCACCAAGTACGGGCATCTGTTCACCTCCGAGAACGGCGGTGACGGCTGGCAGAAGCAGTGGCGTGAATTCAGTGAAATCGCTGATGTGCTCTGGACGCCCGCCGTGGCGCAAATCAAGTCCGGGCATCAATCCATCATCAAGAAGAACTGAGGTATCGCGCGATGAAAGTCGAAGTCGTTCGTACTCACCTGTCGCTATCCGTGAGCGACCCTGAAGTGTCGGCGCGTTGGTACGCCGACGTGCTGGGCATGCACGAAAGCGCCCGGGGTGAAAGCTGGATCATGATGGCCTTCGGTGCCAAGCACCACGACATCGCGTTGCTGCGCGCAGCACCCGGGGCCCACCAGGGTGGCCTGGGGCTGCAGCACTACGGGCTGGAGATCGCGGGCGACATGACCACCCTGCGCAAGCTCTACGGCATGTTGCTGAAGAAGGGCGTCGAGGTGGTGAAGATCACCGACCACGAGATCGGCAACGGCGTGTATTTCAACGACCCCGATGGCAATCGCCTGGAATTCTTCCTCGAGTCCGAACACGACGATGCACGCGGCAAGGCCCGCTTCAAGGCCGCTGGAGCGCCCAGCCGGCATTTCGATCTCGACCCACTTTGAAAGAGACTGCTCTTATGAAAACCGCAAATTTCGCCAGTTACCACATCCGCAAATGGTACACCTTCGTCGAGGAAACCCTGGCCAACGAAACGGGCCAGTTGGCCGATGGTGAGCCGCTGTTCAAGTACGCCATTGGCGCCGTGATCGCCAACCCTTATGCCGGCCGTTTCAGTGAAAGCCTGGCCGAGCTGATAGAGCCGTCGCCCTTGCTGGGCCAGGAGTTTGGTCGGCGCATCCGGGTACTGGCGGGCCAGCACAAGATCGTCAGCTACGGCAAGGCGTGCCTGGTGGGCAGCCAGGGCGAGTACGAGCATGGCAATGCATTGTTGACCAACCCGGCGGCGGATCCGATCCGCGTCGCGTTGGGCGGCGGCAAGTCCTGGGTGCCTTCCACGGGCAAGCGTGGCGGGCCTGGCGTGACCATCGATGTGCCGCTGGCCCACAAGGATGCGCTGTATGTCCGTTCGCACTACGACAGCATTTCGTTGTCGTTCGGTGATGGTCCGGCGGCCGACGAATTGATCATCATCTGGGCCTTCGCCACGCGTGGGCGCTTGCATGCGCGCCTGGGTGGCCTTGAGGCTGCCGACGTCAAGGGTAATGACGGCCTGTATTGAGGTACGGATCGTGGGAAGCGAACGAATGTCTGCAAACAGCCAGTTCTTCACCAATCGATCGGGGCTGCGCCTGCATTACCTGTCCTGGGGCAACCCATCGGGCATTGCGGTGGTGCTGCTCCACGGGTTGCGCTCCTATGCCCAGACCTGGGATGGCCTGGTCAATGCTTTGGGCGAGCGGTACTGCTGCTATGCCCTTGACCAGCGTGGTCGTGGCCACAGTGACTGGGCGGATGCCGCCAGTTACCGGACCGAGGCCTATGTCAACGATCTTGAAGATCTGGTGGCGCATCTGGAGCTGCGGCGTTTCGTCCTGGTGGGGCATTCCCTTGGCGGCACCAATGCACTGGAGTATGCGCGGCTCAATCCGGGACGACTGCAAGCGTTGGTGATCGAGGACATCGGCCCTGGTTCTTCGGTCAGCGGTGACGGCGCCGAGCGGATTCGGCGCGAGATGAGCCAGACACCGCTGTTGTTTCCTGACTGGGAGAGCGCCGCCCAGTTCTGGCTGCAAGCGCGACCTGGCCTCTCTCAGGAGGGGCTGGCTTCCAGGTTGATGTATTCCATGAAGGAAACGCTGGCTGGAATCGAATGGCGTCACGACCAACAAGGTATCGCCCAGGCGCGCCTGAGTATTACCCCGACTGACCTGTGGCCGGCGGTACGGGCGCTGGATTGCCCGACGCTGTTCATTCGTGGCGCCCGTTCCGATTTCCTGCCCCAGGCGACCCTCGACTCGATCACGCAGGCCAATAAGTGGGTGCGCACAGAGGAAATCGCCGACGCCAGCCATTACGTCCATGATGACCAGAGCGAAATGTTCAACCTTGTCGTCATGGACTATTTGTATGACCAGTGCCTACAACCACAACAACAAAGCGGTGAATAGCGATGAAGCAGGAGAAAACCCAGGTTGTCATCGTGGGCGGCGGCCCGAACGGGATCACGGCCGCTCATTACATGGGGCTGTACGGCATCGACTGCATCGTCCTTGAGTTGGCTGACGGCGTCCTGCCGTATCCGCGCGCGGTGGGCATGGATGACGAGGCGCTGCGTGTGTTGCAGGGCATCGGCATCGCCGAACTGGCCGCGCGCGACATGATCTGCAACGTGCCCCTGCGCTACTACAATGCGCGAGGCGTGTGTTTTGCCGAGGTCAAGCCGAGCACGGCGAACTATGGCTGGCCGATGCGCAACATCTTCATGCAACAGTTGCTGGAAACGACATTGCGCGAGCAACTGGGCAAGCACGCCAGTGTCGAGTTGCGCCAGGGCCATGAAATGCTCGATCTGGAGCAGGATGCCGAGGGCGTGACCTTGCAGGTGCGCGATGCCCGGGGCGAGCTCTATCAATTGCAGGCGCAGTATGTGATCGGCGCCGATGGCGGACGTTCCAGCGTGCGCAAGAAACTCGGTATCGAACTGCTGGGGCTGACCCATCCGCGCAAATGGGTGGTGATCGACACGGCCAACGACACCCTGGATGCACCGTATACCGCCCTGCATGCCGACCCTCAGCGACCCTTCGTCTGCATCTACCTGCCGTATCAGCAGCGGCGCTGGGAGTTCATGCTCCTGGAGGGCGAAGACGAGACTCGGATGTGCGAAGAGGCGACGATCCGGGACTTGATCCGCGGGCATATCGGCGATGCGGTCGATCAACTGGAAATCATCCGGATTCGCGCCTACACCCATAACTCTCGGGTCGCGGCCCGCTTTGTCCAGGGCCGTGTGGCATTGGTGGGCGATGCGGCGCATATTTCCCCGCCCTGGGCCGGGCAGGGGCTCAACTCCGGCCTGCGTGATGTCGCCAACGTCACCTGGAAGCTCGCCGCGATCCTCCAAGGGCGAGCGTCGCCGGCGATTCTTGCCAGTTACGATCAGGAGCGCCGTGGGCATGCGACCGACCTCATTGCGTTGGCCGACAACATGGGCGCCGTCCTGGGGCTGACCAACCCGTTGATGGCCGGTGTGCGGGACTGGTTGTTCCAGGCCGTCAACAGCGTCGACAACCTGCGCTCGCACTTGCTGGAGTTCAAGTTCAAACCCAAGGCAACCATCACCAAAGGCCTGGTTCATCACGAGCGCGCCGAGCTGCATGAGGATGATCTGGTCGGGCAATTGTTCATCCAGCCATCTGTCGAGGACGCCCAGGGTCAGCGCCGGCGTCTGGACGATGTGCTGGGGCATTCTTATGCGGTGCTGGGCTATCGGGTCAACCCGAGCGAACAGCTCAGTGAAGAAACCGCCGCTTGGTGGGCGCGCTGGGAGACGCGTTTCATCCAGATCAATCGCTCGCGCAGTGGCGTGGGGCGCAACCAACCCTTGTCCGCCAGCGGCGCCATTTGCGTCGAGGACGTCGATAACCGCTTGGGCGAATGGTTTGCCAAGGTGCGTGACTGCGTGGTGGTGGTGCGGCCGGATCGGTTCGTTGCCGCGATCACCACACCCGAGCGGCTCGAAGGCGTGCTGCGCAAATTGGCGGAGCAGCTCTCATGAGGCGCGAAGACGATCTTCTGGTCCGGCTTCAGGATGCCGCGCAGGCCGTCCACGCCTTGCCTTCGTTGGAGTCTCAGGCCGTCGTCCTGCAGGAGGGCTACACCTTGCAACGCGAGGCGCTGCGTCGGCGCCAGGCCGCTGGTGAGCGGTTGACCGGATGGAAAGTGGCTTTCGCCGGCCGCGCCGCCCAGGACCGTTTCGGTATCGATGAACCGGTGTTGGGCGCGCTGACCGATGCCATGGCAGTGGAACCCGGCAGCACGGTGCCCCTGGCACGGCTGATCCAGCCCAAGCTGGAAATCGAACTGGCGTTTGTCCTGGGGCGTACGCTGGTGTCAGGTTTCTACAGTGACGAGGACATCCTCGCCGCCGTTTCCGAGGTCGCGCCAGCATTCGAAATTGCCGATTGTCGCTGGCAGGGCTGGCGTTTCGGCGTCGGGGCGTTTCTTGCCGACAATGCCGCCGCAGGGCTGTATTGCCTCGGGGCGAGGGTGGGGTTCGATCCGGATCGACTGCCCGAAGTGAACTATCGCCTGGCGCATGACGGCGTGCCCTGCGGTGAAGGTAACGTCCTGGCGCGCGAGGATACCCCTCTGGCGAATCTGTGTTGGCTGGTCCGGCGGCTGCTGGCCGACGGGCAGCGCGTTGAAGCGGGGCAGGTGGTGCTGTCCGGGGCGTTGTTGGCGCCGATGGACGTCAGGGCAGGTGAATATCGTTTGCACATGCTTGGCACGGAACTGGCTTTGGTTTTCCGGCGATAAACACTGTTCACCGTAGGAGCTGCCGAAGGCTGCGATCTTTTGATCTTTTGATCTTTTGATCTTTTGATCTTTCGCTTGAGATTTAAGTGTCTGGGGAAAGATCGCAGCCTCGTTGCACTCGACAGCTCCTACACAGCGTCCGACACAGCATCGGCACAGCGTCTGGCACAGCTTTTATACAGCACCGGGTAATAAGCACAGCACCACCGAGGAACAATGATCATGTTCGCCGAAGTCCGTACCTTCAATGATCCTCAGCAACATGCCGGTTCGATCCTGGGCTGGCAACAGGTCTATGACCAACTCGGGCGTGGCTGCCTTTCCAGCGAACTGCGGCAAGTGTGCGCCGAGCGTTTCCAGATCTTCCAGGAGGTGCTGGATAAACGTGTGGTGCAGCGCGGTTGCGCGCCAAAAGGGCGCTTGTGCATTGCCATGTCGCTGGGCGGTGCGCCGGTGGTCCAGGGGCACCAGGTGGGCGCCCACAGTGTCGTGCTGTTGCGCGATGGCGAGGATTTCGTCTTGCACGCCCCGGAAGGCATGCACTTCTTCGCGGCTAATGTCGACACGGTGCGGTTCGCCAAGCTGGCGGCCTACGAGCTGTCGAGCGAGCAGCTCAAGCGTCTGAAAAGCGTGTCCCAGGTCAGCGTGGATGAGGCGGTGCTGCGCCGGGTGCAGCAAAGGATCCACCCACTGTTTCGTCACCTTTTGGAACAGGCGGACGCGATCAATCCGGCTTCGGAAAAAATCCTCGAGGATGTCCTGCTCAACGCCTTTCTCGATCTGTTCAGCCACGCTTCGGATGAGGTGCGTGGCCGGCGCGGCAATTTTGCCGTCAGTGCCTATCTGGTCAAGCGTTGCCAGGAGCTGGTCGTCGCCAGCGCCGATGTGCCCTTGAGCATCCTCGATTTGTGCGAACAATTGCGGGTCAGCCGCAGGACCCTGCAGAACAGTTTCCAGGCGGTCACCGGAATGCGTCCGGTGGAGTACCTGCGTAACCTGCGGCTCAATGCCGTGCGCCGGCGTTTGATCACGACCCGTGCGGCGGCACTGAACGTCAGTGAAATCGCCGTGGCGATGGGTTTTTTCCACCTGAGTCATTTTGCAGCCCATTACCGGGCGTTGTTTGGCGAGTCACCCTCGGATACGCCTCGGGCGCCGGCATGATGGGCTGCCGCCTGCAGTGTTACCGAAGCGTCATCCTGCACACATAAAGGGCAGCCACTGAGCTGTTTGGTAGCACAGGTGTGCGGCTCAGCCTATGGCCAGGCTTAAAGGCCAGCCGTCGTTTTCCCCGGCAAATCTCTTCAAATCAAACGCTTGCACGATTATGCGTGAGCTTGGCACGTATTCTGCTTTTTTTGAATTCATGGATAATTGGATACAAAAATGCAGAAGGTGCTGCCATGCAATTTGCCCCGACTTACGCTGAACGCCCACCGATGACTGCCGAGGAGGAGGCCTACAACTTCCTGCTCGATGCGATTTGTGGCGGTCGGTTACGCAAAGGCGACCGGCTGATTGCCGAGGACATCGCCAACGAAATCGGCATGAGCCGAATGCCGGTGCGCGAAGCCTTTCGTCGTCTGGATGCCCAGGGCCTGGTGACCCTGCGACCCAATCGCGGGGCGATTGTCAGCGGCCTGGACATCGATGAGTTGCACGAAGTCTTCGAGATGCGCAGCGCCCTGGAAGGCCTGGCAGTTCGTGTCGCGACAGCCAGGATTGGCGAGCGCCAGTTGGCTGCCTTGGAGCGACTGCTGGACGAGATGGACGATTACCGCGAGGAAAGTGCCGAGTGGGTCAGCCGCCATCGCGCGTTCCATGAATACCTGTGCAGCCTCAGCGGTCGCCCGCGATTGCTCAAGCAGATCAGCGCGCTCTATTCCCTGATCGAAGCGCCCATGCGCCTGTGGCTGCAGCATGTGGAAAAGCCCCTGAGTGCGCGCCAGGAGCACATGCTGATCCTCGACGCCCTGCGTGCGGGCGATGCCGAGAAGGCCGAGGCGGTGGTGCGTGCGCACATCGAAGGCACCGTTCCTGAATTGATCGAGTTCCTGCAATCGAAAAAATAACGAGAGCAGGTTTCGAATCTGCCCGTGTTTTGACTTTGAGTACTGCCGTCATTTACTGAACTGGAGTGTCTGGTCATGCATAAGCCTCGCCTGTTGGTTGCCGCTTTATCCTTGGGTTTCTGTGCACAGTGGGCGGTTGCCGCGCCCGTTGTCCCGGAGCGTTTGCTCAAGGTCGATAAACTCGTCTACTGCTCGGGCATGGATTCGCCACCGCTGGTGTCCTTCGATGAAGCGCAGAAACCCAAGGGACTGACCGTGGACCTGGGCCTGGAGATCGCCAAGCGCCTGGGCGACAAGAAGGTGGAGTGGCGGGTCATTCCCTTTTCCGGATTGCTCCCCGCGTTGCTGGCCCGCCAGTGCGACATGATCGTCGACCAGTTGTTTGATAAACCCGAGCGCCGCGAGGTGATCGACATCGTCAACTACATGTATTCCAGCCAGGCGGTGGTGGTGCCCAAGGGCAATCCAAAGGGCCTCAAGACACTGCCGGATCTCTCCGGAGACAAGGTCGCCGTACTTAACGGTTCCACCATCAAGACCCTGCTCGACGCCGAGAACGAGACCCTGGCCAAGGCCGGCAAGCCGGCGATGAAACTGGTGGTCTACAACACCGACACCGATGCCTTCCAGGCCCTGCGCATCAGCCAGGTCGACGCCTACGGCACCACCGTGGAAACCGCCGGTTATTACGCCGCCATGGCGCCCGATCTGTTCGAGGCGGGTGTGCCAGCCTTCAGCCGGATTCTCACCGGCCTGGGTATTCGCAAGGACGATCCGCAACTGACTGCTGCCGTGCAGCAGATCATCGGCGATATGCGCAGCGATGGCAGCTACAGCCAACTGCTGGGCAAATGGCATGTCGCCAGTGACACGCTTGATTGAGGTGAACCACCGATGAATTTCAATTGGGATGTGTTCTGGCAGTACCTGCTGCAGCCCAGTGGGGTGTACCTCACCGGGCTCTGGCTGACCTGCCTGATCAGTGTGCTGGCGATGCTGCTGGGCTGTGCCCTCGGGCTGGCCGCCGCGCTGTTGCGGTTGTCGAAGAACCCGTTGCTGCATTTGCCGGTACGTTTTTACGTATGGCTGATGCGCGGTACACCGTTGCTGGTGCAGATCGTCTTTCTCTACACCGCGCTGGCCGCTGGCGGGATTTTCCGCTTCGAAGACATCGACCTGTTTGGCCTGGTGATCCCCGGCAATATCCAGGCGGCGATCATTGCCCTGGGCCTCAATGAGGGGGCCTACATGGCCGAGATCATCCGCGCCGGCATCGGTGCGGTGGACAAGGGCCAATACGAGGCCGGGCGCTCGCTGGGCATGACCTTCGCCAAACTGATGCGCCGCATTGTGCTGCCCCAGGCGTTCCGGGTCATCGTGCCGCCGCTGGGCAACGAGTTCAACGTGATGCTCAAGAACACCACGCTGGTCAGCGTGATCGGCGTACAGGAATTGTTGCTCAGTACCCAGATGGTCACGTCGGCGACGTTCCGGGTGTTCGAACTGTACCTGGTGGTGGCGATCTACTTCCTGTTGCTGACCACGTTGTGGGGCTTTTTCCAGCGCTGGCTGGAGGCCCGTTTCGGTCAGTCGGACCGGCCCTCGTCACCGCCGCCGGCTTCGACGCGGATGTTCGGTCGCAGCACCCTGAACCTGCTGAGGGCACGTTAACCATGGCGCATAAAAGCGAAGAGCTGATTATCGAGGCGCTGGATGTCCACAAGTCCTTCGGCGAGCTGCAGATTCTCAAGGGCATCTCCCTGCAAGTGCGGCGCGGCGAAGTGGTGGTGCTGATCGGCGCTTCGGGCTCCGGCAAGACCACCTTCATCCGCTGCATCAACTTGCTGGAGGACATCCAGGGCGGGCGGATCCGCGTCAACGGCCGGGCCATGGGCTATCGCGAGCGGGCCGATGGCAGCCTGGTGCGTGAGTCTGAGCGCAACATCGCCCGTCAACGGCGGGACATCGGCATGGTCTTCCAGCGCTTCAACCTGTTTCCTCACATGACGGCCCTGGAGAACATCATCGAGGCGCCGATCCAGGTGCTTGGCGTGACTCGCACCGCCGCGCTGGAGCAGGCCCGCGGCCTGCTGGAGCGGGTCGGCCTGGCGGACAAGGCCGATCACTACCCGTCGATGCTTTCCGGTGGCCAGCAACAGCGGGTGGCGATTGCCCGGGCCCTGGCCATGAAACCCCAGGCCATGCTGTTCGACGAACCCACCAGCGCCCTCGACCCGGAGACTGTCGGCGAGGTGTTGCAAGTGATGAAAGAGTTGGCCGAGGAGGGGATGACCATGGTCGTGGTGACCCATGAAATGGGCTTTGCCCGGGAAGTGGCCGACCGGGTGGTGGTCCTGGACCAGGGCGAGCTCATCGAGCAGGGGCCGCCGGAGCAGATTTTCTGTCACCCCATTCATCCTCGTACCCGGGCTTTTCTCAGTCGCGTGTTATGACCTTTCCCGGCCACTGAATTCCTGTATCGAAGAGCCTTCACCATGCTGAAATTTTCTGCCCACGAATATCCTTATCCGTCGCAACGCCAAAGTGTTTTCGCCCGTCGAGGCATGGTCGCCGCGTCCCAGCCCCTGGCTGCCCAGGCGGGCATCGAGATCATGCAAAAGGGCGGCAATGCCATCGACGCCGCCATCGCCACGGCAGCCGCACTGACCGTGGTCGAACCCACCGGCTGTGGCATTGGCGGTGACGCCTTCGCGCTGGTCTGGTGCAAGGGCCAGTTGCACGGCCTCAACGGCAACGGCCATGCACCGGCTGCCTTGAGCATCGAGGCGGTCAAGGCCGCTGGCCATGAGCAGATGCCGCTCTATGGCTGGACACCGGTGACCGTCCCGGGCTGCCCGTCGGCCTGGGCCGAGTTGTCCCGACGCTTTGGCAAGCTGCCCTTTGCCGAGCTACTGCAACCGGCGATCAGCCTGGCCCGGGATGGCTTTGCGCTGTCGCCGGTGGTTGCCCATCAATGGCAGGTCGCGGTGAACGAGTTCACGCCCCATCGTGATGCCGTCCTCGAGGCCTGGTTCGAGACTTTCCTGATCGAAGGCCGGGCACCACGGGCCGGGGAAGTTTTTCGCAACCCGGCCCAGGCGCGCACCCTCCAGGAATTGGCCGATACCCGCTGCGAGAGCCTGTATCGCGGTGCGTTGGCCGAGCGCCTGGACGCCCATTCCCGGGCCAGCGGCGGCTATCTGCGGGCCTCGGACCTCAGGGATTATCGCGCCCAGTGGGTGGACCCCATCCACATCAATTACCGAGGCGTGGATGTCTGGGAAATCCCGCCAAGCGGGCAGGGCCTGGTGGCCTTGATGGCGTTGAAGATATTGGAAGGCTTCGACTTCGATCACCGTGACAGCCAACAGACCTGGCATCGCCAACTGGAAGCGATGAAGTCGGCCTACAGCGACGGCCTGCACTACATCACCGATCCTTTGCACATGCGCGTGGCGGTGGCTGACCTGCTCAGCGATGACTACAGTGCCCGCCGTCGTCGGCAGATCGGCGAACAGGCCCAACCGCCCGCGCCCGGCGACCCCCACGCCAGCGGCACGGTGTACCTGGCGACCGCGGATGGGGAGGGCAACATGGTCTCGTTCATCCAGAGCAACTACCACGGGTTCGGCTCCGGCGTGGTGCTGCCCGACAGCGGTATTGCCTTGCAGAATCGTGGGCAGGAATTCAGCCTCGATTCGACCCACGCCAACTGCCTGGCCCCAGGCAAGAAGACCTTCCACACCATCATCCCCGGTTTCCTCACCCGCAATGGCGAGGCCCTTGGCCCGTTCGGCGTGATGGGCGGCTACATGCAGCCCCAGGGGCATGTGCAGATGGTCATGAACCTGGTGGATTTCGGCCTGAACCCGCAAGCGGCGCTGGATGCACCGCGCTGGCAATGGCTGGGGGCGATGAAGGTCGGGATCGAGCACGGGGCCTCACGGGACCTGGCCAATGCCCTGGCGCGACGGGGGCATGAGGTTCAGATCGCCAGCGACCTGACCGACTATGGCCGCGGCCAGATCATCCTGCGCGACCCGGTCAGTGGTGTGCTGTGCGGTGGTACCGAACCCCGGGCGGATTCGCATATTGCTGTTTGGTAAATGCGTGATCCGCCGATACCTGGAATATCGGCAGATCGCGTTGCCGCTCAAGCCTCAGTAAGGATTGCAGTACTGTGCGACAGCCCTGGCCTGGTCGACGTAAGGGCGTGCCGGCTCAAGGTTCCACTCGGGTTTGTTCCTGACGGGCTTGCCATCGAAGGTGGCCGCCAGATGACACACCAATTGCCGGCGGAGGGACCCGCCGTAGACGCTGTATTGCCGCCATTGCCCGTCGTCTTTGTGCTTGTTGTACAGCTCGGCAAACATCCTGTCGGTCTGGTCATCCTTGATCGCGCGACCACATGCCGTGGGCACGACCTGAAGCGACCAGGTGTCGGGCCCAAGCTTCGGATCAGGGCGTTTCACCCAATTGCTGGATTCGATGTAGCGGTCACAGAATTGTTGCGTGGGCGGCGGCGGGGTTTGGGTGCAGGAGAACGTGGCCTTGCTGCCCGGCGTCCTGGGGAAGTCGATCTTGATGATGTTGCGATCCTTGCCGGTCTTGTCCTTGTAGTCCCGTTGGTTGGCCAGGGCATCGTTCAGGCCACGTTGATCGCTGTAGAAAAACGCCAGGATCGGCAGTGCGTCGTCTTTCGGGTTACCCAGGCGCAGCTCGGTCTGGGTTTGAAATTCGCGGGTATTGATGACTTGCCGGGCGCCCATGAAGTTTCGAAACGCGTCGACCCGTTCCCGGCTGCTCATGGGGTTGCGCATATTGAAACCACATTGCAACTGGTCTTGCTTCCTGTCGTTGTTGAACCGGGTGAAGTGCGCGACCCAGGCATTGGCGTTGAGGATAGGCGGCGTCATGGCCTGGCAGACAGCCTCTGTCTGGGCGGTGTTTTTATTGTTGCCACAGCCTCGGTCATCACGAAAGTCGGTCCAGGCATCGTTCGGAAATGCGCAGTAGATGTGCACCGGGGTTTCCGGTTCGCGTACCTGGTCGATTGGCGTGATGATGTAGCCGTTCTGGGTGCTCATGCCAGGGTCTTCATAGCTGATGCCATCGACCCGCATCCAGGAGGCGGCAAAGGTGCCCAGCTCCTTCGCTTTCGGGCTTGGGTTCCAGACATCCCATTTCTCGCCCTTCGCCGGGTTGGCGCGGTGAGTGCCCCTGATCAGCAATCCCGAACAATCCGAGGCCGGGTCCTGGCGGCAACTGTCGACGGTGTTGTTGTACAACCCTTCCACCCGTTTCAGCGTCTCTTCGCACGACTCGGCATTGGCCGCTGTGGTTTGCCAGAACAACGGGAGGACGAGCAATGGCGTGATCCTTTTCAAACGTGTCTTCATGACGTGACTTCCTTGTGTTGGAACCGATAGCCGGCACGGCATTCCATGCCGGGGAAAGAGAAAGCAGAAGGGTTCATGGCGCCGGTCGACGGGTTTCATTGAACCTGTCGCGGGCATCGGCGGTGTTATGGTCGAGGTCAATTCAACGCGAGAGCGAATGGCAACCGGCCGCCGCATCGAGTTCCTGGTGCGGGTCTTTGAGGATGTTGCAGTTGGGGGTGATGCGGAGCTTCAGTGGATCATGCGGAGGCTGGGCAGCTACCGGATGGAACGCCAGGGGCAGGGTAAAAAACGCACGAGCAGCTGCGCACATGTCGACACTCCTTGTCGAACGAGATGGGTGAGCTTCAAGGTAGTCAACTGATTCCCTCCGGTCAAATCAGCGCTTTTCCTTCTGGGGCCATTCTCGAGTGGACCTTGATGACGACCTTGCCCTTCGATCGCCCTTGTTCGACATAGCTCAGGGCATCGGCTGTCGCCTCGAAAGGGAAGGATCGGTCAATCACCGGCTTGACGCTGCCGGACTCGACGAGCGTGCTGATCTCACGCAGTTGAGGACCGCTGGCACGCATGAACACGAAGGTGTAGCTCACACCTTTTCGGCGGGCCTTGCGGCGTATACCGCTGCTCAACAGGCCCATGATCAGTCTCAGCACCCAGGAAAATCCCTGGGCCTGGGCGAACTGTGGGGTGGGTGGTCCGGAGATGGAAATGAGCTGGCCGCCGGGTTTGAGGATCTTCAGCGACTTCTCCAATTCATCGGCGCCGAGGCTGCTCAACACGACGTCATAGTCCTGCAGAACGCTTGAGAAATCCTGTTGCTTGTAATCGATGACAACGTCCGCACCCAGGGCTTTGACCCACGCCACATTGGCGGTGCTGGTGCTGGTCGCAACGAAGGCGCCGACGTGCTTTGCAAGCTGGATGGCGAGGGTGCCGACGCCACCTGAACCGGCCTGGATGAAGACCTTTTGGCCTTGCTTCAGTCGGGCGGTTTCAACCAGTACCTGCCAGGCGGTCAGGGCGACCAAGGGCAGGGCGGCGGCTTCTTCCATGCTGATGTTTGCCGGTTTCACGGCCAGGGCATTTTCGTTCACTGAAATCTGCTCGGCGAAGGTGCCGATGTGCCCATCCGGGGCGCGGGCATAGACTTCATCCCCCGGCTTGAATTGCTCGACAAGGGATCCCACGCGGACCACGACCCCGGCCACGTCATGCCCCAATACCAAGGGAAACGAGTAGGGCAGGATCAGCTTGAACTCGCCTTTGCGAATCTTTGAATCCAGGAGGTTGACGCTGGCGGCGTGCACGCGGACCAGAACGTCGTGGTCAGCCACTTCAGGAGCCGGTACCTCGCCAATACGTCCAGCGTGCTTGCCGTAGCGGTCGATAAAAAATGCCTTCATGGTGCTTTGTTCTCATAAGGGGGCAACAGGCTGGTCAGGTGTCCAGAAATGCCAGCGCTGTCCTTCGCGCCGGCGTCCGCTAGACGATGATCACGCCGGGTCTTGATAGCGCTCGGCAACATGGGACTGCCGGATTTGCCCGAGCAGGCCTTGACGTGCGGCCTGCAAGGCATCCCAGCGAGCCTCTTCATGCAGGGGCGGGATGGTCACTGGCTCGCGACGATCAAAACCGACCAGCGCGGCATCGACCAAATCACCGACTTCCATGATTTCATTCAGGGTGTTGATATCGATGCCCGCGCGTTCCCAGATCTCGGTACGGGTGGCCGCTGGCAGGACGGCTTGTACGTAGACGCCTTTCGGGGAGAGTTCCAGGCTGAGTCCCTGGGAGAGAAACAGCACGAACGCCTTGGTCGCGCCGTAGACCGACATACCGAACTCCGGTGCCAGGCCAACGACGGAGCCGATGTTGATAATCGCGCCGTCACCCGCTTTGACCAGGCGTGGGGCGATGGCGCTGGCCAGCCGGACCAGCGCGGTGGTATTGAGCGCCACGAGGTGCGCGACGCTTTCGGTCGACTGTTCGATGAAGGTGCCGGATTGGGCGGCACCGGCGTTATTGACCAGGATGCCGATGTTGGCGTCATCGCGCAGCCGGGCTTCGACGGTTGTCAGGTCGCCGATCTGAGTCAGGTCGGCCTGGAGAATATCGACGGCAACGTTGTGTTCGCTGCGCAGCTTGGCGGCCAGCACTTCCAGGCGCACGCTGTCGCGGGCCACCAGGACGAGATCGTGTCCACGTTGCGCAAAGCGCTGGGCATAGACAGCGCCAATACCGGTGGAGGCGCCAGTGATGAGAACAGTTGTGCGAGTGTCCATGGAGATTCTCTTCTTCAAGGTATTGATGAGCGAGTCGCGCGCTGTTGTTCAGGCGCGCAGTCGGGTCTGGCCGGTGTTACTGCGCGCTGGATTCAGCGAGCGTTGGATAATCGATGTAGCCCGTCGCACCACCACCGTAGAGGGTAGCGGGATTGAATGCCGACAAAGGCGAAGCGGTTCTGAGCCGCTCCACCAGGTCCGGATTGCCGATGAACGGCCGGCCGAAGGCGATCAGGTCAGCCTTGTCTTCGACGAGTCGTGAGGTAGCCAGGTCCAGGTCGTAGCCGTTGTTGGCGATGTAGGTGTTTTTGAAGCGCTGGCGCAAGGCAGCAAAGTCGAAGGGCGCAACGTCGCGCGGCCCACCGGTCGCGCCTTCCACCACGTGCAGGTAAACGATGTCGAGGGCGTTGAGCTGGTCGACCAGGTAGTCGAACTGGGCCTGTGGCGCGCTGCTGGACACACCATTGGCCGGCGAGACCGGCGAGATGCGCAGGCCGGTGCGGTGGGCGCCGACTTCTTCCACCACTGCCGCAGTCACTTCCAGCAGCAGGCGCGCACGTTTTTCAATCGAGCCGCCATAGGCATCGGTACGCACGTTGGCGCCGTCCTTGAGGAACTGGTCCAGCAGGTAGCCGTTCGCGCCGTGGATCTCTACGCCATCAAATCCCGCAGCGATGGCGTTCGCCGCTGCCTGGCGAAAATCGTTGACGATCCCCGGCAACTCGCTGATGTCCAGCGCTCGCGGTTCGGAAACGTCCTCGAAACTGTTGTTGACGAATACCTTGGTCGCCGGACGCAGAGCGGAGGGGGCCACTGGCGCTGCACCATTCGCTTGCAGGTCGACGTGGGAAACGCGGCCGACATGCCACAGCTGCAGGAAAATCCGCCCGCCTTTGGCATGCACGGCCTCGGTGACCGTGCGCCAGCCGTCGATCTGCGCCTGGGTGTAGATCCCGGGTGTGTCCTGATAGCCCTGTCCTTGCTGGGAAATCTGTGAAGCCTCGGAGATCAGCAGGCCGGCCGACGCTCGCTGGCTGTAGTAAGTGGCAGCGAACTCGCTCGGTACAAAACCTTGCCCCGCACGGTTACGTGTCAGCGGCGCCAGGACCACTCGGTTGGAAAGCGTGAGATCACCCAACGTGTAGGGCGTGAACAGGTTCTGGTCGGTCATGACGTCTTGTTTCCGTAGGTTTGGATTAAGGGAGCGCGTGCAGCCTGGCGAGGTGAGCACGGCTTTTCATTAGGATGATGATCGAAATCTAAACTGTCAACGAATTTGATTATGCTCGACATCTATGTATGATGTGAGCATGATTTTCGAGCAGCACGAGGGAGTGAAAAATGAGGGTGACCAAGGCCCAGGCCCAGGCAAACCGGGAGCACATCGTCGAGACGGCCTCTGTCTTGTTTCGCGAGCGCGGCTTTGACGGCGTGGGTGTGGCGGACTTGATGGCGGCCGCCGGCTTCACCCATGGCGGGTTCTACAAGCATTTCGGCTCCAAGGCCGACCTGATGGCCGAAGCGGCAGCGAGCAGCCTTGCGCAGTCGCTGACCGACAATGCGGGCATCGACGTGGCTGCTTTCGTCGATCTTTACGTGTCCAGGGATCACCGCGACGGCCGGGGTGGCGGTTGCACCATGGCGGCACTGTGTGGCGACGCTGCCCGTCAATCGCCCGAACTGAAGGCTACCTTTGCCAACGGCATCGAAAACACGCTGGCCGCGCTCGAAAGCCGATACGAGGCCGGACAAGACGCGCCGCAGGAAGCACCGCAGGAAGCGATCAGGGCAAAAATGCTCGACATGTTGGCGCATGCCGTCGGGGCGATCATGTTGTCACGGGCTTGCCCGGACGATTCCGCACTGGCCGATGAAATCCTCGAGGTGTGCCGCGCCCGGATCATCGCGGCGCTGCCGCCGTCGCCCGCGAAACAGCCTGAGTGATCATAATGCTGTTCACTTAAGAAAAACGGTGCACCCGTGGCCAGAGATTGCTCCCGCTGGGCCGTAGGAGCTGCGTAGGAGCTGTGTAGGAGCTGTCGAGTGCAACGAGGCTGCGATCTTTCCCCATACACTTGAATCTCAAGCGAAAGATCAAAAGATCAAAAGATCAAAAGATCAAAAGATCAAAAGATCAAAAGATCAAAAGATCGCAGGCTTCGCCAGCTCCTACAGAGCCGAGCGGGAGCAAGCCCCCTCGCCTCGGGTTTGTCGGCGGTCTATAGCGACGCCCTGACCACCAGCGGGCAATCCACCGGCTGGGCGCCCGATACCTCGAGATTCTCGATCAGGTGCCGGGCCGCCTGGCGACCGATCTCGTAGTACGGCAGTTGTACGGTGGTCAGTGGCGGGATGAACAGTTCGGCGATGCCGATCATGTTGTCATAGCCGAGCACCGCGACATCGTCGGGAATTTTCAGGCCGCGACCCAGCAACAACTGATAGGCGCAAAAGGCGATGCGGTCGTTGCCGCAGACCAGGACGTCGAATTGCGGACGGCCGTCAACGATATGCCGGTCGAGAATGGCAGCGGTTTCATCATAGGCGTCGTGATCGGAAAGGTCGTACTGCAGGAGTGCTTCAGGTGCCAGCCCGACGGCTTGACAGGCGCGTTGCAAGCCTTGCTGGCGCAGGCCCCAGGCAAGACTCTTCCTCGGCAAATTGATACACAGCGGGCGCCGATAGCCTTGGCTCAACGCATGCTGCATGGCTCGATGCTGCCCGGCTTCATCATCCGGCACATAACTGACCAGGTGGCTGTCATCGGCCAGGCAATTGGCGAGCACCAGCGGTTTGCTCTTGAGTCGTTCGGGAATGCTCACCTGGCGCAATCCCATGGCACTGAAAATCAACCCGTCGGGGCGGTGCGACAGCATCAGGTCGATGTTCTGGTCGGTGGGCGGGTTGCTCAACAGGTTGAGGATGAAGACGTTCCAGCCTGCCTGCTGCGCGGTCTGTTCGATGGACAGCAGCAACTCGACGGCAAACGGCGTGGTCGCGGTGTCCAGTGCGAACACACCGATGGTGCGGGCCTGCAGGTTGTCGCCGCGCATCCTGCGCGCCGACAGGCTCGGTACGAATTGCAGTTCCTCAATGGCGCGACGTACCCGCTGAAGGGTTTCGGGGCTCAGTTTTTCCGGCGTGTTGAGCGCGCGCGAAACCGTCATCAGGGATACGCCGGCCAGCTGTGCAACGTCTTTCACGGAAGTCATGCGAAGTGCGGCCAGTCAGGTTGACGCAGAATCATGACACAGGCCTTGGGCTTCTCGCGACTCGAATGACGGTACTCACAGCCAGCCCGAGTCCAGAGGCCAAGCCTTGGGAATGGCGACGCGCCCGCCAGTCCCGTTCGCCAACAGTTTCACCCCGAGGCTGTCGGGCCGCGGATAGAGGCGGCTGCTGAAGCTGAAGCGGCCGTTTTCCTCAAACACCTCGATGGACGAGCGATCGAGAAATACCCGCAGGTGCAGTTGTGTTTGTGTCGGCTCGATCGACACGCTGCGCTGACCGCTCACTTGCGCACCCGAGCGGCTGCGATCGAGCACCAGGCGTTGCAGTGACGCGTCGTAATAAAGCAGGGTTTGTTCCTGCTCATCGGCGCTGCAGCGCAAGGCGACTCCCAGGTGGCCTTCGGTGCAGCCGAGCAGATCCAGATGCACATGGATTTCGAGCCTGTCGCCTTTCACTTGCGGCACCCAGCAGCTGCCCGACTCGCCCCACGGTGCGATGCTCGGCAGCGGCGCCTGGCGCAGCGCTGTCAGTTCCCGTGCCGGAAACACGCCAAGGCGATCGCCCTGCAGTTCAAGCTCGCGGGGCAAGCCGAGCATGCCGCACCAGTGATGGGCCTGGCTCGGCATCGGGCTTTCCCACATGTCCAGCCAAGCCCACACAAGGCGCCGACCATCGGCGGCCTCCAACGTTTGCGCGGCATAGAAATCGTGACCGTTATCCAGTTCGATGAACGGCCCGCCGGTGAAGTGCCATTCGCTGTCGAGCCGGCCAATGCGATAACCGGTCTGGTACTTGTTGAGGCGTTCGTAACCTTCGGGTTGCATGCCCTGGGGGGAATACAGCAGCACGTCGCGCCCGTCGAGGCGAAACAGGTCCGGGCATTCCCACATGTAGCCATCGCCCTCATTGCCACTGGACACGTAGTCGAGGAACTCCCAGGTGTGCAGGTCGGTGGAGCGGTACAGCGGCAGCAGCGGCTTGTCGCCCAGGCGCGCGCCAGCAATCAGGTACCAATAACCGTCCTCCTGCCAGACCTTGGGGTCGCGAAAGTGCATGATCGTTTCTTGCGGCGCGTTCTCGATGACGGCGCCATGCTTGACGAACCGGATGCCGTCGTCACTGGTGGCCAGGCACTGGACCTGGCGGATAAAGCGCTCGTCACCCACTTCTCCCAGCCAGGTGTGCCCGGTGTAGATCAGCGCCAAGGTGTCGCCACACACCACCGCGCTACCGGAAAAACAGCCGTGGCGGTCAAAGTCATCGCCTGGCGCCAGGGCAAGGGGCAGATGCTGCCAATGGACCAGGTCGGCGCTCTTGGCGTGGCCCCAATACATCGGACCCCATTTGGCATCGAAAGGGTGGTGTTGGTAGAACACGTGATATTCACCACGGAAAAACACCACCCCGTTAGGGTCGTTCATCCAGCCCGCGACAGGCGCCAGATGATAGTCAGGGCGATAGTCGCCGATGAGACGAGACTGACCTTCATTCAGCGCCTGCTGCGCACGTTCAAAGGGGGAGGGCATGGGTGTGTTCATGGCATTTACAGACACAGTCATAGGGCGCCTGCTTTTGGCGAGCGCTGCGGGACGTCCTCCGGGAGGACTTCAATAACAGCAGGATGGCGTCTCAAGGCCGTGCCATCCGCGTCGAACAGATGCATGCTGCCGAACGCCAGTTGCAGTTCAACCCGATCGCCCACTCGCCATCCGGCGTTGACTTCGCAGCGACAGATCAAGGGTTCATCCTCGCCTGACTCCAGGTGCACGTAGGTTTCGCTGCCCAGGTATTCGACCCCGACCACGACGACCCCAGCGCTGCCTTGCGCCGCTTTGAGCGACACGTGTTCCGGGCGAATTCCCAGGGTCAATGGGCTGTTCGCCGCCAGGTGGGTGCTGTCGAAAGGAAGGGGCGTCATGCCCAATAGAGGGCTGTCGATCTGGCTGGTTTCACCTGGGGTGTGCAGGCGCGCCGGCAGAAAGTTCATCTTGGGCGAACCGAGGAAACCGGCGACAAAGCGGCTGGCCGGGTGCTCATAGAGTTCGCGTGGCGAGCCGACCTGCTCGATGCGGCCGCCATTGAGCACGACAATCTTGTCGGCCAGGGTCATCGCTTCAACCTGGTCGTGGGTCACGTAGATCATGGTCGAGCCCAGTCGCCCGTGCAGCCGGGCGATTTCGTTGCGCATCTGCACGCGCAGGGAGGCGTCGAGGTTGGACAGCGGCTCGTCGAACAACAAAATGTCCGGTTCCCGCGCCATGGCCCGGCCCATGGCCACCCGCTGGCGCTGTCCACCCGACAGTTCCCGTGGCTTGCGTTGCAGTAGCTTGTCCAACTGCAGGATTTGTGCGGTTTTCAGCACTCGCTCGCGCAGGGTGGTTTTTTCGGTCTTGGCCAGTTTGAGGCCAAAGCTGATGTTGTCGTAGACGCTCATGTGCGGGTACAGCGCATAGGACTGGAACACCATGCCGACGCCACGCTCGCGCGGCTCCAGGTCATTGACCCGGCGTCCGTCGATCAGCAGGTCGCCGTCGCAGATCGAATCCAGTCCGGCGATCAGTCGCAGCAAGGTCGACTTTCCGCAGCCCGAAGGGCCGACGAAAACCACGAATTCACCTGCCGAGATTTCCAGGCTGACGTCGCGAAGAATGCGTGCGCCGCCCAATTGTTTGTTCACGTTGTCCAGCTTCAACTTGATCACGATGCTGTTCCTTTCTTATCTGTGTTGGGCCTCAACCCTTTAACGCACCGGCAGTGAGGCCGGAAACGATGCGGCGCTGGAAGATCAGCACCAGAATCACCAATGGGACCGTGACCAGCACCGACGCCGCCATCAACAAGCCCCAAGGCAATTCATGAGGGCTGCCGCCGGAAATCAGCGCGATGGCGACCGGGACCGTGCGTTGCGAGTCGGTCAGGGTGAAGGTCAGGGCAAACAGGAACTCGTTCCAGGCGGCGATGAAGGCCAAGAGCCCCGTGGTGACCAGTGCCGGCCAGAGCAGCGGCAACAGCACGCGGGTCAGCGTGACCCAGGGTGACGCACCGTCCATGATCGCGGCCTCTTCCAGCTCATGAGGCAGTTGCCCCATGAAGGTGGTCAGCACCCAGACGGTGAAGGGCAGGGTGAAAATCGTGTAGCTCAGGATCAACGCCCAGGATGTGTTGTACAGGCCCAGGGCACGGATCACTTCGAACAATCCCGACAGCACCGCGACTTGTGGAAACATCGAGACGCCCAGGACCATCATCAACACCACGCCGCGTCCGCGAAACTTCACGCGGCCCAGGGCATAGGCGGCGGTCAGGCTGAGGAACAACGCCAGCGCGACCACGCTCAGCGCGACCACCAGCGAGTTGCCGATGGCCCGCAGGAACGAGGCCTGGCTCAGCACGGCGGCATAGTTGGAGAAGTCGGGGTTGTCGATCCAGTAGCTCACCTGGAACAAGGCGCTGGACGGCTTCAGCGACGTGACGATGGCGTAGTAGAACGGGAAGACCGCATACAGCAGCAAGATCCCGATCAGGCACCAGAACCCGGCGCGCAGCAGGGCTTTTTTCAGTAGGCGCGGGCTCATGAGCGAACCTCCAGCTGACGGCGTCCGAGGTACAGGTAAGCCATGGCGATGACCGCCACGACCAGGAACAGCAAGGTCGAAGCGGCGCTGCCGTAACCGACGTCCTGGAATTCCACCAGGTGCTGGCGGGCATAGACCGACATGCTCATGGTGCTCGATGAGTTCGAGGTCAGCACATAGATGACGTCGAACACCCGCAAGGAATCGAGGATGCGAAAGATCGCCGCCACCAGCAATGCCGGCATCAGCAGCGGCAGGGTGACCCACCAGAACACTTTCACCGGGTGAATGCCATCGACCCTGGCGGCTTCGTAGCAGTCGCTGGGCAACATCTGCAAGGCCGCCAGCATCAGCAGCGTGACGAAAGGCACGGTCTTCCAGACGTCGACGACGATCACTGCCCACATCGACAGGTCCGCGTCGGCTGTCCAGGCCAGGGGCGCATCGATCAGGCCGAGGCCGAGCATCATGTGATTGATGATGCCGAACTGGTCGTTGAGCATCCATGACCAGATTTTCGCCGAGACGATGGTCGGGATTGCCCAGGGAATCAGGATCAACGCCCGCACCAGCGCGCGTCCGGTGAACTTGACGTTCAGCAGCAACGCCACCATCAGCCCCAGTACGATTTCCAATCCCACCGACACCACGGTGAAATGCAAGGTGTTGCGCACCGCATTCCACCACTGTGGATCGACGAGGATGCCCGACCAGCCAGCGCTGCTGTGAAACAGATAGTTGCTCAAGCCGACAAAGCTTGCATCGCCCGTGTCGGCCAGGCTGGCGTCGGTCAGGCTGAACCAGAATGTGCGCAGCAGCGGCCAGGCCGCCACCAGGGCCAGGCACAGCAGCATCGGGCTCAGGAACAGCCAGGCGGCGCGAACGCGACGGCGTTGTACCGGCGTTTCCCGAGTGAGCAGGTGCTCGTCGTCGCCGGGGGCGAGTGTAGTGGAGACAGACATGGTGATTTCCTTCCTTGTGGCTTACCAGTTCCTGCGTTTGATGCGCGTGAGTTCGCTTTCCAGTTCGGCCAGCGCCTGGTCGACCGGCCGTTCGTCCGCCAGCACGCCGTGCACTTGATCGAAGAACGCATTGGAGACCCGTGGATAGCGGTCGGCGGTGATTGAAGCAGGGCGCATGACCCCATCATTGAGGATGCTGCGCAGTTGGCTGTAGTACGGCATGGCCGCGAGCAACTCGGGATCCTGATACAGCGATTCGATCACCGGGTTGTAGGCACCCACCAGGGCGCGGTGTTTCTGCTGTTGGGCGCTGCTCAGGTAGCTCACCAGTTCTGCGGCGAGCTTGGGGTTGGCGCTGTAGCGCGACACCGCCAGGCCCCAGCCGCCGAGAGTGGACGCATGGGTGCCCGTCTCGCCGCCGCGGGGCAGGGGAGCGACGCCGACCTTGTCCTTCACGACGCTGTCCTGGCTTTGCACCAGGGCCCAGACATAAGGCCAGTTACGCATGAACAATGCATTGCCCGACTGGAAGACGCCGCGTCCTTCTTCCTCGGTGTAGTTGAGTACGCCACGCGGGGAGATGTCTCCCACCCAGCTTTTGGCCAGGGTCAATGCGGCCCTTGAGGCCTGGCTGTTGACCACGATGTCGCCTTGCGGATTGACCAGCCCGCCTTGCGGCTGGCTGCTGATCCACTCCAGTGCGTTACACGTCAGGCCTTCGTAGGCGCGCCCTTGGAATACATAACCCCAGGCATTGGCGTTCCCGGCATCGCGTTCGCCCTGCTGGACAGCCCTGGCAGTCGTGGTCATTTCTTCCCAGGTCTGGGGTACGGGCTTGTTGTACTTCTCGAGCAGGTCCTTGCGGTAATACAGCAGCCCCGAGTCGGTGAACCACGGCATGGTCACCAGGCGCCCGTTTACCGTGGCGTTGTCCACCTGGGCCTGGAAGTAACCCTGGGTCGCGTTGGCAGGAAGCACCTCGCGCAGGTCCATCAAGTGTTTGGCAAGCATCCCCGGCCACACCATGTCGATCTGGATGATGTCGATGTCGCTGGATTGCGCACTGAGGATCTGTTGGTAGAACGACAACCGTTCGGTTGCCGAGTTAGGTGTGGAAACCACTTCGACGCTGTTGCCGGTCTGCTTCGACCACGCCTCGACGGCCTCCTTGCACAGTTGCAATTCAGCACCCACGGCACCGCAGGAAATCGTCAGGCTGGCGGCTGTGGAGAGGGATGGAAACCCGACGCACAGGCCGAGCAGTGCTGCTGGAAGGATCGATTTGAGCTGTTTCATAAAGCCCTCTTTATTTTTGTTTTTAGAAAAGTTAACGTTAACATCGCCAAATGTAGCAGTGTATTTGCGATGAGGCATCCTTTTTTTCCTTTGGTTTGACAATTCGGAACCTGGGCGAAAAAGGTCGGTCGCGGCAGCAGAACAATAAAAACAAAACAGGGAAAATCCATATGCAGAAAGCATCAAGCTGGCTACTCGCAGGCGTACTCGGCGCCGCGGCGACCACTTCTCAGGCCGCGACTCTGGAAGAGCGCATGGCCGCGTTCGAGGCGCGTGCCAGCGCAGCGGAAAAACGCGCCGCCGCCGCCGAACAGCAAACCCAGGCACTCGCCAGGGAATTGCAGCAACTCAAACTCGCCACGCCCACCATGCAACCGGTGGCGTCCGCCGCTACGGTCCCCACGCTCGATGCTCGCTTGGCAAAACTCGAAGCCAGCCAGCAAAGCACAGAGAAGCAGGGCAGTGGCGCACATCTTACCGACGGCTTCAGCTTCAAGGGCTATGCCCGCTCCGGGTTGCTGATCAATGATGCGTTGGGCGGTGGTCGTGGCGGTCCGTACACCACTCCAGCCGGTTCTGTGGGGGGCGCTGTCGGTCGACTCGGCAACGAGGACGACACCTACATGCGTATCGACCTGTCGAAAGAGCAGTACGCGCAGAACGGCACCCACTCCAAGTTCACGGTGTCCATCGCCGATGGTGTGGAGAGCTCCAACGACTGGACCGCCGATGAAAGCAACCTGAACGTGCGCCAGGTGTTTACCGAACTCGATCACCTCGCGGCATTCAAAGGCAACTCGATGTTCGAAAACTCCACCCTGTGGGCCGGCAAGCGCTTCGACAGGGACAATTTCGACATCCACTGGCTGGACTCCGACGTTGTCTATCTGGCCGGCACCGGTGGCGGTATCTACGATATACAGATGAACAAGAACTGGCGCTCGAACTACTCCTTGATCGGTCGCAACTACGGGGATTTCAGTGAGGGCGGCGTCAATGCCGATGTGGAAAGCTATATCCTGACGTCCAACCAGTTTTTCGACGGTGGCCAGTGGCAGTGGATGTTCAACGCCATCGGCTCGAAGAAAAACGACTTTGCGACCCGTACCAATGAAGCGGGGCTGACGCCGGCCGATTCCGGCTTGCACAGCATGATCGCCAATCACCAGAAAAACTTCTTCGGCCGCGAAGGCTTCTTCAAGACGGCGCTGCTCTATGGGCAGGGGTTGGGGGCTGAGGTCAAGAACGTCGGCTCGGATGGCGAGCTGATTGACGACGCCCGCGCTGTGCGCCTGGCGCTGTACGGCGAAACGCCCCTGGCGTCCGACTGGCGCATTGGCCCGAGCCTGCTGGCTGAGCAAAGCAAGGACCGCTACGTCAAGGGCGACGATTACCGTTGGATGACCCTGAACGTGCGGTTGGCCAATGAAATCAACAGCAATTTCGAGATGGCCTACGAGATGAGCTGGCAAACCATGAAGCTGGACCCCAAGGGCTACCTGCAACGCAATGCGGTCGACGGCAACTTCTGGAAGTTCACGGTCGCCCCAACCTTCAAGCCCGACCTGGGCGATCTGCTCACGCGTCCTGAGCTACGCCTGTTCGCCAGCGTCATGAACTGGTCGTCGGACCTGGACCGGTATAGCACCACGGACTCCTTCGGCAAGACTGACTTCAACGCCGGCGGTGTCTGGCAGTACGGCATCCAGATGGAAACCTGGTTCTGATGCCGGCCAGTTGAAGCCTGAGATGGTGGGGTGTCAGTCGACATGGATTTTGTTGACCGGGTACATATCCGTTGCTGCGGTAACGGCTACTTAGGGGGCCGCCCTTACGGCGGCTCACTTTTTTTCAGACGCCAAGAAAAGTAAGCAAAAAAGACTTGCCCCACCACTCGGTGCCTCGCCTAGGCTCGGCATTCCTGAACGAAGGCATTGCTCCGTGGGCCGCCGCGAAGGGCCATCCATGGCCCAGCGCGGCTATCCCGGCATCCATGCCGGGATGCCCACTCCACAATGCCTGTGTTCGGCCATCGTGGTTAACGGGGCCTCCAGATCAAAAGCAAAAGCGAGGCGGCCTGACAGCCGACCTGGCTCTTTTCGGTCGTACACCCATCCGAGCTGTGGGAGCAAAGCTTGCTCGCGAGGCGGCCTGACAGCCGACCTATCTCTCCTGCCGTACCCCGCACACAATGGTCCTGCGCTGAATGCAAAGCTCATGAACACCCAAGCCCCCTGTGTCGAGGGAGCTTGCTCCCGCTCGGCTGCGAAGCAGTCGTGAACCGGCGGGTGCGGTGTGTCTGATGCTGCGCATTCGGCAGGTTTTGGGGCCGCTTCGCGGCCCAGCGGGAGCAAGCTCCCTCGCCACGGGGTTGTCGACGGCCATTACCGCGCATGCCAGCCCAACTGGCTTGAGATCTGTTGGGTGGCTTGCATCAGTTGCTTGACGTAGTCCTGCTTCAACTCTTCCCTGAAGCGAAAACAGGGAAATGAAACGCTCATCCCGCCGATCACATGGCCAAAACGGTCGCGGATCGGTGCGGCCAGGCAACGCATGTTGTCTTCGAACTCTTCATGGTCCTCGGCATAGCCTTGCTGGCGAACGGTCTCCAGTTCTTGCAGATACGCCTCGGCGCTGGTCAGGGTATTGGCCGTACGGCGCTCGAAACTTTCCAGCTCCAGGTGAGCGAGCAATTCGTCTTCTTCAAGCCAGGCCATCAGCACCTTGCCGATGCCAGTGCAGTACAACGGCGCCCGCCGGCCGATCCGCGAGTACATGCGCAGGTTGTACTTGGAGTCGATCTTGTGCACGTAGACGATGCTGCCTTCGTCGAGAATCCCCAGGTGGACGGTCTCGCCGGTCAGCTCGTTGATCCGTCGCATGCCCGGCTCCGCTTCCCGGACGATGTCCAGGTGGGGCAAGGCCTGGGCCCCCAGTTCAAACAGCCGGACGCTGAGGCGATAGCGATCCTCGGCGTCCTGCACCACATACCCACGTGCCTTGAGCGACTGCAAGAAGCGATAGACCGTCGCCTTGGACATGTCCAGCTTGTTGGCGATTTCCGAGACGCCGCTTTCTTCCGGATGCTCGGCCAGTGCCTCGAGCACGGCCATGGTCCGGCCCACCGCCGACACCAGATCGTTGTTTGGAATGACGCTGTTGTCCATGAAGGCTCCAACGTGAAAGTAAAACCCAAGGATATACGCAAGCAGAACAAAACGCTGTTTCATTTTTGCTTGACGAGGCGGCAAATCTGACTAGACTCGGGCCTTGAGATAAAAATGAAACGCCGTTTTAAAAACAAGAAAGGCGCGTTGATTATGGATGTAACGCTTAACCATGACCCAGAGACCCGCTTCGCCCGCCCGCTGAAGGTGGCGTTGGTGGGGGAATGCATGATCGAGATGCGCGGTGAACCGGGTGCCGCGATCATGCAGACCTTCGGTGGCGATACGCTCAACACCGCGGTCTACCTGGCCCGATTGAATTTGCGTGGCGCAGTGGCCGTGGACTACATGACGGCCGTGGGCAGCGATGCATTCAGCGTTGCCATGCGCCGGTCCTGGCTGGATGAAGGGATAGGTGATGCCCATGTCCGCGTGATCGAAGACGCGCTGCCGGGGTTGTATTTCATCCAGACCGATCCCCACGGCGAACGGCGTTTCCTCTACTGGCGCGGGGAAGCGGCGGCGCGGCGCATGTTCGAGGGCCCCGAGGCAGAGGCCATGCTTGATGCGCTGGCCGATTACGACTACGTCTACCTGAGCGGCATCAGCCTGGCGATCCTCACGCCAGAAGGGCGCCAACGCCTGATCCAGGCCTTGCTCCTGGCGCGCCGAGCCGGCACGCGCATCGTCTTCGACAACAACTACCGCCCCCACCTTTGGCCCGATCCTGAAACGGCCCGGCAGGCCTACCGCGACCTGTTGCAGCTGACCGACCTGGCCCTGGTCACCTGGGAAGATGACGCGGCCCTGTTCGGCTATCCCGACACGCAGGCCTTGTTCAATGCCTACGCCCAGGCGGGAATCCGCGAAGTGGCCCTCAAGCGCGGCGCCGCCAGCTGCTTGATCCAGTGCCCGACAGGGCGTTTCGAAGTGCCCGCGCAAACCGTTACCCATGTCATCGACACCACAGCTGCCGGTGATTCGTTCAACGCCGCCTACCTGGCCTGCCGCCTGCGCGGCGGCGATCCAGAGCAAGCCGCCCGCTGGGGCCATCGCCTGGCTGCCCAGGTCGTCCAATACCGGGGGGCGCTGATTCCCCTGGCGGCGATGCCGAACATGGGCACGTCCTCACTCCCTTCTGTTGCACAGGTCTGACTTTATGAAAATTGTTGAAGCGCGCGTCATCGTGACCTGTCCGGGTCGCAACCTGGTCACCTTGAAAATCGTCACCGATGAAGGCCTCTACGGCATTGGCGATGCGACGTTGAATGGCCGCGAACTGGCGGTGGTCGCGTATCTGGAGGAGCACGTGCTGCCTGCGCTGATCGGCCGCGACGCCCACCGCATCGAGGACATCTGGCAGTACCTGTATCGCGGTGCGTACTGGCGCCGGGGGCCGGTGACCATGACCGCCATTGCCGCCGTCGACGTGGCGCTCTGGGATATCAAGGCCAAGGCCGCGAACATGCCGTTGTACCAGTTGCTCGGTGGCAAGAGCCGCGAGCGGGTGATGGTCTATGGGCACGCCACCGGCAAGGACATCGAAGGGTGCCTGGACGAAGTCGCCCGTCACGTCGAGCTGGGCTATAAAGCCGTGCGTGTGCAATGCGGTGTGCCCGGCATTGCCACCACCTACGGCGTCGCCAAGCGCAGTGGCGAGCGCTACGAGCCGGCCGACAGCGACCTGCCCGCCGAACACGTCTGGGACACCGCCAAATACCTCAACTACGTCCCCAAGCTATTCGCCGCCGTGCGCGAACGCTTTGGCGACGACCTGCATATCCTCCACGACGTGCACCATCGCCTGACGCCTATCGAAGCCGGGCGTCTGGGCAAGGCCGTGGAGCCGTACAACCTGTTCTGGCTGGAAGACTGCACGCCGGCCGAAAACCAGCAGAGCTTTCGCCTGATTCGCCAGCACACCACCACACCGTTGGCCGTTGGCGAGGTGTTCAACTCCATCCATGACTGCCGCGAGTTGATCCAGGAACAATTGATCGACTACATCCGCACGACGCTGGTGCATGCCGGCGGCATTACCCACGTGCGGCGTATTGCCGATTTCGCCGCGCTGTTCCAGGTGCGGACCGGCTTTCACGGCGCCACCGACCTGTCGCCGGTGTGCATGGGCGCGGCCCTGCATTTCGATACCTGGGTACCCAACTTCGGCATTCAGGAACACATGCCTCACGAAGACCGCATCGATGAAGTCTTTCCCCACGCCTATCGCTTCGAGGATGGCCACTTCACGCCGGGCGAAACACCGGGGCATGGCGTCGACATCGATGAAGACCTTGCCCGCCAATACCCCTACAAGCGCGCCAGCCTGCCGGTCAACCGTCTTGAAGACGGCACGCTGTGGCATTGGTGAAACGGTTTTAACCCTTTGAGCAAACGGGGCGAATGTCCCGTCAGGAGTGACCCGATGAAAGCGTTCCAGGTAAGAGCACCCTTCGAGTTCGGGCTGGCCCAGGTCGACCGACCGCAGATCGCCCATGGCGAGGTCCAGGTCGATGTGGCTTACGCCGGCATCTGTGGCTCGGACATGCACATCATTCATGGGCAGAACGCATTCGTGCGTTTCCCCCGTGTCACCGGCCATGAGTTCTCCGGGGTAGTCCGGCAAGTCGGCGAGGGCGTCGACCACCTGCAAGTGGGTGACCGGGTGTGCGTCGATCCGGTGATCAGTTGCGGCACCTGTTACCCCTGTCGGATTGGCCGACCGAATGTCTGCACCCGACTGCAAGTGATCGGCGTGCATCGCGACGGCGGCTTCAGCGAGCAGGTTTGCGTACCGGCCGAGAACGCCCACCGCTTGCCCGATTCGATGTCCCTCAGCCACGGCGCCCTGGTTGAGCCATATTCCATTGCCCTGAACGTGCTCGATCGCATGCAGCCCCATCCGGGCGACAGCGTGTTGATCTACGGTGCCGGGGTGATCGGCCTGACCCTGGTGCAGATGGCCCGGGCGCTGGGATTGACCGACATCACCGTGACCGATGTCATCGACAGCCGCCTGGAGACGGCGCGGGCCCTGGGTGCCAGCCGAACCCTCAACGGCCAGCAAGTCGACGTCGAGGCCACGATGCGTGAATTAACCCAGGGTGAAGGCGTGCCGCTGATTGTCGACGCTGCCTGCATCCCGGCCTTGATGCCGCAGATGGTGCGCCTGGCTTCGCCGGCCGGGCGCATCGGGTTGCTGGGCTTCAATGCCACGCCCAGTGATCTGGTGCAGTTGGAAATGATCAAGAAGGAACTCACGTTGGTGGGCTCGCGGCTCAATAACCGCAAGTTCCCGCGGGTGATCGAACTGATCGCCAATGGCAAGTTGCAGGTCCAGGACCTGATCAGCCATCGCGTCAGCTTCGACGAAATGCCCGGCGCCATCGACCTGATCGAAAAACATCCCGAGCAAACCCGAAAAGTGCTGGTGGAACTGACGAACGCCCATCCCTGAGCCGTCTGTACCCCCGGTTTCATCGTGCCTGTCATGGGCACCCTCACCGAATAAACACAACAAGCGGGAGGTTCCACCATGTTTGGTCAAGGACGTAGCTTAATCATCATCATGCTGTTCCTGGCCGGGGTCATCAATTACCTCGACCGCTCGGCATTGTCTGTGGCGGCGCCTTTCATCCAGAAGGACTACGGTCTGAGTACGGGTGAGATGGGCATGATCTTCAGTAGTTTTTTCGTCGGTTATGCTGCTTTCAACTTCATCGGCGGCTGGGCTGCCGACCGTTACGGCGCCAAGACCACGTTGCTGTTGGCGATGGTGCTGTGGTCGCTGTTCAGCGGTCTCACCGTGTTGACGGTGGGCTTCGCTTCGCTGGTGCTCATTCGCATCCTGTTCGGCATGGGTGAAGGACCGCTGAGTGTCACCACCAGCAAGATGGTGAACAACTGGTACACCCCCAAGCGCCGGGCGCGGGCGATTGGTACGTCGATGTCCGGCACGCCGCTGGGTGGGGCGATTTCCGGGCCGGTGGTGGGCTTTATCGCCGTCACCTACGGCTGGAAGATGTCGTTCATCATCATCATGGTAATCGGTCTGGTCTGGGCCGCGGTATGGTTCAAATTCGTCAAGGAAAGGCCAGAAGGCGAGGGCGCCGAGGAGATTCTGCGGGCCGAGGGGCAAAGCGAGTTGGCGGCACAACCGGTATTCCCACTGCGCTTCTATCTCAAGCAGCCAACGGTGCTGTTCACCTCCCTGGCGTTCTTTTCCTATAACTACACCTTGTTCTTCTTCCTGACCTGGTTCCCCAGCTACCTGACCATGGCCCACGGCCTGAACGTCAAGGACATGAGCATCGCCACGGTCATTCCCTGGGTGCTGGGTTTCCTCGGCCTGGCTTTGGGCGGTTTCATCTCCGACTTTGTGTTCAAGAAAACCGGAAAGATGATGTTCTCCCGCAAAGTGGTGCTGGTGACCTGCCTGCTGGCCTGCGCCGTTTGCATCGCCTGTGCGGGGATGGTCAAGACCCTGTATCCGGCGGTCATCCTCGTCGCTTTGGCGGTGTTCTTCCTATACCTCACCGGCGCCATCTACTGGGCGATCATCCAGGACACCGTCCCGGCGGCGCGGGTGGGCGGCGTCAGCGGTTTCATGCACTTTTTGGCGAACACCTCGGGCATTGTCGGCCCGACCCTGACGGGTTTCCTGGTGCAGTTCACCGGCTCGTTCACCAGTGCATTCCTGCTGGCGGGGCTGCTGACCGTGATCGGTGCCGTGTGTGTGGCGCGCTACGTGAAACCGCTGTCGGTGGCCGATACCGGCAAGGCGGCGGAACAAAACCCGCAACCCGCTTCGGCCCTGGGCCATCCCTGAACAGAAGGAGTGAGTCGATGCCTGTTGTGAAACGTGTACCTTGCACCGGGACTGCAATGCAGATCGGTATCGTGCACCTGGGCCTGGGCGCGTTTCACCGCGCGCACCAGGCGGTCTACCTGCAACGCCATCTCAATCGCCATGGCGAAAGTGACTGGGGATTGTGCAG
Organism: Pseudomonas sp. KB_12; assembly: GCF_052114545.1. Taxonomy (NCBI): domain Bacteria; kingdom Pseudomonadati; phylum Pseudomonadota; class Gammaproteobacteria; order Pseudomonadales; family Pseudomonadaceae; genus Pseudomonas; species Pseudomonas sp. KB_12. The sequence continues at coordinate 36,812 of NZ_JBFREY010000006.1, read as the reverse complement.
TGCCAACCTGCGCTCCAATCGCACCTTGGTCGAGCAATTGCGCGAGCAGGACGGCCGCTACCATGTGGCCGAGTACCGCGACCGTGAGCAGGTGACGCTGCGTGAAATCGGGGTGTTGCGCCAGGCTTTGTATGTGGGCGAGGGCGGTCAAGAGCTGGAGCATTTGCTGCAACGCATGGCCGCGCCGCAAACGCGGATCGTCACGCTCACTGTCACAGAAAAGGGCTACTGCCTGAGCCCTTCCTCCGGGCAGTTGCGCCGCGAAGATCCGACGATTGCCCATGACATCGCGCATCCACAAACGCCACGCTCGGCCCCCGGCATTGTCCTAGAAGCCCTGCGTCGCCGTCGCGCGGCAGGCATCCCGGCCTTCACAGTATTGTGCTGCGACAACATGCCCGATAACGGCCAGCGCACCCGCCAGGCGGTCAGCGCCTTGGCCGCATTGCAGGATGAGGCGTTGGCGCAGTGGGTCGAGCAGCAGGTGGCGTTTCCCAGCTGCATGGTCGATCGCATCGTGCCGGCCATGGACGACGAGTCCTTCCGCCGGTTGGAGCAACAACTGGACTGCCACGACCGTGCGGCAGTGGTCTGTGAAAGCTTCAGCCAGTGGGTGATCGAGGATCACTTTCCCCTCGGCCGCCCGGACTGGGAAGTGGAAGGCGTGCAGATGGTCGACGACGTGCGTCCGTTTGAAACGATGAAGCTGCGCATGCTCAATGGCAGTCATTCATTGCTGGCCTACGTGGGGTTGCTGGCCGGTCATGAGTCGGTCTTCGAAGCCGTCAGCGACGTGAAGCTGGCGCGCCTCATCGAGCGTTACATGGCCGAGGAAGCCGCACCCACCCTGGACATGCCGGCTGGTCTCGATCTTTCGGTGTATGCCCACGACCTGCGGGCGCGCTTTGCCAACGACAGCTTGCAACATCGCTTGCGCCAGATCGCCATGGACGGCTCGCAGAAACTGCCGCAACGCTGGTTGCTCGGCGCGCAGCAATTGCTCGACCAAGGGCGCAGCATTGACTGTACCGCCCTGGGCATTGCGGCCTGGATTCACTACTGCACGCAGCCGTTGCGTGGTCAGTCGATGCACGTGATCGACGACCCGCTGAGCGCAACCTTTGCCGATCTTGCGGGACGTTTCGAAGGCGCATCGCGGGTGAATGCTTTCCTCGACCTGGATGAGGTCTTCCCGCCGCAGCTGGCGGCTCGCGCAGAGTTTCGCGATGCCGTGCACCGTGCCTATCGCACCCTGGTCCGCGATGGTGTGGACAGCCTGTTGCCCCCCCTTGCCGCACCCAACTGATAACAAGGAGAAGAACATGGAACAGACATGGCGTTGGTTTGGCCCCAAAGACCCGATCTCCCTGGCGGACGTTCGCCAAACCGGTGCGACCGGCATCGTCACCGCGCTGCACGAAATCCCCAATGGCCAGGTTTGGCCAGTGGAGGCCATCGCGGCGCGCAAGCAGATGATCGAAGCGGCCGGCTTGAGCTGGTCGGTGGTGGAAAGCATTCCGGTGCACGAAGACATCAAGCGCGGCTGTGGACGGCGCGACGAGTACATCGCCAACTACCAGCAAAGCGTGCGCAACCTGGCGAGCTGCGGCATCGATATCGTCTGCTACAACTTCATGCCGGTGCTGGACTGGACCCGTACCGACCTGGCCTATGAACTGGCGGATGGTGGCTGGGCACTGCGTTTCGATCAGACCGCATTCGCCGCCTTCGATCTGTTCATCCTCCAGCGCCCCGCTGCGCAGGCCGAATACAGCGCCGAAGATATCCAGCAGGCCAGGGCCTACTTCGAACAACTGACGCCGGCCCGCCGCGAAGCTTTGGTCAACACCTTGATCGCGGGCTTGCCCGGCGCCGAGGAACACTACAGCCTGGACAACTTCCGTGACTTGCTGCGTACCTACGCCGACATCGACGAGGCCACGTTGCGCGAACACCTGGGGTATTTCCTGCGCGCGGTGATCCCCGTCGCGGAGGAGGTGGGTGTGCGCATGGCGATCCACCCGGACGACCCGCCCCGGGCGCTGCTCGGCTTGCCCCGCATCCTCTCCACTGCCGAAGACGCCCAGTGGCTGCTGGACGCAGCTCCAAGCCCGGCCAATGGCCTGACGTTCTGCACCGGCTCCTATGGCGTGCGTGAAGACAACGACCTGGTAGCGATGGCCAAGCACTTTGCGCCGTTCATCTACTTCACCCATCTGCGCTCAACCCGCCGGGAAACCGACCCACGCAGCTTCCATGAAGCCCATCACCTGGACGGCGACGTCGACATGGTCGGCGTCATCGCTGCCCTGGTGGCTGAAGAGCACCGACGTGAGCGCGAAGGCGGCCCGCGCTTGCCGCTGCGTCCCGACCATGGGCATCAACTGCTGGACGGCCAACAGCGCAAAAGCAATCCCGGCTACTCACTGATCGGCCGTCTCAAGGGCCTGGCGGAAATCCGCGGCGTGGAGCTGGCTGTGCGTCGACAACTGAGTCAAGTAGCGCACTAACCCCGTGGCGAGGGAGCTTGCTCCCGCTGGGCTCTGTAGGAGCTGGCGAAGCCTGCGATCTTTTGATCTTGATCTTTCGCTCTGGACTCAATGGGCAGTGGAAAGATCGCAGCCTCGTTACACTCGACAGCTCCTACACAGCTCCTACACAGCTCCTACGGGGCGCAACCCAGCGGGAGCAAGCTCCCTCGCCACAAAAGCCAAACCGCAGGCTTAGTCGCGGCTGTCTTCCGGTTCCAGCGCTTGCAGCCAACGGTTCTCCGAGCGGCTCAGATGCTGGCGCATCGAAGTTTGGGCGCCGAGCACATCCTTGTTGGCTACGGCGTGCAGGATCGCCTCATGCTCGACGACCGCAGCTTCCCACGTCAGGGCGTTCTCCGAGTGTTTGCTCAGGTGAGCCGAAATCGGGTTGTGTCGTTCATCAAAGAGTGCAGTGATGATCCGGACCAGGGCGGAGTTGCCGCTCATCTTGGCCAGGCGCTGATGGAATCGACGGTCATCCTCCAGCGGAGGCAGGCCATTGGCAATGCTCGCGCGCATGGCATCGATACATTCCTGCAGATAGCGGTAGTCGCTTTTCTTGCCGTGCAAACACGCCAGGATCACCGATTCACCTTCGATCAAGGCGCGCGCCTGCATCAGTTCCGACGGACTCTCGCCCAAGGTCATGCTCGGGTTTTTTCCGTCCTTGGGCTTGGCGCGCACGTACACGCCGGAGCCCATCTTGATCTCGATGTCACCGTCTATTTCCAAGGCAATCAGCGCCTCGCGCAGCGACGGCCTGGAAACCCCCAGCAGTTGGGTCAGGTCGCGCTCGGGGGGAAGCCTGGAGCCTGCCTTGAAATCCCCTTGGGCGATGTAGTTGCGCAGTTGATCGGCGATTTTCTGGTACGGCTTTCGCTCGGCGGCGTTGATCGGTGAGACCATGGGAGGGAGTCCATCGGAGAGTCCGCAAAGGCTACCATAGGCGCTTGATGGTGTTCATTTATGTGGGAGCGAGCTTGCTCGCGAAGGCGGTGGGTCAGCTTGCATCAATGCTGAATGTACCGCCGCTTTCGCGAGCAAGCTCGCTCCCACAGGGGAAGGGTTGCAGTGACTCCGTCATTCACATCACCGCGCCGATTTGCCAGGGCAGGAACTCGTTATCGCCCAAGCCGTTTTCCTCGCTGCAAGTGCGGTGTCCGGACGCCGTCTCCAGCATCAGTCGGAACAACCGCTCACCCGCCTGCGCCACCGACTCCAGGCCATCGACAATGCCACCAGCGTTGAAGTCCATGTCCAGTTCCATGCGTTGGAACAGGCGAGTATTGGTGGCGATCTTCAAGGAGGGCGTGGGTTTGCAGCCGTAGGTCGAGCCACGGCCCGTGGTGAAGCAGATGAGATTCGCGCCACCCGCCACCTGGCCGGTCGCGGACACCGGGTCATAGCCGGGCGTGTCCATGAACACCAGGCCTCGGGCATCGACCGTTTCAGCGTATTGGTAAACGCCCATCAGCCCGGTCGCACCGGCTTTCGCCACGGCGCCCAGGGATTTTTCCAGGATGGTGGTGATGCCCCCGGCCTTGTTGCCCGGCGAAGGGTTGTTGTTCATATCACCGTCGTTGTGGCGCACGTAAGCTTCCCACCAGTGGATCCGCTCCATCAATTTTTCCGCGATTTCGGCAGACACCGCGCGGGCCGTCAGCAAGTGTTCGGCCCCATAGATTTCCGGCGTTTCCGAAAGAATCGCGGTGCCGCCATGCTGCACCAACAGGTCCACGGCCGCGCCGAGTGCCGGATTGGCCGTGATGCCCGAGTAACCATCCGAGCCGCCGCATTGCAAGCCGACGCATAAGTGGCTGGCGGCGACGGTCGACCGTTGGTATTGGTTGATGACAGGCAGCATCGCTTCAATATGGGCGATGCCACGGCGCACGGCTTCGCGAGTACCGCCTTCCTCCTGAATGATCAGGCTGGCCTTGAGCACAGCGCGGCGATCCCCCAGTTCATTCATCAACGGGGTCAGTTGGTTGACTTCGCACCCCAGGCCGATCAACAGCACGCCGGCGAAGTTGGCGTGATCGGCATAGCCGCGCAAGGTGCGCTTGAGGATGTCGATGCCTTCACCCTTGGCGCCCATGCCACAGCCGCTGCCGTGGGTGATCGCAACGACGCCATCGACATTGGGGAAGTCTTTCAGGCGTTCCGGAGAAAAGGCGTTGGCGATGTGCTTGCAGACGGTTGCCGAGCAGTTGACGCTGGAAATGACACCGATGTAATTGCGTGTACCGACGCGCCCATCCTCACGGACGTAGCCTTCGAACGTAGCGGGATCATCGCTCAACGAGGTGGGCACATAGACGTTCCGTACACGGTGTTCGGCATTGGTGGCGGGCATGTCCAGGTTGTGCACGTGGACGTAATCGCCGGGCTCGATGTCCCGGGTTGCCTGGCCAATGGTCTGCCCGTACTTGAGCAGCCGTTGGCCGGCCAACACCGTGCGCAGGGCGATCTTGTGGCCGGACGGAACCGGCTGCCGGGCGGTCAGGGTGATGCCGTCGGCACTCACGTGCTGACCTTCGGCGATATCGCCCCGGGCCACTGCGACATCATCACCCGGTGCCAGCACAAGCAAAGAAGAAGGCGGGTTCATGCGACGTCCTCCGATTCCTAGCACTCGATGATGGCTTTGACGACGCCCTGGCTGGGGTCGAGCAATGTGGCGAACGAATCGGCCACGTCGCCCAGCGTCAGTCGGTGGGTGTTCAGGGCCGCATCCGGAATCAATCCGTCGCGCAGGCATCGCTCGACGTGGCGGAAGTCTTCCTGGGTGGCGTTGCGGCTGCCCATCAGCGTGGCTTCGCGCTTGTGGAATTCAGGGTCGGAGAAGGTGATGGAGTCCCGCACCACCGAAATCATCACATAGGTACCGCCGTGGGCGATGAACTCGAACCCGCGTTCCATGGCCCGTGCGTTACCGGTGGCATCGAATACCACGTCGAAAAAATCACCCCCTGTCAGTTCAGCCAGGGTCTGCTTGTCGCCTTCGCCGATGTGCACGGCGGCGTGGATATCCAAGTGTTGCTTGCAGAACGCAAGACGATCCTCACGGGTATCCAGGACGGTGACTTGTGCTCCACGCAGGCTGGCGAAGATTGCCGCCGCCATGCCGATCGGGCCGGTGCCGACCACCAGCGCGCGTTTATCCGCCTGGACATTTGAGCGCCGCACCGCGTGCGCGCCGATGGACAGGAACTCGATCATCGCCGCCTGATCAAGGGAAACACCCACGGCCTTGTGCACGAATTCGTGGGGAACGCTCAGGTACTCAGTGAACGCGCCATCGCAATGAACGCCCAGCACTTGAATGCGGGTGCAGCAGTTGGTCTTGCCCTCGCGGCAGGCGATACATGTCCCGCAGGAGAGGTAGGGCATCACATAGACAACATCACCGATGGCGAGGTCGCTGGCGCTGTCCGTCTCGTCGACAACCCCGGAGAACTCGTGGCCCATGACGCGCGGATACTCGAGGTACGGCTGATTGCCGGTGAAGATGTGCAGATCGGTGCCGCAGACCCCGACGCGCTTGACCCGGATGAGGATCTCCCCCGGTTTCCTGAGGGGCTTTTCACGTTCGATGGCGGTTAACGAGCCGGGTTCGTTACAGATGACAGTCAGCATGTCGATGCTCCTTGGCTGGCGTGCAGGCAGTGGCTGCCTGCAGGCGGGAGGAGGGTTATGAGTGCACGGCTGCCGGGACCGGGGCTCTCTTTTTTGTTGTAGGCGGGCAGTGACCTGCACCGATGACCTTGCTCCGAAACTACAGGCCGGAAAAAATATTGGCAAGACCAATTAATAAAAAAATAGATTGGACTGACCAAATGCAATCTGAGCGTCGCCCGGCACTGCATCATTGAGTGAACCCAGGCCCATTCCGGCAGGTCACTCGTGTGTCAGGAACAAAAACAGGATGGACCCTCTGATGCGATCTATTAACCTCGCCAGCCTCTCTTTTGCCGCGCTGCTGTGCGTGGCCTGTTCAAGCCAACCGCCCGCAACATGGAGCTACGCAGACGCCCAAGGACGGGCCAATCTCCCCCCCGACCAAGCCTATCCCGAACTCTTTGAAACGGTGCAACGCGAGCAGGTGTTCACTGACCAGAAGCATTTCGTGGACGCACTGCCCAACCGTGATCCAGCGCAGATCCTCGCCGATTACCTGGCCCGACGTAACCGCGATGGCTTCGATATCAAGGCTTTCGTGAAAGACAACTTCATCGAATCCGGTGAAGCCGAAAGCCCGGCACCCAAGCCCGGTGCTCCGATCGAGGCACACATCGACAGCCTCTGGCCGGTACTGAGTCGATCCTACAGCCAGGTGCCGGCCTACAGCAGCTTGTTGCCCCTGCCGCAGCCCTATGTGGTGCCCGGCGGACGTTTTCGCGAGATGTATTACTGGGATTCGTATTTCACCATGCTGGGGCTTGAGCAGAGCGGTGATAAGGCCCAGGTCCGGCAGATGACCGACAACTTTGCCTACATGATCGACACCTACGGCCACATTCCCAACGGCAATCGCACCTACTACTTGAGCCGGTCGCAGCCGCCATTTTTTGCTTACATGGTGGAGTTACAGGCGCGTATCGAGGGCGACCAGGCCTATGGACGATACCTGCCGCAGTTGCAGAAGGAGTATGCCTATTGGATGGAGGGCGCCCAGTCACTCAAGCCCGGCACGGCTGAGCGGCACGTGGTCAAGCTCGCCGATGGCAGTGTGCTCAACCGCTATTGGGATGCCAGCCCGACGCCTCGAGAGGAATCGTGGTTGCAAGATGTCCGCACTGCCGAGCAGGCGCCGGACCGGGCCAGGGAAGAGGTCTGGCGAGACCTGCGCGCTGGCGCCGAAAGTGGCTGGGACTTCAGCTCGCGCTGGTTGGACGATGGCCAGAACCTGGCGAGCATTCGCACCACGGCCATCGTGCCCGTGGATCTGAATAGCCTGATCTATCATCTGGAAAACACCATCGCCAAAGCCTGCGAGACGGTGCAGAACAGCCCCTGCGTCCAGGCTTACAACCGGCGCGCCGAACTGCGCCAGCGGGCCATCGAGAAGCAGTTGTGGAATGCCGACAAAGGTTTCTACGTGGACTACGACTGGCAACGCAACCAGCCACGCCAGCAGCTCACGGCCGCGACGCTTTTCCCGCTGTATACGGGGCTGGCGTCTGTCGAGCATGCCAATCGCACTGCCGATGCGGTACGTGACGGCCTGTTGCGCCCCGGCGGCATCGCCACCACCCAGGTCAGTAATGGCCAGCAATGGGACGAGCCCAATGGCTGGGCACCGTTGCAATGGGTCGCGGTGGAGGGGCTGGACCGCTACCAGCACACCGCCCTGGCGCAGCAAATTGGCAGCCGCTTCTTGCAGCAGGTCGAGAACCTTTACCACAGGGAAAACAAGCTGGTGGAGAAATACGATCTGTCCGGGCGCGGAGACGGCGGGGGAGGCGGCGAATATGAACTGCAGGACGGCTTCGGCTGGACAAATGGGGTGACGCTAAAGCTGCTGGGTAAATATGGCGAAGCTTCCCCAGGGCTTGTGGGTGAGTAAATGCCAACGGCCCCTGTGGGAGCGAACGCTGTGTAGGAGCTGTCGAGTGCAACGAGGCTGCGATCATTCCACTGCCAATTGAGTCTGAAGGGAAAGATCAAGGTCAAAAGATCGCAGGCTTCGCCAGCTCCTACAGAGCCCAGCGGGGCGGTGCGACGTTTCGTAAAATCCCCTCGCCACAGCGAGCCGTTGTGGCCTGGCTATTCATGCACCGTCACCCGATTGCGCCCGGTCTTCTTCGACGTATACAGCGCCTGATCCGCCCTGGCGATCAGGTCGGCGTGGTCGTTCGAGGGCTGGCTCAGGTCGGCCACGCCCAGGCTGATGGTGAAACGGATGGTCTGGTCGTTGTACACCACCTCCAGCGCCTCCACGGAGTGCCGCATGCGTTCGGCGAAAGTGAGTGCACCGCTGCTGTCGGTATCTGAAAGCACCACGCCAAACTCTTCACCACCATAGCGCCCGACCACATCGGAGTCGCGCGCATGTTCGAGCAGCAGCCTGGCGACTTGCTCGATGACCTTGTCGCCGGCCTGGTGACCGTAGGTGTCGTTGACCCGCTTGAAGTGATCGATATCGAGCATCACCAGGCTCAACGCATGGCCGTAGCGCTGGTGCCGGGCGTAGGCGGCTTTCAGGTTGGCCTCCCAATGCCCGCGGTTGTACAGCCCCGTCAGTCGATCAGTGCTGGAGAGTTGTTGCAGCTGCGCGTTGGCGGCCTGGAGCTGATGCCGGTTGGCGGCGACGTCGGTGACGTCATAGATCACCAGGCAGATGTGCTTGATGGTGTTGTCAGGCGAGCGTAGCGGCAGCAGCGTGGTGTTCTGGTACATGAACGCTTCCTGGCCGGTGATCGGCTGGTAGCTCTTGAACCGAATCAGGTACGGGCGCTGCTCCCAGACCGTGAACGCTGGCGTGCCCAGGGTCGCGACACTTTCCACCTTGCGGCTGAACCATTGGCGATCGATTTCAGGGAACAGGCTGAAAAAATGCTGATTGTGAGCATCCTTGGGCTGCACCCCGGAGCGGTTCTCCATGAAGGTGTTCCAGACCTGCACGCGGTACTCGCGGTCGAGCACCACGACACCGACGTCGATGCTCTGAACGATGGCCAGCAACCAGTGAAATTCGTTCAGATCGATGGGATCGTTCATGGCTCAGCTCATCAGGTAGGCGAGTTTGTGGGTCAACCGTTCGATGGAGTCTTCCGTGAACAGCAGCAACAGGTCGAAGCGAATATCGTGTCCTTCCAGGCTGTAGCTGATTTCCACCGCCAGGGTCTTCTTCCAGTGCTTGCGGTTGACCTGGATCAGGTCCTCGATGGCCGCGTGCTGGCCGAGGATCTGCGGATGGCCCTGGGAAAACACCACATCGATCTGTTCGGCAATGCTGCTCAGGCACGCACCGATCAAGACGCTGGAAAGGTCCAGCAACATTTCCAGGTCCGAATAATCGGCGCTCTCGCGCTGCATCAGTTGCGCGATGTCGGCGATTTCCGAGTCATGGAATATCAGCAGGGCCTCGCCGGCGATGCCGCTGCCAATGAAACCCTGGCAGATGGCCGTGAGTTGCTGGGAGCTGCCGACGTCGTTGAGCGCCATATGCAGTTCCCCGACCTCGAGGATGTTCACGTTCGGCACCGGCAACTGCACGAAGACCCCCAATACCTTGGCGATCAGGGCCGCTGCCCGGCCGATGGCCACGTTGACCGTCTCGCGGAACACATCGTGAAAACTGATGGCCGTGTTCGTGGCCGAACGATTCTGCAGCGGCACCTGGCTGGCTTGGGCCATTAGCCCCAGCCGCTCCAGAGTCTGGCGCAGGTCGTTTTCGTCGAACGGTTTTTTCAGGAACGCCAGCGCGCCCAGCTCAAGCACGCGGCGCACCGCCTCGTCCTGGACGTCACCGGAAATCACGATGACTTGCGCCTTCAAGCCCTCGGCGCGCAAGGCGCTCAACACCTGGTAGCCATCCATCTCCGGCATGGTCAGGTCGAGCAGCACCACTTGCCCCAGGCCCTGGCGTATGGCGTCCATCGCTTGGCGCCCGTTGACCGCCTCGGTGACCGAAACCGGCCAGTCTGCAGGCAACGCGCGCAACACCTGTTTGCGCGCCATGTTGGAGTCGTCACACACAACCAGGGGAATCAACGGCACAGGGGCATCCATTGGCGTTCAATGGTAGGGGAGGTCCTACGTACATCATTCATAGGCTGGCAGGGGCCCTTTGATTAACGAACAGGATTTATCAGGCATTGCGTCCTGCATGAAAGGCTTGCAGGGCACTGTTGTATTAAAAACTGGACCAATAAGTCAGGGGAGTCAACTGCACTTCGTCATTACAACCAGCGCAAAGCCACGGTCGGCGTGCCGATGGGTATTGGCAGGTACAGTTTGTGGTCTATAGTTTTCTGCAGGTCCGGAACCCTTCAGTGCCGGCGGCCAGGAACCACGGACGCCTCGCAGCGTTGCCGCGTCGGATACCCGCGGGCCGTCAGCAGTGAACAACGCAGGGAGCACACCATGGCGATCCAACGGGCGAGTGTACTGACGTCGGCCCAGGATGTCGCCCCTCGTGACAACACCTTGTCCGATGCGACAAGCGATCTGTTTCGGCGCCGCTTCGACCAGGTCAAGGAAGCCTACATTCTGTTCCCGCTGTTGGCGGTTCTCCTGCTATCGGTCATCTGGGCGGGCACCCTGTACCTGCTCAAGGTCGAACAGACCCGCGCGCAGCAGGGCATCGCCGAGGCGAGCCTGGAAATCGGCGCCACCTACGAAGCGCAGATCCTGCGGGCGGTGCGTGAAATCGACCAGACCCTCAAACTCGTCAAGTACACCTACGAGTCCGAGCGCGAGACAAACCCGCTGCCCAAGCTCAAGGCACGCGCCTTGCTGCCTTCACCTTATTTGTTTGATGTCAGCGTGGTTGATGCCAGTGGCCTGGTCGTGGCCAGTACCCAGTCGAGCGAGGTCGGAAACCGGCTCGCCAAGGATGAGCTGCAAACGGTGGAGCGTGACACTGCACTGTCGATCAGCCGCCCGTGGAAAAGCCCGGCGACGGGGGAGTGGAAGTTGCGTTTCAGCCGGCGGCTCGACACGGGGGCTGGCGCATTCGCCGGGATCGCCATGGTTGAAGTCGATGCGGCCTATTTCGTCAGCAGTTATGACACCTCGAAGCTTGGCAATCAGGGCTTGCTCGGCCTGCTGGGCATCGATGGCGTCTTTCGGGCACGGCGCAGCGGGGAAGCGATATCGGCCGGTGATGAGGTTGATTACGCCGCCGTGGTGCCGGACACCGAAAACACTGACGCCGTACGCTTGATCAACGGAATGGACGGCGTGCGGCGCTACACCAGCGCCCGTCAGCTCTACGATTTTCCGCTGGCGGTGATCGTCGGGTTGTCCGAAGAAGAACAACTGGCCACAGTGACGCGACAAGCGCAGACCTACCTCTGGCGCGCGGCCGGCGGCAGCCTGTTGCTGGTGTTGTTGTCGGGGCTGCTTGCCCGGATGAGCTGGCAGCTGGTGCAAAGCCGTCTGCGCGCAGGCGAAGCGAAAATTGCCTACGCCGAAAATGTCGAGTATCTGGCCTATCACGACGGCCTTACGGCGTTGCCCAATCGCAGTCTGTTCAGCATTCTGTTGAGCCAGAGCATCGGCGAGGCAAGTCGTTATCATCGGCAACTGGCGGTGCTGTTCCTTGACCTCGACCGCTTCAAGCAAGTCAACGATACGCTTGGGCACGATGCCGGCGATCAATTGCTCAAGGAGGTCGCGCTGCGACTCATGGCGTGTCTGCGCACCAGCGATACGGTCGCCCGATTGGGCGGCGACGAATTCGTGATCCTGCTGCCAGAGCTGTCCGATGACAAGGACGTGGCAACCACCGCCCAGAAAATCCTTGGCGCCGTTGCCCGGCCTTTCAACCTCCAGGGTCAGGAGTTCCGGGTGACCGCCAGCGTCGGCATCAGTGTCTTCCCACAGGATGGCCTGGACGAGCAGACGCTCAAGAAAAACGCCGATATCGCGATGTACCAGGCCAAGCAATGCGGCAAGAACAACTTCCAGTTCTACTCCGCGAAGCTGAACGCGGACTCATTGGAACGGATGACGCTGGAGCTGAGCTTGCGCCACGCGCTGGAGCGCCACGAGTTCCAGCTTCACTACCAGGCCAAGCGAGATATCGGCAGTGGTCGCATTACCGGCATGGAAGCGCTACTGCGCTGGAATCATCCGGACCTGGGTATCGTGGCACCGATGCAATTCATCCCGGTAGCGGAAGAGACCGGTTTGATCGTGCCGATCGGCAAGTGGGTGCTCAAGACCGCCTGCCAGCAAAACGTGGCGTGGCAGCAACAGGGATTGCCGCACCTGGGGGTCGCCGTGAACCTCACGGCACGGCAGTTTGCCGATGAGAACCTGCTTGCGGACCTGGCTGAGATATTGGCCGAAACCGGTATGGATGCACGTCTGCTGGAGCTGGAAATCGCCGAGAGCCTGCTCATGCAGGATGTCAAAAGAGCGTTGAGCGTGTTGACCGGGCTCAAACACTTGAAGGTCCGCATCGCCGTCGATGATTTCGGCATTGGCTATTCTTCGCTCTCTGCCCTCGAACAGTTTCCGCTCGACGTCATCAAGATCGACCGCTCGTGTATCTGCGATACCAGCAGCGTGTCGGAAGACAAAGCCTTGACCGAAGCCATTATTGCCATGGGCCGGACCCTCAGCCTGACCGTGGTGGCCCAAGGTGTGGAAACCAAGGAGCAGGCCGATTTCCTGCGCGACAATGCCTGCGACGAATTCCAGGGGTTCTACTTCAACAAACCGGTTCCTGCCGATCAGTTCAAGGTGTTGCTGCAAGCCCAGGCGGCTGGCACGGATCTCGATAAATAAGGCCCGCGCTTATTGCGGGTCAAGCGGCAGTGCCCTGACGCTGCCGTCTACCTCCTGAGCATCGATATAGCCAATGGTGCCGGAGTTCTCTGCAATACGCTTCTTGACCTCCGCACTGCTTGAAACGGCCTGGGGCGGTTGGCCTCTGCCGGTAAAGATGATTTTCGACCAGTGCGCCTTGAGCTGGGCGGCGGACTTGCTTGTGAACGTTGTGTAGAACTCATCGCGGGTCGGCGAATCTTCCGTCAGGTCAATGGGAGTTGCCTGTCCGCCGTCGGGGAAACGACTGGTCTTGCCGAGGAAAATATCCGCCACCTGATTGCGCGCGAGCGCTTTCACCGGGCTGGACGTGGCGACGACCACGACCACCTCGGCCTTGACGGCGGCGCTGGCTGCGCACAGCGCGAGCCCCGCTACGGTGAATCCGATGAGCCTCACAAACCCCATGGCCCGCTCCATCAGAATACAAAATCGACAGCTAGGCTGATGACGTTGAGCGAGCCCCCCGACGTGAAGTCCGGTTGGGGATTGATCAACGGACCGACCGAGTTGCCCTTGAAACGTGTGTGATCGTATTGCAGTTTGGCGTCCATGTTCTTGGTGAAATCCCAGCGCACGCCAAGGGACACGGTCTGCTGGCCTTCGTTTGAGCCCAGGACAGAGTTGAGTGCACCGTTGAGCTGCTCGGCAACCCCCGCCAGGGCCGGTGGCAGGGCCGAAGCCGTCAGGCCCGGGCTGGAGACTTCTGTTTCGGTCTTGGACCGAGCGTAGGTGACATAGGGGGTGAACGCTGCAACGCGGTACCCGCCGCTGATGTACCAGCCACTGGTCCTGCCCAGGCCGGAACGGCTATCCAGACGTCCCCATTCGCTCATGACGAACCAATCGCCCGGATCATAGCTGGCGCCTACTCCAAAGAATTCGACGGGCGTGTCATCGGAGTCGTAGCGATCGGCGATGGCGATGCCTTCTGCACCGAACTCCCTGAACGTATCGAAGAGTGAATTGAACGGCTCCAGTGTCAGGTCGGCTTTCATGAAGGTGATGCGCGTGGTCAGGACGCCGAACTCGGTGGTGTTGGTGACCCCCCAGAAATTTCTCGTCAGTGCCTTGCCGGCGCCGTCAGGCTGACGGGTGTCGTTCTGGCCGTAGTGCGCCTGCACGGTATTGGTGATTTCATCGACACGAAACCGGTAGCTGCCATCGATGCCGTCGCTGCTGGAAATCGGCATCAGGCTGTAGACCTCCATGGGCGCCCGCACCCAGGGCAGGGTGTAGCCCACTTTTCGAGTGTCGGAGACCAGGAAAGTCGGCAATACGGTACGGCCAATGCGTGCGTTGAAGTCCGGCGTGAACTGGTACTTGATGTTGGCCCACTCGACAAAGGGGCGGTAGCTGTTGTCGTAGCGCTGCTCTGAAATGACCTGCACCACGGCCGACAGCTGCGGGGTGAACGTGGCGGTCAGTTGGGCACCGATCAGGCTGTCGACATCGGCGCTCCAGTTCCGTGAATGACCGGCGCCATTGGGTTTGAAGATACTGGAGGTGAAGTCGGCTCTTTTTTCGCTGGAATGGACGATCCCCACCGTGCCGAAACTGCTTAACGAGAACATATCGGCGGCGTCGGCGCTGGCGCCGCCGGCATACAGCGTCATGACGGCCAGGGCCAGTGTCTTGGGTCTTGTCGCCATAGGGTCAACGTGACCTCGTTGCATGGATCGCCATTCGTCTGTTCCTTGTAACGTTGGCTGAAGCTGCGCGCTACCACCCACCGAAGCGTAGTCTAGATCGCCAATTTGAGCGTAAAGGTTGCCCCTGTTCCCGGGCCATCGCTGTGGGCTTCCAGTGAACCGCCCATCTCCATGGCCGCCAGGACGCAGCTGTGCAGACCAAAACCATGGCCATCCTTGCGCGTGGTAAAGCCATGGGCAAAGATTCGCGTCAGGTTCTCGGGCGCGATGCCTTCGCCATTGTCGATGACCTTGATCACCAGGGTGTCTGCCTGGGGCATCTCACTCTGAAGGATGATTTGATGAGCAAGCTCCGGCTTGTCATCCATCGCCCTGCTGGCGTTTTTTATCAGATTGACCAGGATCAGCAGCACCCGGTGCTTGTCCAGCAGCAGCAGGGGCGTTTCGGCAAAGTTTCGTACCACGGTTATCTGGCGCGCCGCGATGATGCTGGCGTTCATGCGCAAGGCATCCTCGATCAGTTCCTTTATCTGCACGGTTTCGGCAATGGTAGAGGTGCCCGCATACGATTGCTGGGCGGAAACGATTTCCTTGATGTGGTCAACGCTTTTAGTCAGCTGGCCAAGTTCCTCGGTCATGCTCTGTTGCTCGACCGCAAGCGCGTCCACCAGTTGGTTCAGGTAGCCGGGCAGCAGCTTGCCTTTTTCGTCGTGGGAGATGAAGTCGCCGAGGTCCTCGGCATGCTCGTTCATCATTTGCACCGCCTTGCCGAGCCCCAAGGCCTTGCTGGTACGCAGCTTGCGGGTGACCATGTCGGCGGAGATATTCACGCTGTTGAGCACGTTGCCCACGTTGTGCAGGACGTTGGTGGCGATTTCGGCCATGCCGGCCTGGCGGGCGGCCGCGGCCAGTTGCGTCTGGGCTTCGGCGGCGCGCAAACGGCTCTGCGCCAGTTGCCAGCTCATCCGGGCGAGCAGGCTCACCAACAACACCAGCACCAGGCTGCCGCCCGCGGCGCGCCAGAGATAGGTACGCGCTTGCTGGTTCACCGCGGCCAGTTGCTCTTGCTCGGACAAGCCGACAATCACCGCCAACGGAAAGTCGTAGAGCTGGCGGGCACTGGTGTAGCGCCGCACCCCGTCCCATCCGTTGACCGAGAGCACGGCGTCGGTGTTTTCGGCGTCTGGCACCACGGCGCTGTAATCGACCGTATCGCCGGCCAGTACCGTTTCCCCGGTGCGCCGTACGCGGAAGATGCCGTCGGTGCCAAGGAGCCCGAGCGCACCCTGGTCGCCGAGTTTCGAGGCGTCGTAGCTGCTGACGAAGTAGGCGGCATCGACTTCGACCCTGGCGATCCCGGAAAGCCCGCCATCCGCGGCGTCGAGTCGCCGACTGAAGCGCAGGCGCCATTCCCCGGTGACAGGGCTTTTCCATGGATGGCTGATGGACAGCGAGTCACTGTGGCGCAGCGTTTGTTGCTCATCCGGGTCCGCGATATTTTCCCGCTCGTTGACCCGCGTGCTTGCCACGAGCCTGCCGTCCGGGCTGACCACACTGACGTCAAACACCAAGGCCGGCGGCAACAAGGCCCGCTCCTGGAGCCGGCGCAAGGGGTTAGGTTCACCTTCAGCTTCGTAGGTGTATTTGACCAGTTTGAGGGTTTGATCGATTTCGTGAATGGCGCGCAGCATTTGCGCTTCATAGGTGGCGCCCATTTCCATACTTGCCGTCGCGGCGCTCTGCTGCGCGCGGGCATGTTCAACCTTGATCAGGTACAGGGTCGCGCTCCAGATGGCCAGCAACAGAAGCGCGGCCAGCAACGGGAACAGAATGTAGGCTTCCTTGGCCTGGTCGATGCCAAACCGAAACACGCCGGCCTCGGTATCGCCATCAATCTCTGCATGATGGGCAGGGCCAGGGGCCAACCTCAGTGTCTCAGGCCGCTGGATCGGCATGGTGTGCTCCCTGCATTATTCACTACCGAAGGCTGGTGGGCATCCGACACGGTTACGGCTCGAGGGGGTGTTGCACCTATGGCCCGAGCGAAACTCTGGATCTGTCAGGAACTATAGACCACAAACTCTGCATACCAATGGGCGAGCAGGGATGTTGTGCCACACAGGTCGTTCACGCTTTTCAGGGATCTGTCCACGGAGCAAGGGGAACACGTCGACCCCGTGGCGAGGGAGCTTGCTCCCGCTGGGCTGCGCAGCAGCCCCATAGCCGGCCACGAAGGTGTATCAGGAAGATGTCATCAGCTTCATGGGGGGCGCTTCGCACCCCAGCGGGAGCAAGCTCCCTCGCCACAGGAGCACTTTTGCATGCGCTATTGCGTAGGCGCGGAATGCGGGCTCACACCGCTTGCCTGACCTTGCGCTGCACCCACTGCGCCTCGTCCCGCAATTCAAGGACTTGCCAATGGAAGTGCTCCAGGGAGGCGCTGTGCCCGACACTGATCAGGATCGTGTCCGGCAGCGTTTGCTTGAGCAGTTGATAGCAGCGCGCTTCGTTTGCCGCATCCAGCGCCGAGCTGCTCTCGTCGAGAAACAGCACCGTAGGGCGGGTCAGCAGGGCCCTGACGAATGCACAGCGTTGCTGTTCGCCGACGCTGAGGGTCTGCGCCCAGTCCCGTTCCTGCTCCAGTTGATCGGCCAGGTGTTGCAGGCCGACTTGCTCCATGATCTGGCGCAGCGCCGCATCTTCTTCGCGGCGGGGCGGTTTGGGGTACCACAGCGCCTCGCGCAGGTTGCCCAACGGCAGGTAGGGTTTTTGCGAAAGTGTCAGGGCGCGCTCACGGTCATAGCAACTTGAACCGCGAGCGTGATGCCAAAGCCCGGTAATCGTGCGGATCAGCGTCGATTTGCCATAGCCGGACGGCGCGCTGATCATCAGGCTGTCGCCAGGCTTGAGGGAAAGGTTGAAGCCTTTGAACAAGGGCCGGCCGTTTGGCAGCCAGATGTCCAGGTCCTTGATGTCGAGGCCGCTGGCCTGTTGCTCGTGCCTGACCTGGGACTTGACCTCGACGTTATCCAGGCGCTCCTGGAAACCGACCAGCCGGTCGATCACCGACTTCCATTCCGACAGTTCCGGAAATACCTCCACAAGATAGGCAATGGCTGCGTGTACTTCACCGAAGGCGGCGCTGATCTGTGTCAGCCGGCCGAGGGGGAATGCGCCCGCGAAGAACTGTGGTGCCATGATGAACATGGGGATGACCGTGGCGCTGCGCAAATAGAGGGTTGAGTAGCCCATGATCAGTTTCTGTTTTTTCACCAACGCCCAGAAGTTCTCCAGCGCCGCCTCCAGACGCAGGTTGAACCGTTGTTTTTCTGCGGCTTCTCCACGGTATTGGGCCACTGAGTCGGCGTTTTCCCGCAGGCGGATGAGCGAGAAACGAAAATCTGCTTCACGCCGTTGTTGCATGAAATTGAGGCTGGGCAGCGCACGTCCCAGCCAGAATGCGACACCGGTTCCTGCGATTGCGTACACCAGGGCCACCCACACCAGTAGCCCTGGGATGACGAATGACTCGCCGTTGAATGGCACGCTGACGAGGCTGGAGGCCTGCCAGAGGATGTGCAGGAAAGAAAACAGTGACACCACCGACGTCAGCAGCCCCAAGCTCAACTTGAGGGATTTTATGATGAAGAGGTCAATGTCTTCGGCGATCCGTTGATCCGGGTTGTCGACGTCGGTCTCGCTCAGTTTCAGCTTATGGTAGCGCTGGTTGTCCAGCCACTGATCGAGCATGTTGCGCGTCGCCCAACGACGCCAGCGCAGCGTCAGCTTCTGTTGGAAGTGAAACGCACCGACGGTAAACGCGGCGGTGCCGATCTGCAGCAGGATGAACTGCAGGCTGCCGATCAGAAAACCGTGGTAATCCAGGGCCTGCAAGGCGTTATAGAAATGCAGGTTCCAGAAATTCGTCAGGATGTTGATACCGACCATGCACAGGGTCATCAGCACAGTGGCGAACAACAGCAGCAGGGCCGGATACTTTTCCTCGGATGTCCAGAAAGGCCGTGCGAGACGCCAGAAATTGCGGAGTGTATGCATGTGGTCTTGGTGAGCCCGGTCGCTGACGACGTTGAGTTTGCAGGGGAGGGAGGATAGGATCAGCCAATGCTAATCGTTTGCATTAATTAGGGAAAGCCACGGGAGCCCTGTTATCGAATTTCCAGAATGGCTTAACCAGGCCTGGCCGCCAATAACACGGGTCATTCGGCAAGCACCTGGCGATCAACCGTCTATTGGGTTAAGTCATGTTGCCGACCCTGCCGTGCTGAAACCGTTGCTGTCTCGATTTGCCCTGCAATATCCGGGGGTGAATCGCGCGGCTGTGGTTTCGCAGTGGTCGATGAACTACATGAGCATTGCCCTGCCGGCCGCCCTGGCGTGCGTGCTCACGCGTCAGGGCGCGATCGATTTCTGGGGCGATAAGGCGGTGTTGTTTCATGCTGAGGGCGAGCCCATGGCGTTGGGCTTGAATGCCCGGCTGATGGCGCTGTCCGCCGAGGGGCGTGCCGACTACTGGAGTCGGCTGATTCATGAGC
Organism: Pseudomonas sp. KB_12; assembly: GCF_052114545.1. Taxonomy (NCBI): domain Bacteria; kingdom Pseudomonadati; phylum Pseudomonadota; class Gammaproteobacteria; order Pseudomonadales; family Pseudomonadaceae; genus Pseudomonas; species Pseudomonas sp. KB_12. The sequence continues at coordinate 17,573 of NZ_JBFREY010000006.1, read as the reverse complement.
ACCTGGCGCCGTTGTTCGTAGCTTTGGCTGCCGCCGGTGGCCTGGCACCGAAAATACTGTGGGCCAACATGGTCGCCATCTGGGACGGTGCTTTCGCCAGGATGGACCCCGACCTCTCAAGAGCGGGGTTCGCCGAGGCGCACCAGTGGCTGGAGCAGGTCACGGTGAACGACGGTCGCCTGAGGCTGCGAGGCCTGCAGCGCATGGTGGAATCACCCGCGCCGCTGATTTGCCCCCGTCTGCCACTGCGCAAGCATTGTTGCCTGCATTACCAGTTGCACGAAGCGGTTGAGGGCCAGATGCCGGTGCTCTGTGAGTCCTGCCCCAAGCTGCACCGCCTGCCGGTGGCAGTGCAGGTCAGTTACCTGCACTCCATCTATCAGGACGACTAGCCATGGGGCCGATCAACCGTTCCGATCCAGGACAGTGAGAAGCCCCATCAGGCGCAGGCGGCTTGGGCTTCGACTTGGGTAAGACGGCCGTTCTCGACTTTCAATACCCGGTCGGCCTGGGAGAAGTAGGCGTCATCGTGCGTGATCACAATCACGGTCTTGCCCCGGGCCTTGAGCTCCGGCAACAACTCCATGTAGAACACCCGCTTGAAGGCCGGGTCCTGGTCGGCCGCCCACTCGTCGAACAGGTAAAACGGTTTGTCGTCCAGATACGCTGAGACTAGCGCCAGTCGTTTGCGCTGGCCGGTGGAGAGCTCCACCGTGGAGAAGCGATCATCGACGATGCTGACCTTGTGCCCCAGGCCCAGCGCCTTGACGTAGCGTGTCGCATCGGCCGTGCGCTGTTCGGCACCCGGGCCATCATCGCCCAGCAAGTGTTCAAACAAATGGAAGTCGGCAAACACGGCAGCAAAGTGCTGGCGGTATTGTTCACGGTTGTCGTCGTCCACCTCCACACCGTTGAGTACGACGCAGCCGGATTCCGGCGCATACAACCCGAGCAGCAGCATGGACAGCGTCGTCTTGCCGCTGCCGTTGCCGCCGACGACAAACACCAGCTCGCCCTGTTCCAACGTCAGATCGATTGGCCCGAGCAGGAAAGGGTGATCCTCATGTTCGCCCGGATAGCGGTGACAGACGCCATTAAGCAGCAGGCGCGTCGGCTCCTGGCTGGCAAACGCGTTACCGACCGGTGCAGCCATCTGGGCTTCGGTGCTCAGTTCGGCATCCAGTTGGCGAATGCGGCTCAGGGCGATACTGGCCTGGCGCAAAGAGGGCAGCGCAATCATCAGGTCGGAGATCGGTCGCACCAGATAGAGCAACGTCACCGTGAAACTGGTGAGCACGGTGATTGACTGCGGCAGCCAGAACGGCACGACAAACAGCAGTACACCCAGGTTGAGGTAAAACAGCAGGGTGCCAAGGTTGGCCACCACTGAATACCCGGCCATGCCGCGCAAAAATCGCACCCGGAACTCATCGGCGCCTGGACGAATGACGCGCTCGACGAACGCTTCGCCACGGGCATTGCTCAATTGCAGTTCCTTGCTGCCTTCGATCAGGCTGCGAAAGTGCTGGTAAAGCACGTCTTTCTGTTGTCGCACCCGTTCCAGGTGGCTCAGCGGGCCGCGTTCGGCCAGGTGAAACGCGATCAGGCCGACCAGCAGGAACAACGCCAGGATCAGCAGCAGTGACCACGACAGCCAGGCCAGGTAGGCGAAACACGCCAACGTCACCACGGCGTTGACGAACAGCAGCGGGACCCACTCGAACGCAGCGGTGAAGGTGTGCACGTCTTCAGTCAGGATCACCAACAAGCGGTGCTTACCCATGGTTTGCAGGCGCTTGAGCGGGGTGGCGAGCAGTTTGCGCGACAAGTCGATGCGCATCTGGAAGATGGCGCTTTGGGTCAGATGCAGCAACGACAGTTCCGAGCAGAGTTTGCACAGCAACATGCCCGCACACAGCCCGAAGAACCCAAGGGCCAGTTCCGGCAACTGATGCGGGTTGGCCAACCCACGGTTGATCAGGATCACCAGCCCTGCGCTCGCCAGGCCGCCCAGGGCGCCGCTGATGGAAGCCAATGCCAGCAGGCGTGCCGATTGGCGGTAAAGATAAAGAATCAGGTTCATGCGACGGTTTCCGTCGAGGCCACAGCCAGCGACTTGTTGAGTTGTTCATGGAAGGCAGACTGCCCGAGGAGCGTGTCGTGATCGGCAGCGACGTGATGATGACTGGTTCGCTGGCAGATGGCGTCCCACTGCGCAGGCAGGCTCGGGCGCTCGACCAGGGTCTGTTCGGCCCACCACAGGTGCAGGGTTGCCTGCACGGTGGGCACTGAATAGCCGTTGACCCAGCGGCGTGCGTCGGCCATCACGTCCAAGACCTGCTCAACGTACGCCAACGGCGCATTGAGGCTCAGGCCGTTGGCAAGTGTCCATTGCAGCAGGGCGAAACGCAATTGCGCCACGCGATCGAGCTTGGCCGTGGCCGCGCGCAATTGTGTCAACGGTTCCGGGGCGAGCGTGGCCAGGCGCTGGCGGCTGTCGCTGCTCAATTCTCGCTGCACGGTGGCATACAACGCATCCCAGGCCAGCGCTTCGTCCTCGGCGTGGAACGTGCTGTCGAACAACCCCAGCCATTCGACCGTTTGCCCAAGTGCTTCCAATTGTCGAGTCAGCTCCAACGCAAGCAATCCCCCCATGGACCACCCGCCCAGGCGATACGGACCCTGCGCTTGAATATGGCGGATCTGCGGCACATAGGCGCTGGCCAATGCGACGAGGTCCTGGTCGCGTAACGACTCGGGCAACGCGATGCCGTAAACCGGTATCGCCTGCGACAAGCCGGCGACCATCGGCAAATAGTGATGAACCCCGCCCGCCGGCTGATGCAGGCAGAACAGGGGGGGCTGGCCTGCCACGCCGGGCTGCAAGGCGATGACGGCTGAGCGGTCGTGCGGCTGGGCGATCTGCTCGGCAAGCTGGATCAGCGTCGGGTGCTGGAAGATCACGTTGACCGGCACTTCGATGCCGAGCAGGGCGCGCAGCCTGGCGGTCATGCGCACCACCAGCAACGAATGGCCACCGAGGGCGAAGAAGTCGTCGTGGCGACCGATGATCTCGACCTCCAGCAGCTCTTGCCAGACCGCCGCGAGCACCTGTTCGACATGCCCCTCGGGCGCGGCATAAACCGCGACGCGGTGGTTCGGCTGCCGGGCCAGCAAGGCGCGATGATCGACCTTGCCGTTGGCGGTGCGTGGCAGTTGCGTCAGCCACTGGATATCGGCGGGGATCATGTGTGCCGGCAACAGTGTCGCCAGGGATTCGCGCACGAGACCGGCCTGAAGCTCGTTAGCCGACTCGACGAAAGCGCGCAAGCTGGGTTCGGCTTGGGTCGTATCCAGCAAGACCACCGCCAGCCTGGCGCCACTGACCTTGCACAGGGCGGTTTCGATTTCGCCGAGTTCGATACGGTAGCCGCGCAATTTGATCTGCGAGTCGCTACGGCCAAGGAACACCAATTGCCCGTCCAGATCCTGCCAGGCGAAGTCGCCGGTGCGGTACAGGCGTTGGCCACGGAGTGCCGGATGGTTGGCCTGGATAAACTTCTCGGCGCTCATCTGTGGCAGCCCCAGATACCCTTCGGATAATCCAGGCCCGGCGATATGGATCTCGCCCTTGAGCCCCCGGGCAACAGGCGCGCCGTCGCTGTCGAGCAAATACACCCGGGTATGAGCAATCGCTCGGCCGATGGGCACGGGGCTCGTACCCCTCTCAGGTTGGCAGAGGGCGACGGTGCTCCACACCGAGGCTTCGGTCGGGCCGTACTCGTTGTACAACTGCGCGCCGGGCTGGCGGCGATAGTGATTGTTCACCAGTGCCGGCGGGCAGCTTTCGCCGGCGACAATCGCCGTGTTCAGCGGGCTCGGGCTATCGCCCAACTCGTCCAGCAACAACGCATACAACGAAGGCAACGCCAGCAGGTGCGACACAGTGTGGCTGCGGATCAACCGGGCCAGTAGCAGCGGATCTTTCTGCTCGGTCTCGCTGGCCAGGTGCAGGCAACCGCCCTGGGCCAGGCTCCAGAACAGCCCGGCGATGGAACTGTCGAAGGCGAACGACGACAGCAGCAGGAAACGTTGCACGGGGTGTGGGTAGCCCGACAGCCGCGCCGCCAGCGAATGCAGGGCGTTGGCATGACTGATGAGCACGCCCTTGGGCTGGCCGGTACTGCCCGAGGTGTAGATCAGGTAGGCCGGTTGATCCCGCGCGACCTGCGGCTCGTCCTGTGGCGGCACCGCCGACATCGCCTGATCGATGGCCAGCGCACTCGGTTGCCAGTCTGTCGGCAGGTCTTGCACGCGGGCGCGGTGGGTCAGCACCAGGCGTGCCTGGCTGTCACGCAGAATATGTTCGATGCGCTCGGTGGGGTAGCTCGGGTCGATCGGTACGTAGCACGCACCGGCGCGCAGAATCGCCACCAGTGCCACCACCGCATCGATGTCGCGCGGCAGGAAATGCGCAATCCGCGCACCAGGCGCCAGGCCTTGGGCGAGCAGTTGCTGGGTCAGGGCGCGGGCGCGCTGATCCAGCTCGGCGTAGCTCAAGGTGCCGCTGGGCCCGCTCACGGCCGGGCGCTGGGCCCGCTCGGTGGCGTCGAGGGTGAAGCAGGCGGCCAGGTTGGGCAGCGCGAAGATGGCGGCATACCGCTGTTCTTGCGCCGGACTCTGAGGGGGCGAAGCCGCCAGCGCGCCGGTGACACGCTGCTGCTCGGCGGCGCTGCAGGTCGTCAATTGGTCCAGCCGGGCAGAGGGCTCATGCAGGCTGTGCTCGATCACACTCAGCAATTGTTCGGCGAGGATTTCGACGTGGGCCGACGTGTAGAGCGCGGCGTCGAAGTGCAGCGACAACCCATTGGATGACGACGGCTGATATTGCAACAGCAGCGCGCAGCCGGCACTGGCACTGGTTGCCTGTTCGATCCGCCAGCCGGCATCGTTCAGGGCACTGTCGGGCGTTGCCGCGAGTTCGCGAAAACCGACACCCGTCAGCGATGGCGCGTGGCTCAAGTGGCTCGGGTAGCTGTCGCGGGCATCGTTGAGCAAGCCAACGCGTTCGCTCAGTTGTCGACACAGTGCGGCAAACGACAACCCGGACGAGGTATCGAGTGTCAGTGGCAGCGGTTCGCAGAACAGACCGAGGGCATCGCCCAGTACGTCAGGCCGTACCTGGTTTTCGTAGGCGAGCGTCAGGCGTTCGGCTTCGCTGTAGCGTTGCCACACGGTGACCCAGGCGCCGAGCACGAAAATGCCAGGGCTGACGCCGAGGTCGTTCGCTTGCCGTTCAAGGCGCTGCCGGGTCGAGTCGTCGAACTGCAGTTGCATGCGCTCAGGGGCGACAGCGGCGCAGGATGCCGGGTTCTGCCGATGCCAAGGTAACGGCACGTCCGTGATCACGGCGTTGAACTGCTCATCCCAGAATCGGCGGCCTTGCTCGTCCACCGACTCCAGGCGCCAGGCCGCGTAGTCGGCGTATTGCAGCGGTGGCTCCTGGGGTGTGGCGTGCAGATAGCCTTGCGCCCATTCTTCGCCGAGATACCCCAGGCTGGTGCTGTCCAGGTGCAAGGCCGGCAAGTGCAACGTGGCCGACTGAGCGTCCACGTGCAGTTCGATGCCCAGCGCCTGCCAATCAGCGGCGCAATCGTCGATCACCTGCATCGGCAGCAACAGCCCCGGCAGTTGCGGGTAGCGGGTGCGCAGGATCTCGTGGCGTTGCAGCAGCGCCGATAAACTGTTGGTCAGCCGTGCACCGTCCAACGGTGTTTCACTGGCAATACGCAGCGTGGCCCGCTGCGCTGTCGCCGAGGCCAGGCTAGTTTGCTGCAAGCGCCACAGATGGGCCTGTTGCGGTGACAGTTCGAAACCTTCAAACGACGTGTCTTCGTGAGACTGAGTCATGCTGAGACCTGTACAAAAAGGTGGGGAATGAGCGCGAGGGACACTGAGTCGATGGCAATCATTGCTCGGCGTCCTTCACGACATTGCGACGACGGGCCTGGCCCAGGGTGCTCTGACGTGCGCTACCGGCTTCACGCAGCGCGGCCTGCGCCTGTTCCCGGCGGGTCTGTTGCAGTTGATTGAGTGGCAGCAGCAACTGGGCGACGTCGGTGTCGGCGTTCAGGCTCAGTTGCTCCAGCAGGCACACGAACAGGCTGTCGAACAGTTCGATGCCGTCACGGGTATAACGGCCGGTGTCGTAGTCGTACACCACCAGCAGTCCTGCGCCGTCATCCACGACGTTGATCAGCAGGTCCACATCCGAGGCCTGTGGCTCCAGTTCCCGTTCACTGATCGCCAACCCCGGCAGATGCAGGTCCTGCTGACGGGTGTTCTGCACCACCAGTTTGACCTGGAAGAACGGCGTGTACCGCGCGTCTCGCTGTGGCAGCAGATCAGCCACCAGCGCGTCGAACGGCAAGTCCTGATGGGCAAAGGCATCCAGCGCCACGCGTCGAGCATCGCCCAGCAATTGGGCAAACGTCTGCTGCGGCGTGACCCGGCAACGCAGCACCAATTGATTGACGAAGAAGCCGACCATGTCTTCGGTCTGCTGTTGATGGCGGTTGGCGATGTCGGTGCCGACCAACAGGTCTTCCCGTCCGGTTTGCTGATGCAGCACGACATTCAACGCGCTGTGCAGCACCATGAACGGCGAGGCGTCGCGAGCTTTCGCCAGGTCGTTGATGGCCTGGGCCAACGATGCCGGCAGGCGACTGCGATGCCGCGCGCACCCGCCAAGGTCGCGGGTCTGGGCGCCCGGTAACAACAGCGGTGCCGGGCTGGCTTGCAGTTGTTGACGCCAGTAGGCCAATTGTTGCTGCCAGACCGGGCCCGGCAGATGCTTGCGTTGCCAGACGGCGAAGTCGGCGTATTGCAGCGGCGGAGTGTCGATGCGGGTTGCCGGGCTGCCAAAACCGACATAGTCGCTGGCCAGTTGATCGACCAATTGCGCAATGGACCAGGCGTCTACGGCAATGTGGTGCAGGGCAATGGCCAGCACATGGGTCTGCGTGTCCAGTTGCAGCAATCGTGCGCGAATCAACGGCGCTTGGGTCAGGTCGAACGGCTGGCCGAAGACCTCGGACAAGTGCACCTGGATCGCCGGCTCACGCTCTTGCGCGGGTACCTGTTGCAGATCGGTGACCGGCAGCGCGAATGCCTGCGCCGTTTCGATCCGCTGCCAAGGCTCACCTTGATCGCTGTGCACGGTGCTGCGCAGCACTTCATGACGGGCGACCAATTGCTCGAAGGCCAGGCGCAGGGCTTCGACATTCAGCGTCCCGGTCAACGTCAGTGCGAACGGAATGTTGAAACCGCTGGAACCAGGGTTCAACTGTTCGAGGAACCACAAACGTTGCTGGGCAAACGACAACGGCAGGGCCTGCGAGCGATCCGCCCGGGTGATGGTCGGCAGGGCCAATGGCGCTGTCTGCAAGCGCGCGCTGTCGATGGCACGGGCCAGGTTTTCCAATACCGGGTGATCGAAGACTGCGCGCAGCGGCAGGTCCACCGCGAGCTGGCTGCGAATGCGCGAAACCACCAAGGTCGCCAGCAAGGAGTGCCCGCCGAGAGCAAAGAAGTTCTCGTCGGCACCGATCGCCGGCACGTTGAGGATTTGCGCCCAGATCGCGCCCAGTTGCTGCTCGGTATCGCTGCTCAGTGGACGTTGTTCGATCAGGTGGCTGTCCAGCGTTCGAGACGTCAGTTCCTTGCGGTCGACTTTGCCGTTGGCGTTCAACGGCAAAGTCTCCAGCTGTTGCCAATGGGCCGGCACCATGTAGGACGGCAGGCGTTGGGCCAACCATTCGTGCAGTACCGCCACCGGGGTGTCGTCGCCTGTCCAGTACGCGACCAGTTGCAGATCGCCGCGCTGGTCGGCATTGACGATCACAGCCACGGCCTGCACGGTGGGATGACGACCCAGGTGATCTTCGATTTCCCCCAGTTCGATACGGTGGCCACGGATCTTCACTTGCTGATCGCGGCGACCGAGGAACTCGATCACCCCATCTGCGCGCCAGCGCCCCAGGTCACCCGTGCGGTAGAAACGGGCCTCGGGTTCGAATGGGTGCGCGACGAACGCGGCCCGGGTTTTCTCCGGGTCGTTGAGGTAGCCGCGACCGACCCCTACGCCACCGACGCAGATTTCCCCCGGCACGCCCACCGGCACCGGACGCAGTTGCGCGTCAACCAGGTACAGATGATTGTTGGCGGTAGGCCGGCCAATCGGCATGGCATTGCCATCTTCGTCCGGTACGCGGGTCAGCGGGTGGAACGCCACATCGTCCGAGCACTCCGCCGGGCCATAGGCGTTCATCAACGGCACATGGGCAAAACGACCCAGCCAGGCCTGGGCCAGGGCCGGGGGCAGGGCTTCGCCGGTTGGCAGCAACCAGCGCAGTGCCGGCAGTTGCGTGTCGGCACCCGCGAGGTCGAGCAGGGCGCGGATCATCGTCGGCACGGCTTCGAGCACCGACAGCTGTTGGGTTTCCAGGGCCGCCAGCAGGCGCTCGGGATCATGGGCAATCACGTCCGGCAGGATGTGCACGGTGGCGCCGAGAATCGGTGCGGCGAGGAACTGCCAGACCGAAATGTCGAACGCCGGGGAGGCGGTCTGGGCAATTCGGTCGGTGCTCGACAGACCCAGCGTCGGCACCTTGCCGAAGATGTTGTTGAGCATGCCCCGTTGTTCGATCATCGCGCCTTTGGGGGTGCCCGTGGAACCTGACGTGAAGATCACATAGGCCAGGTCGTCAGGGCTGCCTGCCATTTGCAGTGGCGTCGCATCACCACCCAGCCAGAGCGCTTCGGTGCGCAAGCGTCGCGGTGTTGCGGTACACGCGGCCAGTGCCGGGTCGATGACCGAATCGGCGCTGTCGCTGGTCAACAGGATCGTCGCCCCGGACAGTTCGAGAATTTCACCCAGGCGTTGGGGGGGATGCTTGATGTCCAGCGGCAAGTAGGCGGCACCGGCCTTGAGCACGGCGATCATCATGCTCAGCAGCGGCAGGCCACGTTCGCCGGCCAGGGCCACCAGGGTGTCACGACCGGCGCCGGTTTCCACCAGTGCCCGGGCCAGGCGATTGGCGCGCTGGTCCAGCTCGGTGTAGCTCAGGCTCTCGGCGCCACACACGGCCGCGATGCGCTGTGGATGCGCGGCCACCTGGCGGGCGAACAGCTCGGCGTAGGTTTGCTCCAGCGGGAAGTCGAGTTCGCTGCGGTTCCAGTCCACCAGCAAGGTCTGGCGTTCCTCCGGCGTCAGCAACGACAGCGACGCCAGTGGTGCGTCAGGCCGGGCAACCATTTGCGTCAGTAGCTGGCGCAAGTGGCCGAGCATGCGTTGCACGGTCTCGGTGTCGAACCTTGCGGCGTCGTAAGTCAAGCGAATGCCCAGGCGATCGCCGGGGTAAAGCACCACCGTCATTGGATAGTTGGTGTGCACCCGGTCTTCGTAGATGTCGACGTTGAAGTCGACCTGGCGATCCGACAGGCCGGCGTCGAACGGCGCGTTTTCGAACACCACCAGGCTGTCGAACAGCGAGCGACCATGCTCGATTTCACTCCAGCGCTGAATATCCACCAGCGGTGCGTGTTCGTAGGCACGCAGCTCGACGTTGTGTGCGAACAGCGCTTGCAGCCAGGGCACCACGGCTTGTTCATCGTCAACCTTGACCCGCAACGGCAGGCTGTTGATAAACAGGCCGACGATGTCTTCCACGCCGGGCAGGTCGGTTGGACGGCCCGACACCGTGACGCCGAACAAGACGTCATCGCTGCCACTGTAGCGCGATAGAAGCAGGGCCCACGCGCCTTGGATCCACGTGTTGGACGTGAGTTGGTGCTGTTGGCACAACGCGGTCAAGGCGCGGGTGTCGGCAATCGACAAGGTGACGTCAAGGTTGGCGACGGTCTCGACCGCTTGCTCGGTCGTGGCCGGGCGATCCACCACCAGCGGTGTCGGCGCGCTGAAACCGGCCAGTTCGCGGGTCCAGAATTGTTCGGTGATGGACGTGTCCTGGCATTGCAACCAATGGACGTAGTTGCTGAACGACGGCAGCAACGGACGCGCCACCGGCTGGCCGAGTACGCGCGCCTGGTAGTGGGCGAACAGGTCGGCCATCAACAGGCCGAAGCACCAGGCGTCGGTCAGGATGTGGTGGAAGCTGCGCACGATCAGGAACTCCCGGTCAGCCACCTGGAACACCCGCAGGAACGTCAACGGTGGCCGACGCATGTCGAAGCCCTGACGGCATTCAGCGTCCAGCACAGCGTCGAGTTGACGCTGGCGGCTCGCCTCGTCGAGGTGACGCCAGTCGTACCAGGCGAAGGCCGGATCGGTGTCGTGGTAAACGCATTGCAGCGCAGCCTTGCCGTCCTGCCACCAGAAACCGGTGCGCAGCATCGGATGCCTGGCCAATTGTTGTGCCCAGGCGTATTCGATGGCGCTGCGGTCCAGCTCACCGTCCCAACGATAGCGTTGCTGCATCAGGTAAATGCCGCTGTTGGGACGCAGCAGGGTGTGCAGCAACATGCCTTCCTGCATCGGCGACAAGGGCAGCAAGTCGTCGATGCCGGCCCAATCGAAGTTCGTGCCCAAGGCGCTGAGCTCGTGTCCGGCTGCGCGACACAACGGGAAGGCGTGGGCACCGGGAATGGCTTGCTCGGCGTCGGCAGCCAGGATGGCCAGACGCTGCTCCAAGACCTCGGCCCAGCGCTCTGCGCCGGCGCCACGGCAATCGATGTGCAGTTGACCGTGTCGGAGGCTGACGGACAGGGTCAAGCCAGGCGCATCGATCGACGCGCTGCCGGCGATGACGTCGCCCAACGGTCCTTCATGGGCTTGCCATTCGCCGGCCATGACGATATGCACGGTCGGCTGTGGCAGGCTCAGCAGCGGTTCGCGCAAGTAGTCGTTGTCGGCCAAGTAACGCAACACGCCGTAGTCATCACCGGTGTCCGGGGCGGCGGCCAGTTGTGCGTCAACCTGCGCAAGCATTTGTGCGGCGCTGGCCGTCGGCGTCAGGCTCAGGCGCAGGGGAACGGCGTGGCTCAGCGCGCCGATGACCGTGGCCGGATCGAAATCGGTGCGGCTCAAGGCGCTGGTGAGCGGTAAACGAGCGCGCTCGCAGCGACCGCGATCCAGGCTTAGCCAGACGTCCTGGCTGGCACTTTGTTGTGCCAGTTCCGCTGCGACGGCGGTAGCTACCAGTGATGCCCACGGCGCGTGGCTGCGGCGTTGCAGCACATTCAGACGGGCGCTCAGAGACGACGAAATCCGCACGCGGCGCTCAGTGGCCGGCCCCTGCGGTTGCGGGGCGGACGGCAGGGCTTCACCAGCGTATTGCAGCCAGTATTCCCACGCCGGCTCCAAGCCGTCTTCATCCTTGGCGCGGGTAGTTTGGTATTCAGCCCATTCATCCAGATTGCCACCGGGACGCGGCAAATCGATTGCACGGTCGTACTGCGCTTGCGCCACGGCCAGCGCCAGGTCCGTCATCAGCAAAGCCCATGAACTGGCGTCCAGGCGCAAGGCATGCGCCACCAACAGCACGGCGTCGCCCTGTTCGCAAAGGCAGGCATGCCAGCCTTCGCCGGCGGCGTGGTCCAGCCTGGCCAGGGTGGTTTCAGCCAGCTCGGCCAATGCGTTGGAATCGCCAGTGTTCAACGACTGGCGACTGGCGCTGACCGGCTTAGGTGTAGCCGGCAGGGTTTGCACCCAGGTGCCGTCAGCCTGTGGGACCAGGCCCACTTGCAGCGCCCGGTGCTGTTGTTGCAGGGCCAACACGGCACGGCTCAACACCTCGACGCTGATCGGTGCATTCAAGGCCACACAGCGCCAGTCCGCCGCCAGCGGGCCGGCTTCGAGGCGGGCATGCTGACCCGCTGTCAGCGGCACATTGCGCGCCACGCTGCTGGTCTCGCGGCTGTAGTTCGTGCCTTGGCTGATCACCGCGGAGATTTCGGCGATGGTGCGGTTTTCGAACAACTGCTTGGGCGTCAGCTTCATGCCGCGCTGGTGGGCGCGAGCGATGATCTGCAGGTTGAGAATCGAATCACCGCCCAGGGCAAAGAAGTTGTCGTGGATACCGACGCGCTCGACCCGCAGCACATCCTGCCAGATCTCGACAAAGGCGCTTTCCACCGCATCCCGTGGGGCTTCGTAGGTGTCCTGACGGGTCGGGGCGTCGGGCAAGGGCAAGCGGGCAATGTCCGGTTTGCCGTTGGCGTTCAGCGGGATGGCATCCAGCGCGATGAAGTCCGCTGGCACCATGTAATCCGGCACGCGCAGCGCCAGGTCATGGCGCAGCTTGTCGGCAGACATGGAGGTACTGGCCACCAACCAGGCGACCAGGCGTGGCGTCTCGTTGGCCGGCTGCACCACATGCACCAGCACTTGCTGGATGTTGCTCGACAGGCGTTTGATCTGTGCTTCGACTTCGCCCAATTCAATGCGGTAGCCGCGCAGCTTGATCTGGTTGTCGACGCGCCCAAGGAATGCCAGCTCGCCAGTCTCTAGCCAACGCACACGGTCGCCAGTGCGGTAGGCGCGGGGCAGGTCGGCGACGGCCGTGAAGCGCGCAGCGGTTTGCGCTGGATCGCCGAGGTAGTCGATGGCCAGGCCTTCGCCGCCCACCCACAGTTCCCCCGGCACACCGACAGGCACTGGGTGACCGTGGTTGTCGAGTACCCGCAGTTGCCGGTTTGGCTGCGGGCGGCCCAGCGGTTGCACACCGGCCAGAGGCTGGTCGATGCGCGACAGGCAAATGCCCACTGCGCTTTCGGTCGGGCCGTAGTGGTTGTAGACCGCGAGGTCCGGACGCAGCGCCCGGAGGGTGTCCAGCAATGTGCCTTGCAGCGCTTCGCCACCCAGCAACAAGGCGCGGCGCGGGAGCAGATCGGCGTCGGGACGAGCGGCGAGCAGACCGTGCAAGTGATTGGGGGTGAGCTTGACCAGATCCGGGGTGAACTCGGCAAAACACTGCGCCAGTGCGTTCGGGTCGGCACGTGTGTCGTCGTCCACCAGCAACAGGCTGCCACCGCTGACCAGCGCGCCGAACAACTGGGTGTACCCAAGGTCCGCCGCCAGGGTCGAGAGCAGCGCATGGCGCCAGGGTTGTTCCGCCTCGGCGCAACCCAGTTCGGCCAGAATGCCGGTGATATAAGCGACGATAGCCCGATGAGACAGGCGCACGCCTTTCGGCGTACCGGTGGAGCCGGAGGTGTAGATCACATAGGCGCAGGCCTGTTGATCCACCGCTGGCAGGTCGATGCCGGTGGCACGGGCCGAGGCCTCGATCACCTGCACGCAGGCGCTTTCGAAGGCCGGTGTCCCGATGATGAAGTCCACGTCGGCACTGGCGATCAGTGCGCTCAGGCGCGAGGCCGGTTGGCCCAGGTCCAGCGGCAGGAAGCAACCACCGGCCTGCATCACCGCCAGCAGCGAGATGACCGCGTCGTTGTTGCGGGGCAGGGCCAGCGCGACTCGATCACCCTGTTGCAGGCCCCGCTGGCGCAAGGCGTTGGCCAATCCGGTCGATGCTTCAAGCAGTTCGCCGTAACTCAAGGCGCCGTTGGCGTCGCGCACGGCTTCGCGCTCGGGATGACGGCGGGCCTGGATGGCGATCAGTGCGTGCAGCGGCGCATCAGGCAATGGGAGGGGCGCACCGTTGCCCCAGTGGCGGGTCAGCTGCAGCTCTTGCGCCGGGCACAGTGGCACGTCGGCCAGGGGCCGATTCGCGTCAAGGCTCAGTTCCTCGACGAGCACGGCCAATTGCTGCAACAGGCGCGCGCCGGCCGCGTCGGACAAGCGTTTGCGTTGATGCACCAGGTGCAGTTGCAAGCAGTCGCTTTCCATCGACGCGATCAGCGACATCGGGTAGTTGTTGCGCCCGCCCGTGTGGCGCAAGGGCGCGGCGTGTTCGGCGTCCGGTAGACCGAACAGGCCATCGTCGATTTGATCCAGCTCCCGGGGGAATGGGAAATTTTCGAATACGATGATCGCTTCGAACAATTCGCCACCCGGCGGCAGCGCGGTCAATGCCCGCAGACTGGCGAGTGGGGTGTGTTCGTGCTCGCGCATCTCGGCGTTCCAGTCCTGGATGCCCGCCAGCCATTGACCCACGGTCGGTGCATCGTCCCAACGAACGCGCAGTGGCAAGGTGTTGATGAACAGGCCGACCATGCGCTCGACACCGCTCAGACGCTGTGGGCGCCCGGCCACGGTGACGCCGATCAGGCTTTCATCAGAGCCATTGTGACGACCCAGCAGGTAAGCGTAAGCCGCTTGCAGCAAGGTGTTGACGGTCAGGTTGTGGTTCCGGGCGAAGCCGGCCAGGCGAGCGGTGGTTGCGGCATCCAGCCTCAGGGAATGCTCGGTGCAGGGCAGGCGAGCGTCTACCGGGTCGGCGACCAGGCCGCGCGGGTCCGATTCGGGCACGCGGGTGGTGTTGGCGAAGTCTGCCAGGCGGCTGTGCCAGAAGTCGTCTGACGAAGGGCGTTCACTGAGGTAAGCCACGTAATCCTGGAACGGTCGCACCGTTTCCAGTGACGCGTGCTGGCCACGCCGTGCCGCACGATACAGATCACGCCAGTCCGCGAGCAGCGAGCCGACGCTCCAACCGTCGAGCAACAGGTGATGGTGCGTCCAGACCAGCGACCACTGTGCTTGGCCGTTTACATCGTCCAGTCGTGCCAGGGTCAGGCGCATCAACGGGGCGGCACCCAGTTCGAACGCCTGTGCGTGATCTTCTGCCGCGAGGGCTGCCAGCCCTTGCGAGTGACCGCGTAGATCGACTTCACGAAGGGGCAGGTCGACTTCCTTGAGGATGACCTGATAGGCGTCGTCCAGCTCCTCCCAGAGAAACGCCGTGCGCAACACTGCGTGGCGTTGCATCAGGGCCACCCAGGCCAGGCGGAACGCAGCGAGGTCGAGCTCACCGGCCAGGCCGATGTTCATCTGCTGGTAATAAACCCGGGATTCGGGCGCATAGGCCTCGTGGTACAGCAGGCCTTTTTGCAGCGGGGTCAGCGAATAGATATTTTCGATTTGGTCATGCATGGCGGCGGTGTTCAATCCAGAAAAACGAGGAGACACGTGCGCCGCGAACGGCGCACTTCTAAGTCAAATACAGGTCGTGCCGGGGCTCACTTCTTCGGCCCCAGGCGTTTGAGCAAGGTGTCGAGGGTCGCCTGGTTCATGCCTTTGGCCAGCGGGAAGTCCGCAGGCATCAGCGAACCGGCCTGCGGGTCGAGGCAGTGTTCGACCAGCGCCTGCAAACGTTCCAGCAGGCGAGCGGGCAAACGGCTGTCGGCATTCGGCGTGACGCTGTGCCATTCGACACGCAACACGCCGTCCTCCAGCCAGGCCACCACTTCTCGGGCATGGGTCACTCGGTTCACCGGGGCCACGTCCGGCGGCGGGGTCAGGCTGCTGGCGCGCAACCAGCCCGCTGGCGTTTGCTCATGCCCCAGGTAGTTGAACAGCACATCACCGTGGCTGGCCGGTAACTCGCCGCGCTGGCGCAGCAAGCCGTAGCCGAGGCCCAGGCCAGGTACGTCACGCAAGGCTTGCTTGGCGTTGCGCACCTGATCGCCCGCGGCGCCGCTGGCATTCACTCGCAGTGGGTAAAGGGTGGTGAACCAGCCGACGGTGCGGCCGACGTCCAGCCCGGCAAACGGTGCGTCACGCCCGTGGCGCTCCAGGTCCACGACGATGTCGCTGCGCTGTTCGGCCTCGGCCAGGGTCGCGGCGAGGGCGGCGATCAGCAGTTCTTCCGGTTGGGTGCGGTAAGCCGCCTGGGATTCGGTCAGCCATTGGTGCGTGCGGCTGGCATCCCAGCGAGCCGACAGGGTCTGGCGTTCGGCGACCGTGGCCATGGGCGGCTGGTTTGCGCCGATCTGGGCACTCCAGTAGCGATGCTCGGCAGCGACCTTGGCGGCATGGGCTTGCAGGTGCTCGCTCCATTGACGATACGAGGTGGTTTTCGCCGGCAACGTCGGGCTCTCGCCACGCTCCAGTGCCGGGTACAACTGCTGGAAGTCTTCCAGCAGCGGCGTCCAGGACAGCGCATCGACCACCAGGTGATGGGCCACCAGGTACAGGCGCTGCGGGGTGCCTTCCAGCAGCGCCGCGGCAAACAGCGGGCCGTGTTGCAGGTCCAGGTTCTGGGCGACTTGCAGCAGTTGTTCCGGGTGCTCGCAGCAGGTCAACTGGGCCGCAGCCAGCGGCGCGATGTGCGCCTGCCATTGGCCGTCGACGTCGGTGAAACGCAGGCGCAGGGCGTCGTGGTGGGCGACCAGCCGATCCAGCGTGGCTTGCACGATGGCCGGCTCCAGGCGACGGTCGCTGTCGGCCAGCACCGATTGGTTCCAGTGCGCGGCCTGGACCTGTTGCTGGTCGAAGAACCACTGGTGCAATGGCATCAGCGGCATCGGCCCGGTCACGTCACCTTGTTCGGCCTGGGTCAGCAGCGCCGTGGTCACATGGGCCAGGGCCGCCGGGGTCGGCGAACGGAACAAGTCCCGTGGCGTGAGCGAATAGCCCTGTTCACGCAAGCGCGAGATCAGTTTCAAGCCAAGGATCGAGTCACCGCCCAAGGCGAAGAAACTGTCCGAGGTGCCGACTTCGCGGCCGCCGGTCAAGGTGTCGCCGAGCAGTTCGCCGAACAACTGGCAGAGCAGGCGTTCCAGGTCGGTGCGCGGTGCCGCGTAGTCTTTCTGGGTGTTTGGCAAAGGCAGGGCGGCCAGGGCCTTGCGGTCGATCTTGCCGTTGGTGCTCAGGGGCAGGGCCGGGATTTGCACCCATACCGCCGGCACCATGTAGGCCGGCAGCTCGGCCGCGAGCTGGGTGTCGAGGTCCGGTTGCGCAGGCGCTCACCGGCCACGAACGGGCTGGCGAGGAAGCGTTCCTCGCTCAGGTCCGGACGTTTCAGATAACCCCGGGCCACACCGACGCCGCCGATGTACAGCTCGCCGATGCTGCCAATCGGCAACGGCTGCAGGGCTTCGTCGAGGATGTACAAGCGCAGGTTGGCGATGGGCTTGCCGATCGGCACGATCACATCGTCCGCCGAGCAACGCCAGACCGAGACGTCGATGGCYGCTTCGGTCGGGCCGTACARGTTGACCAGCGCYGCCGGGTGTTGRCCCATGAAGCGCCGCACCAGGTCCACCGGCAAGGCTTCGCCACTGGCGAACACTTGGCGCAGGCTCTGGCAGTCGACCAGGCTCGGCTCTTCGACAAAGGCCCGCAGCATCGACGGTACGAAGTGCAACGTCGTGACCCGTTCCTGCTGGATCAACTGGCTGAGGTAGGCCGGGTCGCGATGACCGTCCGGACGAGCGACCACCAGGGTCGCGCCGGTGATCAGCGGCCAGAAGAACTCCCACACCGACACGTCGAAGCTGTACGGGGTCTTTTGCAGCACACGGTCGTTCGGGCCAATCGGGAAGGCGTCCTGCATCCAATGCAGACGGTTCATCAAGGCGCCGTGTTCGTTCATCACGCCTTTGGGTTGGCCGGTGGAACCGGAGGTGTAGAGCACGTAGGCCAGGTCGTGGGC